>NZ_QETI01000004.1:0-340972 GCF_003105075.1 Comamonas sp. JNW
GCCGCAGAGGGGGGTCCGCTGCGACGGGAGGGGCACGCTTGGCAGCGGCATCGGTCTCCCACAAGGGCACCTCGGGCTCGCGCAACGCGGGCGCCGGCACGGCCGCTGCCGGGCTCGCCGCCGCGCCGCCAATCACCATCGCAGCGCTGGTCTGGATGCGCTCGCCGGGCGGCAAGCTGGAGGGCGGCAGGGAGCTGTCCTGCACATTGCCAAAGACCAGAATGGCCTTTTCTTCGGCCACGCTCAGCGGCGCGTCCCAGTAGGGAGCCGTGTCCTCAAAACCAGGCGCCTCTTCAAACCGGCATCCGCATTGCTTGCAAAACAGCGCCTGGCCCTTGCACAGCGCGCCGCAATCGGGGCAGGTGGCGTAGGCGGCCACCGGCGCAGCCGGCGCACTGCGGGGGCTGGCTACGGCCTCGGGCGCCGCTGCGCTCTGCACCTTGCAGCCGCATTTTCGACAGAATTTAGCGCTGGCGGCCAATGCCTCGCCACATTGCACACAGTTCATGGAAACCCTCTCTCCCGAAACAGGCCGGTTGCTGCAGGCAACCAGCCGTATTTGTTCTCAATGTCATTGTGATTATCTATCGCATTCACCCAACAATCCAGTGCTACCGCACCACAGCCTTGCGCCGACCCGGGCATGCGGGGCCTTGCAGTCCCCGCTCTGGCGCTGGTTAGAGAGTTTCCCTCTCTCTACAAGGCTTGCCAAATTCACTATGATGCAGCACCTTTTCTCTCGCTCGCCTGCAACTGCCCCTCCCGGAGCAGCCCTGCCTGCGGCCTGCCAAAACCATGTCTGATTCCTTCCTTCCCCGCTGGCGCGAAGTGCGCCCGGGTGCTGATGATGTTGTCGCGCCCGATGAGCGCCTGCCCTGGCCACAAACCTCGATCATGGGGGTGCAGCATGTCATCGCCATGTTTGGCTCGACCATTTTGGCGCCCATTCTGATGGGTTTTGATCCCAATGTCGCCATTTTGATGAGTGGCGTCGGCACTTTGATCTTCTTTTTGATCACCGGCGGGCGCGTGCCCAGCTACCTGGGATCGAGCTTTGCGTTCATCGGCGTGGTGATTGCCGCCACCGGCTACGCCGGCTCCGGGCCCAATGCCAACATCGGCATGGCGCTGGGCGGCATCATCGCCTGTGGCCTGCTCTACACCTTGATCGGTTTTATCGTGCAGGCGGTGGGCACGGGCTGGATCGAGCGCTTCATGCCACCGGTGGTGACGGGCGCGATCGTCGCCGTGATCGGCCTGAACCTGGCCACGGTTCCCGTCAAGAACATGGCCAGCAACAACTTCGAGAGCTGGATGCAGGCGATGACCTTTGTCTGCGTTGGCATGGTGGCCGTGCTCACCCGGGGCATGGTGCAGCGCCTGCTGATCCTGGTGGGCCTGATTGCCGCAGCTGTCCTCTACGCCCTCCTGACCAATGGCATGGGCCTGGGCAAGCCGGTGGATCTGTCGGGCCTGGCCACGGCCGCCTGGATTGGCATGCCCAATTTCTCGGCACCCCAGTTCAGCCCCCAGGCGATGGTGCTGATCGCCCCGATCGTGATCATCCTCGTGGCCGAGAACCTGGGCCACATCAAGGCCGTGACAGCCATGACCGGCCGCAACCTGGACCAGTACATGGGCCGGGCCTTCATCGGTGACGGCGTGGCCACGATGGTCAGCGGCGGCGTGGGCGGCACGGGCGTGACCACCTATGCAGAAAACATCGGCGTGATGGCGGCCACCCGCATCTACTCCACCGCGGTGTTCATGGTCGCTGGCCTCATCGCGCTGCTGCTGGGCTTCTCGCCCAAGTTCGGCGCGCTGATCCAGGCCATTCCACTGCCCGTCATGGGCGGCGTATCCATCGTGGTGTTCGGCCTGATTGCAGTGGCCGGCGCCAAGATCTGGGTGGAAAACAAGGTGGATTTCTCGCAGAACAAGAACCTGATCGTTGCGGCGATCACCTTGATCATCGGCACCGGTGACTTCACCCTGAAGTTCGGCAGCTTTGCGCTGGGCGGCATCGGGACCGCGACCTTTGGCGCGATCATCCTCTACCAGCTGCTCAACCGCAGCGACAAGCGCTGAGCGGCACGCCAACGCATCCCCAAGCCCGGTTGTCCCGGGCTTTTTTATGCGCTAAATTGTTGCAGTGCAACAATAAATTGCGAGCGCAGTAGCACTTATCCACAATCGGGTATTCCCGGATCCTCAATGGTTTCGGGTGCAACGACTGCTAAGATTTGCCCGCCTCGCAGCCCGGCCATTGCCGCCGGGCAGCATCTGTAGACAATAACGAAAACACCTTCCTGGAGTCTCCCCCCATGTCGTTGAATGACCGTGTGCGCTGCAGCGCGCTGCACTCCCGCATCATGTCCGCCGCCGACGCGGCCGCGCTGATCCCTGCTGGCGCCAATGTGGGCATGAGCGGCTTCACCGGCGCAGGCTACCCCAAGGCCCTGCCCCAGGCCATCGCAGCCCATGCCAAGTCCGAGCATGCCGCCGGCCGGCCCTACAAGATCAATGTCTGGACGGGCGCCTCCACCGCTGCCGAATGCGACGGCGTGCTGGCCGAGGCCGCTGCCATCGGCCAGCGCCTGCCCTTCAACACCGACCCGATCGCGCGCAAGTCCATCAATGCCGGGGACATCGACTTCATCGACATGCACCTGTCCCACGTCGCCCAGCATGCCTGGTTCGGCTTTCTGGGCCACATGCATGTGGCGGTGGTCGAAGTACTGGGCATCACCGCCGATGGCCTGCTGATCCCGTCGACTGCCGTTGGCAACAACAAGACCTGGCTGGAGATTGCCGACAAGGTGATCCTGGAGGTGAACACCAAGCCTCCCGCCAAGATGGAAGGCATGCACGACATCTACTACGGCACCGCCATCCCGCCGCGCCGCGTGCCCATCCGCATGACCCACGCCGATGACCGCATTGGCGAGGGCTACCTGAAGGTGGACCTGGACAAGGTGGTCGCCGTCGTCGAGACCCACAAGGGTGACCGCGACAATGTGTTTGCCGCCCCGGACGCCAACTCCAACACCATTGCCGCCTCCATCATCGACTTTCTCTCGCACGAGATGAAGATGGGGCGCCTGCCCCAGGAGATGCTGCCCATCCAGTCGGGCGTGGGCAATGTGGCCAATGCCGTGCTGGCCGGCCTGCTCACCGGCCCCTTCGACAACCTGCTGGGCTTTACCGAGGTGCTGCAGGACGGCATGCTGGACCTGCTGCGCACGGGCAAGATGGCGCGCGCCTCGGCCACCTCCATCTCGCTGTCGGCAGCTGCCTACCGCGATTTCGAGGAGAACATCGACTTCTACCGCGAACGCATCATCCTGCGCCCGCAGGAGATCTCCAACCACCCAGAGCTGGTGCGCCGCCTGGGCGTGATCGCGATGAACTCGATGATCGAGGCTGACATCTACGGCAACATCAACTCCACCCATGTGATGGGCTCGAGCATGATGAACGGCATTGGCGGCAGCGGCGACTTTGCGCGCAACGGCTACCTGTCCTTCTTCGTCACGCCCTCGGTGGCCAAGAACGGCCATATCTCCTGCATCGTGCCGATGTGCTCGCATGTGGACCATACCGAGCACGACACGCAGATCATCGTCACCGAGCAGGGCCTGGCCGACCTGCGCGGCCTCTCGCCCAGGCAGCGCGCCAAGCTTATCATCGAGCGCTGCGCGCACCCGGACTTCCGCCCCATGCTGCAGGACTATGTGGACCGCGCGATGCACCAGTCGGCCGGCCTGCACACGCCCCACATCCTGACCGAGGCGCTGTCCTGGCACCAGCGTTACCTCGATACCGGCTCGATGAAGACCGCCTGATTCCGGACCCTGACCCCGTTTCCATGCCCCGGCAGCTGCGCTGCGCGGGGCTTTTTTGCATCTGTCTCCGACGCAATAGCGGCGGCGCGCGCTGCGGCGCACAATAGCGGCGATCCATGGCATCAGCTATGTAAAAAGCCGCAGAAGCCTTTGATAAAGCTGAACATACAGCTATCAAAAGCGAAGCACCTTAGCCACCCGTCCTACCCATAACAGCATCGGAGACCAAATATGGACACCCTGGAACAGCGCACCATCTCCAAGATCAGCTGGCGGCTCTTGCCGCTGCTGATGGTCTGCTACTTCATCGCCTACCTCGACCGCGTCAATATCGGCTTTGCCGGGGCCAGCATGTCCAAGGACCTGGGGTTCTCGGCAGCGGTCTTTGGCAGCGCGGCCGGTATCTTCTTTCTGTCGTACTTTCTCTGTGAAGTGCCCAGCAACCTGGCGCTGGAGAAGTTTGGCGCGCGCAAATGGATTGCCCGCATCATGTTCAGCTGGGGCGTGCTGTCGGCCGCGCAGGCCTGGGTCGGCGGCGCCACCAGCTTCAACATCGTGCGCTTTTTGCTGGGGATTGCCGAGGCGGGCTTTTTCCCCGGCGTGATCTTCTACATCACCTTGTGGTTCCCGGCCGCCTACCGGGCGCGCATTGTGGGCTGGTTCATGTTTGCCATCCCCATCTCCACAGTGATCGGCGCGCCCATCTCCGGCTTTATCCTCGACATGGACGGCATGGGCGGCATGCACGGCTGGCAGTGGCTGTTCATCCTCGAAGCGCTGCCCGCGATCTTCCTGACCTTTGTCGTGCTGTTCTACCTGCCCGATGGCCCGCAGGATGCCAAGTGGCTGAGCGACGAAGAGCGCGCCTGGCTGGCCCAGACCCTGACGGCCGAGCGCCAGAACCGCGAATCCATCCACAAGATCTCCTGGAAGCAGACCCTGCTCAACCCCAAGGTGATCGCGCTGGGCTTTGTCTACATGGGCATCACCGTGCCGCTCTACGGCCTGGGCTTTTTCCTGCCGCAGATCATCAAGGGCTTTGGTGGCCTGTCCAATGTGCAGGTGGGCTTTATCAACGCCTTCCCCTACCTGGTCGGCGCGATCGCGATGATCTTCTGGACGCGCGGCTCCGACCGCATGAAGGAGCGCAAATGGTTTGTGCTGATTCCGCTGGCCTGCATCGTCGCCGGCCTGCTGATCGCCGCCAACACCGCCGCACCGGTGCCCAAGATGGCGGCGGTGACCCTGGCTGCCTTTGGCATCTTCAGCGCGCTGCCCACCTTCTGGACCCTGCCCACCGCCTTTTTGAGCGGCACCGCAGCCGCTGCGGGCATCGCCTGGATCAACTCCATCGGCAACCTGGGCGGCTACATCGGCCCCACGATCTTCGGCACCTTGAAGGACAAGATGGGCAACGATGTCTACGCCGTCATGTTCCTGGCATCGCTGGCGGTCGTCGCGTTTGCACTGGTGTTCTTCATGCGCCATGACACCCGCGCCGAAGGCTTTGATGTGAAGGCCCAGGCCCACTAAGGAGCGGCTAAGCCCTCCTCCCAAAAAACAATGCGCCCTCGGGCGCATTGTTGTTGCTGCGTAGAGACTTTGAAAAGGTTCTTAGATCTGGAAATCCACGGTAGCGGCCTGCCCGGCCGTTGGCCGCAGGCGCGTGCTGTCCTCCTCGGCCCCGCCTCCCCCTTTGCCATGCAGCGCAATGTCAGCACTGTTCAGTGCGCGCGCGCAGCTGGCGGCAAACAGCAAAATAGCCGACGAGAAATAGATCCACATCAGCAGCACCACCAGCGAGCCGGCCGCGCCATAGGCCGAGACCACGGCAGCGGTGGACAGATACCAGGCCAGCACCTGCTTGCCGATGGTGAAGAGGAAGGCGCCAATGGCCGCGCCGGCAATCAGAAAACGCAGCCGGGGCTTAGTGCCGGTGCCGATACGCATCATGCCGACGAACAAGGTGACGGTGATCAGGAAGGACACGGTCTCGTTGATGACGCCCAGCAGCATGCCGGGGGCCTCGATATGCAACACGGCGCCGGCCCAGCGCGTGGTCATGCTCAGCATCGTGGTGAGGACCAGCGATATCAGCATCAAAAAGCCCAGCACCAGGATATAGCCCAGGCCGCGCACACGCTGCACCAGCGAGTACCACCAGGGCGTGCCGCTCTTGTCGACTTTTTCGCCATGGTTCCACAGGCGCTCGAGCGAGGTCTGCAGCTCCACAAACACCCCGGTCGCGCCCGACAGCAGCATCACAAAACCAATCGCCGAGGCGATCAGGCCTTGCGACTTGGTCTGCGCGCTCGACAGCGCACCGCGCACCACATCGGCCACTTGCGATCCCATGATGTCTTCGACCTGGTGGATCAGGTTGCTCTCGATGTAGGAGCGATCGAGCCACCAGCCCAGCACCCCCACCAAGAGCAGCAGCAGCGGCGCCAGGCTCAGCATGCCGTAGAACGACATGGCCGCGCTCATGCGCAGACCATCGGCCGCCAGCCATTGCTCGGCCGCATGGTAGAAGGGGCGGAAAGGATTGAGCTTGCGTTGCACCCGCTGGGCGAGCGTCGAGTCTTGTGTCACCATCGCCCGATTCTGGCATCGATGGGCGGCCCGCCGGTGTCAGCCA
Organism: Comamonas sp. JNW; assembly: GCF_003105075.1. NCBI lineage: Bacteria > Pseudomonadati > Pseudomonadota > Betaproteobacteria > Burkholderiales > Comamonadaceae > Comamonas > Comamonas sp. JNW. The sequence continues at coordinate 6,484 of NZ_QETI01000004.1, forward strand.
TCGGCCATAGCTGGCACCAGGTGCCAATTCCTGACATTCTGCGAACCGCCCAGGCACCCTCAGCGCAGATGGTGCACCGGCTGCAGGCCATAGACCGGGGTGGCCAGCCCTTCCTGCCGCGCCTTGAGTTGCAGCGCCAGGTACAGCGAATAGTGGCGCGACTGGTGCAGGTTGCCGCCGTGGAACCACAGCTGCGGCTGCTGGGTGGGCTTCCACATATTGCGCTGCTCGCCCTCCCATGGGCCCGGGTCCTTGGTCGTGTCCGATCCCAGGCCCCAGACCTTGCCCACCTTGTCGGCCACCTCCTGGCTGATGAGCTCGGCCACCCAGCCATTCATCGAGCCGTAGCCGGTGGCATAGACCACCAGATCGGCGGGCAGCTCGGTGCCATCGCTCAGCACCACGGCGTTCTCGGTCAGGTGGCTGATGCCCTTGTTCTCGCCCGCCTGCAGCTTGATGCTGCCGTCGATCACCAGGTCGCAGGCGCCCACATCGATGTAGTAGCCCGAGGCGCGGCGCAGGTACTTCATAAAGAGGCCCGAATCGTCATCACCAAAGTCCAGCATGAAGCCCGCCGCTTCGAGCTGGCGGTAGAACTCGGCATCGCGCTCGCGGATGCGGTCATACAGCGGCACCTGGAAGTCGGCCATGATGCGGTAGGGCAGCGAGGCAAAGACCAGATCCGCCTTCTTCGTGGTCATGCCGCTGGCCACCGCGCGCTCCGAGTACAGATCGCCCAGGCCAATGTCCATCAGCGAATCGGAGCGCACGATATGCGTGGACGAGCGCTGCACCATGGTCACATCGGCGCCATGCTCCCAGAGCGCCGCGCAGATGTCGTGGGCCGAGTTGTTGGCGCCGATCACCACCACCTTCTTGCCGGCATAGGCCTCGGGCCCGGAATGCTGCGACGAGTGCTGCTGCTCGCCCCGGAAGCGCTCCTGGCCTTCGATGCGGGGGATGTTGGCCTTGCCCGACATACCGGTGGCAAACACCAGCTGTTGGGGGCGCAGCACCATCTGGCGGCCCTCGCGCTCCACCGTCACTTCCCACTCCTGGGCCGCCTCGTCATAGCGCGCGCCCAGGCATTGGGTGGACGACCAGTAGTTCACCTCCATCACGCGGGTGTACATCTCCAGCCAGTCGCCAATCTTGTCCTTGGGCGCAAACACCGGCCAGTGCTCGGGAAAGGGGATGTAGGGGAGGTGGTCGTACCAGACCGGGTCGTGCAGGCACAGTGATTTGTAGCGGTTGCGCCATTGGTCGCCCGGGCGCGGCTGCCGGTCGATGACGATGTGCGACACGCCCAGCTGGCGCAGCCGCGCGCCCAGCGCAATACCGCCCTGGCCGCCGCCAATCACCAGCACATAGGGCTGGCGGCTCTCGCCCAGGGTCTCGGCCTCTTCCTGCTGGCGGTCCAGCCAGGTCTTGCGGCCCCGGCGTATGCCGTGCTCGGCCCCCATCGGCCGGCGCAGGCCTTGCGCCTCTTCAAAGCCCTTGAGCTCCTGGATCGTGGTCAGCAAGGTCCAGATGCGCCCATCGCGAATACGCAGGTGGCCCAGGCCCCGCGCATGGCGCGCATCCACCACCAGCCAGGCGCTCAGCACGCCATCAGCCTCGATGACCTCCTCCTTCGGATCGAGCTGCAGCACCAGGGGCGCGGCGGCGTCGAGCTGCGCGGCCAGCATGTCGGCCACCTGCGCCGGGCCCTCGCAGGTCTTGAGGTTCCAGGTCAGCAGCACTAGGTCGCGCCAGAAGCAGTCTTGGGCAAACAGCTGGCTGGCGGCCGCAAAATCGCGGGCGGCCAGCGCCTGGTTGAGCTGGTCCAGCAGGGCCTGGGCGCGGGCGGTGGGGGTGCCGGCCTCAGCGGGCCTGGCATCCGGGGTGGGGTTGGCGGTGGTAGCGGTTGTCATGGCTTGTCTCCTTTTTTTGGGATATCGCAGCGGCTGAGCGGCCGCAGCTGGGCTGTTTTTGCAAGCCCCATGCCAAGCGGCCATGCTGCACTGCAACCTCCTTGCACCAGGGGCGCGCATTGCGGGTTTGCCAGCAGCGGGCTGGCAGCGGCACTGCCGCAGCCGATGCAACACCTGTTGCATGCGCCCTTTTGCACTGCAGCATGTGTTGCGGGTTAGCCTGATTGGCAGCACCTGCGGGCGGGCACAGAATCAGCCCGGTGATTGCAGGAGACCCGCCATGCCCATCCACAGCTATACCGCCCATGTCCAGGAGCTCGAAGCCTTTGGCATGGGCTACCCGCTGCAGGGGGAGGCACGCGACCGGGCCGTGCTGGGCAGCTGGCGCCGCTGCATCGACCAGCACCGGCTCGACCCCTGCCGCACCAGCGAAGCCCATATCGTGCCCGCCGGCCAGCTGCGCGCCCACCGCGAAGAGTCCGAGCCGCTGATCCGCATTGCCCGCAGCGGGCTCGAGCGCCTCTACCAACAGCTCAAGGGCCTGGACTATGTGCTGCTGCTGGCCGACCGCCATGGCGTGGCGGTGGATTTTCTGGGCCATGACAGCGACGCCAGCGACCTGCGCGGCGCCGGCCTCTACTTGGGCGCGCAGTGGCGCGAGGATGTGGCAGGCACCTCGGCCGTCGGCACCTGCCTGGCGACCGGCGAGGCGCTGACGGTGCACCAGAGCGACCATTTCGACTTCACCCACACGCGCCTGTCGTGCACCGCCGCGCCCATCTACGACCTGCAAGGCCAGCTCGCTGCGGTGCTGGATCTGTCCTTGCTGCGCTCGCCCGCCGCCCGCGCCAGCCAGCAGATGGCGCTGCACCTGGTCACCGCTGCCGTGCGCCGCGTGGAGCTGGCCAACCTGATGGCCCAATCGGGTAGCGACTGGGTGCTGCGCCTGGCGCAGTCGCCCGATTTTCTCGATGTCGATGCTGACGCCGCCCTCAGCATCGATGCGCGCGGCCGCATCCGCGCGATGACCCATGCCGCCAGCCGCATGCTGGCCGCCATTGCCGGGCTGAACTGGCGCCAGCACCCGTTGCTGACAGGCCAGCCCCTGGGCCGCTTTTTTGACACCGACCTGCAGGCACTGCCGCAGCTGATGCGCAACCGCCCGGCGCAAGAGCGCATCCTGCGCGCACGCGACGGCAGCATCTGGTTTGCCCATGCGCTGCCGCCTCAGCCGCGCAGCAGCGCGCAGCCCATCCCGCGCCCCACATTGCCAGCGCCGCTGCAGGCGCTGAACACCGGCGATACGGCCATGGGCCAGGTGCTGCACAAGGCCGCGCGGCTGGCGCCACAGGACCTGCCGGTGCTGCTGCAGGGCGAGACCGGCAGCGGCAAGGAGTTTCTGGCCCGCGCGCTGCATGCGGCCAGCGGCCGCAGCGGTGCCTTTGTCGCCATCAACTGCGCCGCCATCCCCGAGGCGCTGCTCGAGAGCGAGCTGTTTGGCTACCTGCCCGGCACCTGGACGGGAGGCGCGCACAAAGGCCGCACCGGGCTGATCGAGGCCGCCCACCAGGGCAGCCTCTTTCTCGACGAAATCGGCGACATGCCGCTGGCTCTGCAGGCCAAGCTGCTGCGCGTGCTGTCCGAGTCGGAGATCACGCCCTTGGGCGCGCGTGCGCCGCGCAAGGTCGATATACGCGTCATCTCCGCATCGCACCGGCCGCTGGCCGAGCTGGCCCAAAGCGGCCAGTTCCGCGCCGACCTGCTCTACCGCCTGAACGCCGCCGAGCTGCCGCTGCCCGCCTTGCGCGAGCGCAGCGATCTGCTGGCCCTGGCCGCGCACATGCTCGCCGTCATGGGCTGCAGCCTGCGCCTGAGCGAGGCCGCACAAGCCGCCCTGCGCGCCCACCACTGGCCCGGCAATCTGCGCGAGCTGCACAATGCGCTGCGCTATGCCGCTGCGCTGGCCGAGCAGCAGATCGACCTGGAGCACCTGCCCGATGCGCTGCAGCGCAGCCCCGCTGTGGCGCAGGGGCGGGACACGGTCAGCGATGGCGCATTGGCAGATACCGCGTTGGATGGCCCTGCCTTGCGCAACGCCACGCTGGAGCAAGTCCTGGCCCAGTGCCAGGGCAATGTCTCCGAAGCCGCCCGCCTGCTGGGCGTGAACCGCTCCACCATCCACCGCCGCATCCAGCGCCAGCAGCTCAGCCGGGTGTTTGCCAGGCAGGAGGGAGAGCGGCCTTAGGCCACTGTTCACAGTCTCCTCGCGCCCCGCACGCAACACGCAAGAGCCCCGCTAAAGCAACGGCCTGCGCCGCCTCGGTTAGGCTGGTGCCACCACCCCCTTGCCGCATTGCCTGCCCATGCCCCGATACCGCTTTAATGTCTTTGGCCGCATCCTTGATCTGGAACCCGTCAGCACCGGCTGGCGCTGCTATGCCGTCGGGCAGGACGGCAAGCGCGCACCCGTGCAATTGGCCGTCCCCGCCGATCTGCCCGCCAGCGAGCTGACCCAGTACCTCTACGACATCTACCATGAGATGGCGACGGGCAGCAGGGGCGATGTGACGGAGATAGGGGTGACGGGTGCGGGGGATGCGTCGAGGAACGCAGGCACTCCCTGAGCGGGTGTGTACGCAGCCACCAGGGATAGGGCTGGCATTCTGGTTGGCATTCGGGCGGTGCCTGAGGAGATAGCCTGCCACCCCACACCATCACGGCGCTTGCCTGGACAGCTGCGCAGCATCTTCAGCACCTGCAGCGATGCCGCTGCGGTGAGGCGGGAGCTGCCAGCCCTAAGAACCTGTTCAAAGAGCCTCAGGCCAAGGCCTGGCGAGCGAGATGCGCCACGGCCAACTCCTGGTGGGCCTGGCTGTGCGATCCGTCCTCCAAAAACCAGGCAGCAGATAAAGCGGCGTGGGCCATCACCCACCGCAGCAGGCGCTGGCGCTCCAGTCCCGCCACATCGACAATGACCGCCAACTGGCGCGCAAAGCGCAGCGGGTCGGTGCAGCTTGGCAGATCCGGGTTGCACAGCACATTCACATAGTCGTAATAGCGTTCACCGCTGACGCGCTTGGGGTCTATCGCCAGCCATCCGCGCTGCCCGAAATCGAGAATATTGCGGTGGTGCGCATCGCCATGCAGCACGACCTGCTCACGCTGATCATGCAACAGCTCCTGGGCGACCATGGCGCAGTCGGCCATCAGCCCCCCTTCACGCTGCGCCATCGGCGCCAGCGACCTGAAAAAGTCCGCCAGCGGCAGCAGATGTTCCGGGGGGTCCGATGCGCGGTGGGAATGCAGCTGGGCCAGGGTGTGGCAGATACAGGCCGTCGCCGCATCATCCTCGCCTGCCAAAGCCATGCGCAGCAAATCCTGGGAGCCCATGGCGCGCTCCATCAGCAGCGCGCCTGACGCGGGATCAGAGGCATAGACCCGCGCCGCGCCATGGCCACCCCACCATTGCAGCACCTGGCCGCCAATGCGCTCGTCAGCATCTCGCGTCACCTTGATCATTGCCGGCAGGCCCTCTGGCGACCCGCGCAGGCTCACCGGCAGAAGATCACTGGTCGCCGTGACCACGGGCTTGCCAGCAGCCCGTACACCCCAGCGCTGGAGGTAGACATTGAAGGGTTCGAGGTCGGAGGACATGCACCGCATTGTCGTAGACGTGCATGCGCCTGCCTGGAAATCCTGGCGCACCACCATGGGCGGGCGCAGATGGCTGCTGCGCAAATCAAAAGCAAGACGCCGCCCATTGGGGTGCCCGGGCTTTTCCGCTGCTGCGCGGAAAACACCGCATTTGGCTGACAGACACTGCCATCGTCTGGTGCTGCAATAGTTGCCGACTCATCCAATTCAGCGGCCCAGAGACTAGAACGTTTAGCGACTGCTCCAATGGGTAGAAGTCTTCCGTTCAACCTTGGGCCCGATGGCCTGAAAGTGGAAGCAATGACGCAATCGCATGGCAAACCCATCGCTAGAAACTTCACCGTAGCGATCCTGGTCCTGGTGACCCTGTTTTTAGTAGGGGGCGGGGGATGGTTGATCGCTCTGGGGGGCTCGGCCTACTACCTGGTGGCAGGCCTGGTGATGGTCGTCATCACCTGGTGGTATGCGCGCGACCGCGCCGCTAGCCTGTGGCTGTATGCGGTGCTGCTGCTTGCCACCATCGCATGGGGCATCTGGGAGTCGGGGACCGATTTCTGGGCGCTGACGCCGCGACTGGATATCTGGTTTGTGCTGGGCCTGTGGCTGGTGCTGCCCTGGGCGAGCCGGCGGCTGAGCCAAAGCACGGGCGCGAAATCGCTGCTCTCGCTGGGCCTTGTGGCGGTGCTTGCCGTGCTGGGCATGAGCTGGTTCAACGATCCGCAAGAGGTCAATGGCAGCCTGGCGCGCGCGCCGTCGGCGCAGAAAACACCGGTGGCCGGCGTGGCCGATGCTGACTGGCCGGCCTATGGGCGCACCCAGGCCGGTGTGCGCTACTCGCCGCTGGCGCAGATCAACGATGGCAATGTGAGCAAGCTCCAGCTGGCCTGGAAGTACCAGACGGGCGACTTCAAGGGCGATGACGACTCGGGCGAAACCACGGCGGAGCTGACCCCTATCAAGGTGGGCAACCGCATGTTCATCTGCACGACCCACCAGTTCCTCGATGCGCTGGACCCCGCAACCGGCAAGCGCCTCTGGCGTTTTGATCCGCAGCTCAAAGCCGACCGCACCTTCCAGCATCTGACCTGCCGAGGCGTGTCGTACTACGACAGCGCCAACGTCGAGGGCAACAGCGCCAGCGTGCAAAAGAACCTGACCCAGGCCTCTGCCGAGTGCCCCCGCAAAGTCATTCTGCCGGTCAACGATGGGCGCCTGTTCGCGGTGAACCCGGACACCGGCAAGCCCTGCAGCGACTTTGGCAACCAGGGCCAGGTCGACCTGCAGGCCAATATGCCGTTCCCCTACCGTGGCGGCTACAACCCCACCTCGCCCCCGGTAGTGACGGGCTCGACGATCGTGATTGGCGGCTCCATCACCGACAACCTGTCCAACGCAGAGCCCTCGGGCGTGATCCGGGGCTATGACGTCAATACCGGTGCGCTGCGCTGGGTGTTTGACACCGGCGCCGAGGACCCGAACCAGATGCCGGGCGAGAAAGGCGAGTTTGTGCACAACTCCCCCAATGCCTGGGCACCGCTGGCCTATGACGCCAAGACCGACATCGTCTACGTGCCGACCGGCGTGGGAACGCCCGATATCTGGGGCGGCGACCGCACCGAATTGAAAGAGCGCTATGCCAATTCGATGCTGGCCCTGGATGCCAGCACCGGCAAGCTGGTCTGGAACTTCCAGACCACCCACCATGACCTCTGGGACATGGATGTGCCCTCGCAGCCTTCGCTGGTCGACCTCAAGCGCCCCGATGGCACAACGGTGCCTGCCATTTATGTGCTGACCAAGACCGGACAGCTGTTCGTTCTTGATCGGCGCAGTGGCGAAGCCATCCTGCCGGTGACCGAAAAGCCGGTGCCGCAAAGCGTCAAGCGTGGCCCACAAACCAAGGGCGAGCATTATTCGCCGACGCAGCCCTTCTCGACATTGAACATGGGCCCGCACGAGAACCTGACGGACAAGAACATGTGGGGCGCCACCATGTTCGACCAGCTGATGTGCCGGGTGATCTTCCACCGCCTGAACTACGAGGGCATCTACACGCCACCGTCGGAAAACGGCACCTTGGTGTTCCCGGGCAACCTCGGCATATTCGAATGGGGCGGCATGTCGGTGGACACCGACCGCCAGGTCGCGTTCATGAATCCCTTGGGTCTGCCCTTTGTCTCGCGGCTGATCCCTGCAGACCCGAACCGCCCACGCACCGAAAAAGGCGCCGGCACCGAGCAAGGCGTGCAGCCCATGTACGGCACGCCGTATGGGGTGGAGCTCAATGCCTTCCTGTCACCGCTGGGTCTGCCTTGCAAGGAGCCCGCATGGATGACCGTCGCTGGTGTGGATCTCGCCACCCATGAGGTCGTGTGGAGAAAGCGCGTGGGCACCATCCGCGACAGCCTCCCCCATCTGATGCAGCTGCCGCCCATCAAGGCCGGTGTACCCGGCCTGGGCGGCCTGATCTCCACCGGCGGCAATCTGATGTTCATTGGCGCGACGCAGGACAACTACCTGCGCGCATTCAACGCCAGCAATGGCGATCTGCTCTGGCAGGCACGCCTGCCAGCGGGCGGCCAGGCCACCCCCATGACCTACGACATCGGCGGCAAGCAGTATGTGGTCATCATGGCCGGCGGGCATGGCTCGTTCGGCACCAAGATGGGCGACTCGCTGATGGCCTATGCGCTGCCGGATTGATGGGCAGACGGATGGGGAGCCGTCGCCAATAACACCGCTCCCCAACGCATAAAAAGGGCCGCGCAACCCATGGCTGCGCGGCCCTTTGCATTGGTAAAAATGCGGCTTAGTCGATCCGTGCAATCACGGCACCGGCCGCCTGGTAGCTGCCCGCTTCCACCTTCAGGCTGATGCGGCCAGCGCGGGGGGCGTTGATCTGCATTTCCATCTTCATGGCTTCCATCACGGCGATCAGCTCGCCCTCCTGCACGCTGGCGCCATCAGCGACCTTCCAGGTCGTGAGGGTGCCGGCGGAGGCGGCAGTGACGGCCTTCTCGTCCACAGCCGCTTCCACGGGCGCTGGAGCAGCGCCAGGGGCCGACAGGCCCGACAGCAGGGAGGCGGGCAGGCCCAGCATCACGCGGCGGCCGTCGAGCTCGATGGCGACGCGCTGCAGGCCAGCGGTAGCGGCAGGCTGGGGTCGGGTTTCGGGCTGGGCATCCCACTGGGGCATCAGCTCGGTTTCGATCCAGCGGGTGTGCACGCCAAAGTGCTCGCCGTTGATGAAGTCGGCATGCGCCATCACGGCTTCGTGGAAAGGCAGCACCGTGGGCACGCCTTCGATCTTGAACTCCTTGAGCGCGCGGCGTGCGCGTTGCACGGCCACTTCGCGGCTGGGGCCCCAGACAATCAGCTTGGCCAGCATCGAATCGAACTGGCCCGCCACTTGCGAGCCCGATTCCACACCGCTGTCAACGCGCACGCCGGGGCCCGATGGGGCCTCGAAGCGGGTCACCAGACCAGGGGCGGGCAGGAAGCCACGGCCCACGTCTTCGGCATTGATGCGGAACTCAAAGGCATGGCCATGGGGGGCAGGCACCGAGGTATCGGCCAGCACTTCGCCTTCGGCCACGCGGAACTGCAGGCGCACCAGGTCGGTACCGGTGGTCTCTTCGGTCACCGGGTGCTCCACCTGCAAACGGGTGTTGACCTCCAGGAACGAGATCGCGCCGCCTTGGCTCAGCAGGTATTCCACCGTACCGGCGCCCACATAGCCCGCAGCCTGGCAGATCTCGCGGGCCGATTGGTGGATGCGCTCGCGCTGCGCGTCGGTGAGGAATGGCGCAGGTGCTTCTTCAACCAGCTTCTGGTTGCGGCGCTGCAGCGAGCAGTCACGCGTGCCCAGCACCCGCACATTGCCGTGCTGGTCGGCCATCACCTGGGCTTCGATGTGGCGGGGCTTATCCAGGAACTGCTCGACAAAGCACTCGCCACGGCCAAAGGCCGTGACCGCCTCGCGCACCGCCGCGCCATACAGCTCGTCGATGTCCTCGGCCTTCCAGATCACCTTGATGCCACGGCCACCACCGCCGAACGCGGCCTTGACCGCAATCGGCAGGCCATGCTCACGCGCAAAGGCATGCACTTCGGAGACATCCTTGACCGGCTCGGGCGTGCCTGCCACCAGCGGCGCACCGACGCTCAGCGCCAGCTTGCGCGCCTGCACCTTGTCGCCCAGCTGCTCAATGGCCGAAGGCGGTGGTCCCACCCAGGTGAGACCGGCACCGATCACCGCGCGGGCAAAGGCGGCGTTCTCGGACAGAAAGCCATAGCCTGGGTGCACGGCATCTGCGCCGCTTTTTTGCGCCACTGCGATCAGCTTGGCGATGTCCAGATAGGTCTCGGCCGGGCGCTGGCCTTCAAGCGCATAGGCCTCATCGGCTATGCGCACATGCAGGGCGTCGATATCGGCGTCGGCATACACCGCCACGCTCTTGAGGCCGTGGTCCGTGCAGGCACGGATGATGCGGACGGCGATCTCGCCTCTATTTGCAATCAGAACTTTTTTCATGGCTGAGAAGACTCCAGACAACCAAAACACGACAGAGAAGTGCGACTGCCGCAGCGTGTTTCACGGCCTTTTGCAATCAACACTTCGCTCATAGCTAAATCCATTCAAGAACGGGCGCGCAGGCCCTGTTCCACACTCAGCCCACCAGGTCCGCAAAGGGCGCCAGGGGGCGGAATTGCAACCAGCCACCGACGGGCACTTGCGCGGCCAGGTCCAGGTGGTAGGAGGCAATGCAGGCGATGACTGGGTAACCACCGGTCAAGGGGTGGTCGGCCAGGAAAAGGACAGGCTGGCCACTGGCGGGCACCTGGATGGCGCCCAGGGCCGTGCCCTCGCTGGGCAGCTCCTGGGTTTGGCTGCGCACCAGAGCCGCTTCACCGGCCAGGCGCAAGCCCACGCGGTTGGACTGGGGGGTCACCTGCCAGCGCTGCGCAGCAAACAGGGCCACGGCCTCGGGGGTGAACCAGTCGGTGCGCGGGCCCATGACGACATCGAGCACCACGGTCTCACCGGCCTTGGGCAGCGCTGGCGGGTTCAGATCGGCGTCCTCCACGGCTGCGGCATCGCGCGCATCGCCCACGGCCAGGGTCTGGCCGGTAGCCAATGCGGCGGGGCCAATGCGGGCCAGGGTATCGGTGCTGGTGCTGCCCAGCACGGGCTCGACCAGCCAGCCACCGCGCACGGCCACATAGCTGCGCACACCGCTGTCGGGCTCGCCCAGCTGCAGCACATCGCCATCGTTCAAGGCAATGGCCGCATTGCGTGCGGCCTGCCAGGCAGCGCCGCTGGCGCTGCGCACGGTCAAGGGGCCGGTGGCGCCAGTGACGGCCACCACGGTGGCACCCAGGCTTTGCAATTGCAGGCCTGCGGCCACCGATTCGAGCACCGACAGGCGCGCATCGTTGCCCACCAGGCGGTTGGCACGGCGCATCGCGCCCTGGTCCAGCGCACCGGCGGCCGATACGCCCTGGCCGGCCTGGCCGGCACGGCCGGCATCCTGCACCAAGGTCTGCAGGCCGGTAGCACGCACGCGCATGCCGGCGCCGGTGTGCTCCGCCGCTGCCGGGGCCGGGGCTTGCACAGCGGATTGCTGCTGGAGCAAGGCCTGGCCCGCAGCGGTGCTGGCGTCGACAAAGCGCACCAGCATGCCCGGCTGCAGCAAGGCGGGCGGGTTGCGCAGCAGGTCCCACATGGGCACATCGGTGCGGCCCAGCAGCTGCCAGCCGCCGGGGGTGTCATTGGGGTAGACGGCACTGAAGGTGCCGGCAATCGCCACCGAGCCCGCAGGCACCTTGGTGCGCGGCGTGCTGCGGCGCGGCACGTTCAGGCTCGGGTCGCCCCCGGTCAGGTAGGCAAAGCCGGGCGCAAAGCCGCAAAAGGCCACGCTGTAGTCGCTGCCGCTGTGGCGGCGAATCAGCTCGGGCACATCAATGCCCAGGATCTGCGCCACATCGGCCAGGTCCTCGCCGTCGTAGTGCACCGCAATCTCGACACGCTGGCCGGCGCTGCGCGCCTGGCGGCCCAGCTGCAGCGCAGCCATGTGGCGCTGCAGGTCGGCCGCGCTGGTCTGCCAGCGGTCAAAGGCGATCAGGATGGTGCGCGCAGCGGGCACCAGCTCCTGCACGCCAGCGGGCAGCTCGGCCTGCAAAGCAGCCAGCAGGTCCAGGGTGTGCTCCAGGTCCTGCAGCTCCACCAGCATGCTCTGGTCGCTCACCGGCAAAAAGCGCATCGTGCGTTCGTCGCTCATGCGCCCGCCTTGTCCATGAAGGAGCGGATCTGCACGCCGGCGGCCTGCAGGTGCTCACGCACCGCCTGGGCCATCGCCACTGCGCCGGGGCTGTCGCCGTGCACGCAGATGGAATCGGCCTGCACCTCGACCACCGAGCCATCGTTGGCCTGCACCGTGCCTTGCTGCACCAGCTGCAGCATGCGCTGGGCGACCATCTCAGGGTCGTGCAGCACGGCACCGGGCTCGCGGCGCGATACCAAGGTGCCTTGCGGGGTGTAACCCCGGTCGGCAAAGGCCTCGGCGATCACCGTCAGGCCCGCGTCGCTTGCCCATTGCATCAGCGGCGAGCCGGCCAGCACCACCAGCGCCAGCTGGCCGCCCACGGCCTGCATGGCCTCGATCACGGCAGCGGCCTGGCGGCGGTCCTGGGCGATGGTGTTGTACAGCGCGCCATGGGGTTTGACATAGCGCACCGTGGTGCCTGCCGCAGCGGCCAGGCCTTGCAGCGCGCCAATCTGGTAGATCACATCGCTCACCAGGTCGGCATGGGCCACATCCATGTTGCGGCGGCCAAAACCGACCAGGTCGCGGTAGGCCACATGGGCACCGACCACGACGTTGTTGGCCTTGGCTTTTTTCAAGGTATCGAGAATGCCAGCCGGATCGCCTGCATGAAAACCGCAGGCCACGTTGGCGCTGCTGACGATGGACAGCATGGACGCATCGTCGCCCATGGTCCATGCACCCAGGCTCTCGCCCAGGTCGCTGTTCAAATCCATGGTGAGGGACATGGTGCTACCTTTCTTATGAATTTCAGTGGAGTTGGCCTGCGCTCAGCTGCAGATCCTGCTGCTCGGGATCATGCCGCAGCACGGCCGCAATCAGCGCTTCAATACCCTTGCACTGCGTCTCCACCGCCATGCTCGGGGCGCCGGGCAGCGCTGCGGCCATCTCGGGCAGGTAGGGCACATGCACAAAGCCGCCGCGCGTCTGCGCCCAGGCGGGCACGGTGTTCAGGCGGTGCATCAGGCCGTAAAAGACATGGTTGCAGACAAAGGTGCCGGCGGTGTTGCTCACCTCGGCGGGCACACCGGCTGCGCGCATCGCAGCGACCGCCTGCTTGATGGGCAACCGCGCAAAATAGGCCGCAGGGCCATCGGCGGCCACCGCCACATCGATGGGCTGCTGGCCGGCGTTATCGGCGATGCGGGCATCATCGACATTGATGGCCACGCGCTCGATCGACAAGGCCGTGCGGCCTCCAGCCAGGCCCAGCGCAATCACCAGGCTGGGCTGGTGCTGCTGCAAGGCGGCGTCCAGCGCCTCCAGCGCTTTGCCAAACACACAGGGCAGCTGCACGCCGACGATGCGCGCACCGCCGATTGCCTTGCCATCGAGCCTGCGGGTCACTTCCCACGCGGGGTTGAGGGGGGCTTTGTCAAAGGGCTCAAAGCCCAGCACCAGTACGGTTGCGTCAGTCATGCAGAAGTCCTGTGGTTGCGGCGATCAGTGGTTCATCAAAAAATACAACAAAAACACGTTGCAGACCAGGATGCCCAGTGCCGTGGGCACCTGCGCCTTGATCACCGCATTGCGGTCCGGCAGCTCCAGCAGGGCCGCCGGCACAATGTTGAAGTTCGCCGCCATCGGGGTCAGCAAGGTGCCGCAGTAGCCCGAGAGCATGCCCACCGCGGCCATGATGGCCGGGTCACCGTGGTACACATTGATCAGCACCGGCACGCCCACGCCGCCCGTCATCACCGGGAAGGCGGCAAAGCCATTGCCCATGATGACGGTGAACAGCGCCATGCCGACAACGTACACCACCACGGCCACAAAGCGCAGGTCCATGTTGATGTAGGTGGTGGTCACATGGGCCACGGCCTTGCCAACGCCGGCGTCCGAGAACACCAGGCCCAGCATGCCCAGCATCTGCGGCAGCACCATGGCCCAACCCATCGCATCGACCAGGCGGCGCGATTCGCGCAGCGATTGCACCGGCGATTCCTTCGTCATCTTGCAGGCCATCGCTGCACCGATGATGCAGCCCAGCGCCAGGCTCACCAAGGTGGCGTTCTTGGGGTCGATCAGGAAGTTGCCGCCGATCTTGAAGTCCTTGAGCAGCACGCTGCCGATCACGGTCACCACAGGGATGGCCAGCGCCGGCACAAACAGCTTGTTCTTCAGGCGCAGCGCGCTTTCCTTGTTCTCGGCATCGCTGCGCACTTGCGGCTTGCCGCCGCCCACGCCCTTGACCAGCACGATGAGAGCCAGCACGATCACGCCGGCACCGACCACTTCAGGCGGCATCTTGTCGCCCAGCAGGAACATGACCGCGTACAGGCCCCAGAACAGGCCGGTGGTCCAGCGCTTGGGGTTGCTGGCATCGAGCAGGTTGAAGACGGCCACGGCCGCCATGACCAGGCCGGCGAGCCAATAGACTTGGGTGATGCTGAAAATCATGCTGCACCTCCTTCACGGGTGGTCGATGCTGCGGCAGGCGCGTTGGCCATTTCCTTGGCGATGTACTGGTCCAGACGACGCAGGCGGTAGGCATGGATCAGGAACGCGCAGATCGCCGTGGGGATGCCCCAGACGGCCACATGGATCGGCTCGACGTCGATGCCCGCTTCATGCAGGAAGGTGGTCATCAGCACAATCGCGCCGAAGGCCACAAAAATGTCTTCACCAAAGAACAGGCCGACGTTGTCGGTGGCGGCGCTGAAAGCGCGCAGGCGGTAGCGCAGCGCTTCGGGCAGCTTGCCGTAGCGGGTTTCGGTCGCACCTTCAGCCATGGGGGCCAGCAGCGGGCGCACCATCTGGGGGTGGCCACCCAGGCTGGTCAGGCCAATGGCAGCGGTCAGCTGGCGCGCGCCCAGGTAGACGATCAGCAGGCGGCCGGTGGTGGCCGACTTGATGTGGCCGATCCAGTTTTGCGCGTGTTGGCGCAGGCCATGGCGCTCCAGCAGGCCGATCACGGCCAGCGGCAACACCAGGATAAGCGGCAGGTTGCGGGTTTTGACAAAACCCGTGCCCAGCTCGGCCAGCACTTTTTGCAGGGGGAAACCTGCCAGCGCAGCGGTGACGAGCGCCGTCACGACCACCACCACAAAGGGATTGAAACGCAGGACGAATCCCACGATGATGACGGCCACCCCGAGGAGCGGCCAGAGGTTGACGATTGAGCTGTCCATGACAATACAAGGTTTGTTATAGGCACGGTTCCCAAGGACTGGGCACCGCATAGTTTTTGTTCAACAAATCATCAATTTGACCAATGGTAAATTTGAATTTGTTGAACAATACAAAATTTTAGCCAAACAAAACAAGCTTTCTTATCGGGAAAACCCGTACACATCTGCTTTCAAATAGCGATGTAGGCGAAATTCTCGTCTTTGTGGCGAAGAAAATCGCCACAGTGACCGATTCAGGGGCTGGGGCCAATGCGCTGGGCCGGACCACAGGCCGCCGCTATCATGTGTATCAATCTCTGACTACCTGCGATCGCCATGAATGTTGCACTGCCTACTCTCTCGCTCAATGACCGCGTGGCCGAGCAGATTCGCGACCGCATCGTGCGTGGCGAATTCCAGCCCGGATCACGCCTCTCGGAAGTGGCGCTGAGCGAAAGCCTGGAGATCTCGCGCAACACCTTGCGCGAGGTGTTCCGCCTGCTGACCAAGGAAGGGCTGCTGCGCCATCTGCCCAACCGGGGCGTGTTTGTTGCCATCCCATCGATGGCCTCGATCATGGACATTTACCGCGTGCGCCGCATGATCGAGTGCCAGGCGCTGCAGCAGGCCATCCCGCAGCACCCGGCGCGCAAGGAAATGCGCGAGGCCGTCGCCGCCCAGAAGCAGCTGCGCGAGGCCGGCCGCTGGGTGGAGGTGGGCACCGGCAATATGCGCTTTCACAAAGGGGTGGTGGCGCTGGCCGATAGCGAGCGGCTCAATACCTTGTTCTCGCACCTGCTGGTGGAGCTGCGCCTGGCCTTTGGCATGCTGGGCGATGCCGAGTTCATGCATGCGCCCTATATCGACCTCAATGCCCACATCCTGGAGCGCTTTGAGGCCGGGGAGATGGAGCAGGCGGCCAAGCTGATGCATGACTACCTGACCCATTCCGAGCGTGTGCTGCTGAGCGTCTATGCCCGCCGCATGAGCGATGCGGGCATGGAGCTGTAAACGCCGCTGCGTTGAGGCCGCGCCGCCGTTCAGGCAGTTGCGGGGTAGAACAGCTTGCGCGCCGTGGCGCTTTGCACCGCCTGGGCGATGGCGCCAATGTGGTCGGGCGTGGTGCCGCAGCAGCCGCCCACGATGTTGACCAGGCCTTCGGCGGCAAACTCGTGCACCAGGCGGCTGGTGATCTCGGGCGTCTCGTCAAAGCCGGTATCGCTCATCGGGTTGGGCAGGCCGGCATTGGGGTAGCAGCTGATGAAGGTGTCGGGTGCGGCCTTGGCCAGCTCCTGCACATAGGGGCGCATCAGGGTGGCGCCCAGCGCGCAGTTCAGCCCGATCGACAGCGGGTTGGCATGGCGCACGCTGTGCCAGAAGGCCGTCACCGTCTGGCCCGACAGAATGCGGCCCGAGGCATCGGTGACGGTGCCGCTGATCATGATCGGCAGCACCTCGCCGGTCTGCTCAAAGGCCTCGTCCACCGCAAACAGCGCTGCCTTGGCGTTGAGCGTGTCAAAAATCGTCTCGACCAGGATCACATCGGCGCCGCCCTCGATCAGCGCCAAGGTCTGCTCCAGGTAGGCCTGGCGCAGCGCCTCAAAGGTCACATTGCGCGCGCCCGGGTCGTTCACATCGGGGCTGATCGAGGCCGTCTTGGGCGTGGGGCCCAAGGCGCCAGCCACATAGCGCTTATGGTCCGGGGTGCTGTACTTGTCGCAGGCCGCACGTGCCAGCTGGGCGCTCTTGAGGTTCATCTCATAGGCCAGATCGGCCATGTGGTAGTCCTCCTGGGCAATCGTCGTCGCACCAAAGGTATTGGTCTCGATCAGATCGGCGCCAGCGGCCAGGTATTTCTCGTGGATGTCGCTGATCACATCGGGGCGGGTGAGCGACAGCAACTCGTTGTTGCCCTTGACGTCGTAGGCAAAGTCCTTGAAGCGCTCACCGACGCTGCCAGGGCCGCTATAGCCTTCACCCCGGTACTGGGCCTCGCCCAGCTTGAAACGTTGGATCATGGTGCCCATTGCGCCATCGAGAATGACGAGGCGCTTGGCCAGGGTGGCGGGCAGTTCTTGGGCTCGGGTATAGCGGGGCAGTGACATGGCGGCCATTGTAGGGCGGCCGCCCGCCAGGCGTGGCGCCCAGGCGTTATTTGCCATACCGGCGCTGGTTGTATGGCGCCCGGTTGCTGCAGGGCCTCTACAGCACATCTGCATCACATCCACAGCGCAATTGCAAGGCATCCGCGCCACAAAACCGCCCGTTACCGCCCCACAAACCCCGCCCTACCGTTGCCGCGCCCCAAAACGCGCACAATAGCGCTTTGCGCCTGCGCCCGGGCTCCGTGTCTGGGCGACTTCTTCTGGCCCGTTGACGATACCCCGCTTGCGCGGCCCTCCCAGGGGGCTGGCACAGCTGCCTTCTCTAGCAATTTGTGACTTCCCTCGCCCACACCGTCTTGCAAGATGCCTTTGGCTATGCGCATTTTCGCGGCTCGCAGCAAGCCATTGTTGACCATGTGATTGGCGGCGACGATGCGCTGGTGCTGATGCCCACCGGCGGTGGCAAAAGCCTGTGCTACCAGATCCCGGCCATCGTGCGCCAGCAGCAGGGCCATGGCACCACCATCGTCATCTCGCCGCTCATCGCACTGATGCACGACCAGGTCAGCGCCATGCACGAGATCGGTGTGGACGCGGCCTTCCTCAACTCCACGCTGGATTACGACCAGACCCGCGATGTGGAGCTGCAGCTGATGTCGGGCGGCATCACCTTGCTGTATGTGGCGCCCGAGCGGCTCAACACGCCGCGCTTTCTGGGCCTGCTCGATGAGCTGCATGCCATGGGCAAGCTGGCCCTGTTTGCCATTGACGAGGCCCATTGCGTCAGCCAGTGGGGACATGACTTTCGGCCCGAGTACCGCGAGCTGACCGTGCTGCACCAGCGCTATGCCGGCGTGCCGCGCATTGCGCTCACCGCCACGGCCGATGCGCTGACCCGCGCCGACATCGTCGAGCGCATGCAGCTCGAATCGGCGCGCGTCTTCATCAGCAGCTTTGACCGCGCCAACATCCGCTACACCATCGTCGAGAAAAAGGACGCCACCGCCCAGCTGCTGCGCTTTATCGAGCGCGAGCACGATGGCGACGCCGGCGTCGTGTATTGCCTCTCGCGCAAGAAGGTCGAAGAGGTCGCGCAATCGCTGTGCGATGCCGGCATCAACGCCCTGCCCTACCATGCCGGCCTGGGCGCCGAGCTGCGCCAAAAGAACCAAAGCCGCTTTCTGCGCGAAGAAGGCATCGTGATGGTTGCCACCATCGCGTTCGGCATGGGCATCAACAAGCCCGATGTGCGCTTTGTCGCCCATGTGGACATGCCCAAGAACATCGAGAGCTACTACCAGGAAACCGGCCGGGGCGGGCGCGACGGCCTGCCCGCCGACGCCTGGATGGCCTATGGCTACCGCGATGTGGTCAGCCAGCGCAGCATGATCGACGAGAGCCCGGCGGGCGACGCCTTCAAGCAGGTGATGCGCGGCAAGCTCGACGCGCTGCTGGGCCTGGCCGAGGCCACCGACTGCCGGCGCGTGCGCCTGCTGGCCTATTTTGACGAGGTCTACGGCCAGGGCGGCGACTACGACTCGGCCCACCCCGAGGCCTCCGCCGCATCCGCCGAGAAGGCACCGCGCTACCAGTGCGGCAATTGCGACAACTGCCTGAGCCCACCCAAGACCTGGGACGGCACCGATGCCGCGCGCAAGCTGCTGTCCACCATCTACCGTGCCCATTCGGCCAGCCAGATCACCTTTGGCGCCAGCCATATCCTCGACATCGTGCGCGGCAAGGAAACCGACAAGGTGCGCCAGTTCGGCCACCAGCAGCTGAGCACCTTTGGCCTGTGCCAGGACTACACCGAGCCCCAGCTGCGCGGCGTGCTGCGCCAGCTGCTGGCCATTGGCGCCCTCGCCACCCACAAGGTGCAGACCGAAGCCGGCTACAGCTTCGAGACCCTGACCCTGTGCGACGGCTCACGCGCCGTGCTGCGCGGCGAGCAAACCGTGGAGCTGCGCGAAAGCACCGCCGAGCGTAGCCCCAGCAAACGCCAGCGCAGCACCAAACCCGCCGTCGCCGCGCAAAACCTGGGCCCCGACGAGCAGGTCCGCTTCATCAACCTCAAGGCCTGGCGCACCGAGGTGGCCAAGGAGCACAACGTCCCCGCCTACGTGGTCTTCGCTGATGCCACCCTGGCCGCCATCGCCCAGCGCAACCCGCAGAGCCTGGACGAGCTGCAGGGGGTGAGCGGGATTGGGGTGAAGAAGCTGGAGGCTTATGGGGAGGCGGTGTTGAAGGTGTGTAGGGATTGACGCTTGGTAGTTGCTCTGGAGCATTGCATCAGCCTTGCGCTGTGACGCTGCGCTAGTTCTTGCACTCTTATTGATCAAGACGGCCAAGGTCAGATCAATTGCAGGATGCCAAGGTCGTGCAGAAAAGTTTCCGCTTCGTCGTTTGGGACTTCGACCAAGAGTTTGTCTAAGCCATGCTTAGCGATGCAATCCGCGATCGCTCCTCTCATTTCGACATCCCATTGTGGAAGCCACCCACCAGACAACACCAGAAGCACCACTTGCCACATCAAATCCTCAATGGGCAGGTCAAATCCATCGTCAAATTGATAGGCTACATAGCCCATGACTTGTTCGTGCGACCACGCCTTTTTCACCGCGTGGTCTCGACACCCTTCGAAATAGCACTCAAGCGCCCATTCTTTCAGGTTTTCGTATGTAGCTCTCTCTTCACCCCACATATTCACTCCATTGTTCGGTCCGCTCTGCTGCTGCAGGCCATCTCGGTGAGTACTTTCACTCAAGCTAGCAGTAAACCGTAGAAAGTAGCTCTTGCTGTGAACTTGTGTTACCAGACCATGCAATTAGCCCAACTTCATTAACTGTCACGCAACCGAAGGTAGTCAAACCTAGTGCCCGAAAAGTCCATTTTTAGCAAATTCCCAACCCGTACGACCTGTTGGTATTCAGATTCACTTAAATTGACATCGTGATCCACGAAGAAATCACACAACAGCTCTAGCGCTAGCATGTTTTCTCCGTGACTCACATAGTCCTTCACAGTTTCAATACGAAAATCTGGCAATTTCTCAGAAAATAAATCTGCCAAGTTACAGATCTCTTCATCTTCGCTCATCTTTAATACTCTCCATCCATTTTCCAAAAAGCAAATTCAAGCAGACGCTTTTTCAGAGTGTGTAGCAAAACGAATAAGTGATAGTTGGCAGCCTAAAATAAAGGGGCTATCCGCCACTTTATATCGCTCGCATAGTCCACGCCATTCAAAAAACAACAAAACGCTTCATTCACTTTGTCTATGCTGATCCACTCATCCGCCATCATCGGCATTTGGCCAGCACTAAACACCAGCAGTGTTCCGTCTGGAAAAACTTTGCTTCGAATATCACCATAGGCACGCCATCGCTTGACCGATTCAGCGCGATAGAACTCCATTAGGCATGTTGTTCCTCCGCCTGCCACTTGTACGTAGTTCTTATTTTCGTCAGTGGGTGAAGCGTAAGACGATGGGCCATAACTTCTAAGACTGGACAAAACTCTTCGCCCCTGCGTGGGGGTGGGGCGATGAATCGAAGGCTTACCCTCGCACTCTAAAAGCATTTTTGCATCCACTAAGTTAGCCTGAATTTCACCTGAATTTTTCAGAGATTCCCAAACTTTGAATTTCGAAGCTCCAGCCAACGGGCATCAAGCGCGGTTCAAACCATTTGGCACCACCAGAGATCCAATCGATCCGCTTGCGTTTTATGCTGGCAGGGGTGGCATCTTCATAGCCAAACTCAGTTCCACAACATGGGCATAGGCTCCAGGTAGGGCTGCAGCCGTCCTCACCCCATGGGGGATCATTGAGCAAGTAACCACATACCCTGCAGTTCAGATCACTCGTATCGGCATCTCCGTTGCTTTTCATGGCAGCTTGAGCTGGTGTGTGTCCAACTCCTTCAACTGAGCGTTCCCTTGGCGTCTTCTTTCCTCTGCACGCTCCTGCAAAGTCGACAAGGATGAATCGGGTCTTTGGCAGGGAATAAGGGACGAATCATGGGCGCACTCCAAAGCATCTGCACCCGACTCAGGAGGCAGCCGCCAGTCGTAATCCGGAAGCTTGGCTTCGTTCACTAATTGCTGCAATGACAACAGAGGCTTCTTTGCATCCGGCCAGGCATCTACATGGCTCAGCAGGTTCCAGAAGACGGTCGAGTAATCACGCT
Organism: Comamonas sp. JNW; assembly: GCF_003105075.1. Lineage (NCBI taxonomy): Bacteria > Pseudomonadati > Pseudomonadota > Betaproteobacteria > Burkholderiales > Comamonadaceae > Comamonas > Comamonas sp. JNW. Next base: position 27,778 of record NZ_QETI01000004.1, read on the forward strand.
CAAGGTCATTGATAGCCAATTTATCCTTCGCCATCAGACCTTGTGTGGCATCTCTATCGCGTGGAGATTTCTGAGTCGTGCACCAAGCCAGTTCTTGCACAAATGCCTTCGCCGATGGCACATCACCAACCTGCAGCCACTGGTTACGCAGTGCAAAACTGCGCAGCTCGGCGCAGTAGCGCACGGGCGACTCTGGGCGCACAAAGCCAAAGGCACGACCATCGGGCATATTCAAATACAGATGGGACAGCCTTGAGCTGAATGATCCGCCGCCCAAGTGATGACCAACTCCGGTCAGCACACGCGCAATGCGCTTGGCCTGCTCCAAGCCTCGTTTATCTACCTTGGTGGCAACGCGAGGGTTCGTGATACAGGAAGAGTATTTCCAGAGATCATTTGCTGGCACTGCTTGCCAAGAGTTTGCGCGGCCACCTGCCAAGGTTTGTGCACACTCCATGTCAGACTTTGCTTGTTGTGATCCGTGGGTACGACCCGCAAACCAATTGAAGAAGAGAAGCGCTGCCACCAAGATCACAGCGATCAAGCCGAAGTGCGTCAAATATGCCTTCGCTCTGGGCTTCCACTGCTTCGCTAACTGGTGGATGCCATCAGCAGCGCGTGTGTGCATTGGCAATTGCGCCCATTGCGACATCCAGTTCTGCAGCTGACCTTCAGGCAGCCACCAGTTCAACAAATGGCGCCACTGCTCCTCAAACAGTTCAAGGTTCTCAGGCGTCAGCCGAAGAGCTTGCGCCACCTTGGGGTCAGGCTCACCCAACAAGGCAATCGCAACCTGGCGCTGCTTCGTCTTAAGGGTTTGGAATGCATCCAAGATGTATTCCAGCACTTCGTTATTGACGCCGTTTCGCTGCCATGCAAACAGGCTATCCGCAGCAACCAACAGGGCACTGCGACGCACGCCAAGCGTCTTACCCGCAATGCGCTGCGCCAGCGTCATCACAAACGCTTCCCGGTTTTCAATGCTTTCCAGCTCCGGGCTTGCCAGCAAACGTTGCAGCTCTTCCTTTGCAGCCTCCATGTCCGCTGCTGCAAACTGCCAATTCCAAGCATCCAGCAGCTGCTCGGCAACGGCCATGGGATTCGTGACCAGCCGCTCAGCCTTAGCCTCAGGTTCCGGAACGGGTTCCGGTTCCTGTTCGGGCTCGTATTCTGCGTTTGAGGCGGGGTCAGTGTCAGCGCTAAAGTCCGGTCTCGCTTCTGGCCCTTCGTCGGATTGCGCGATTTCCGGTTGATCCATCGTCTGCAGTAGCTCTGGTGGCGACGGCTGAGCCTCAACATGCTTGAACCACACATCAAGCTCAGGCTCGCCACGCGCACATGCCATGGCCTGCTCGTAGGCACTGCGCAATGCGATAAATTCCTGCGGCTTCGCGATTTGGTCAATATCCTTGAGCAACCGCGCATAAGCGCGGCGCACCGCCCGCTCATCAGCATCTACCGGCAACCCCAGCTGCGCAAATACTTCCTGCAGATTCATTGTCAGTCCGTATCAGGCAAGTACTGTTCTGATTCAATGCGCGCCAGCATCGCTTGCAGCTGCTGTCGCGGCTGGGCAAACTGGCGATCGTCCTGCGTCTCCAGCGCTACCTCAAACTCCATAATTGCGTCTGCCAGCGCTGTACGCCAGCGTCCCAACAGCTGCGCATGGTGGCGCTCGGCCCTCGCGATCAGTGCGCGCACCTCCAGCCGGTCACGCGGATGAAGTTTGAGCGCCTTCATACGCTCCAGGCTCTTTGCCAGCTCTTTGGGCGACAGGCGCTCTGCCGAAGCCTCAATCACCAACTGCCTGGCCACCCCTTGGGGTTGGCCATGTCGCAACAACACGGCCTCCACCTCCAGCAAGCCATTGGCATCTAGCGTAAAGCGCACATCGGTCGACAAACCATCACCATCGCTGCGGGCTGGCAAGGGCAATATCAAGGAGCCCAAGCCAATGTTGTCCTGCACGCGGCGTGCCTCGCCTTGGAAGATGTCAATATTCAATTGCCGCTGCTCTGCGGAGTTAGGAAAAAACCGCTCGACCCGGCTCGCGGGGATGATGGTGTTTCGCTCCAGCACAGGTGCCATAAAGCCGTCCTGGGTTCTTCCATCGGCTAGGTATTTAGTAACCTTCACACCCAGCGTATAAGGGCACACATCGGTCATCACACGCTCGGCCAATGCTGCATCGCGCCCCCGCAGTGCCGCTTGCACCGCAGCGCCCAGCGCCACCGCCTGGTCCGGGTCCAGAGCGGTTTGCGGAAAGCGCCCAAAAAGGCGGGTCACCAATTGCCGCACGGCTACCAGGCGCGTGCTGCCGCCTGCCATCACCACAGCATCCAGCTCCTGCGGGCGGATTCTTGAGTCGCGCAGTGCGCGCTCTACCGGCTGGCGCATGCGCTCCATCAGGGGCTCCAGCACGGTTTCCAGATCCTGCGCGGTCCACGTCATTGCCAGCGGCTTGCCGTCAAGCTCAATGCGCATCAACGCCTCTTCCTGCACGGCCAGGCTGCGCTTGGTCGCCTCGGCCGCGCGCTGCAGCCGCGCAGCGGTCATGGGTTGTTGCGCCTGCTCTTCCGTCAGGCCCAGGTGCTGCACAAAGCGCCGCACCATCAGCGCATCCACATCCTCTCCCCCCAGGCGGTTGTCGCCTGCGGTGGCACGCACCTCCATCACCCCGTCAAACAGCTCCAGCACCGATACATCAAAGGTGCCGCCGCCCAGGTCAAACACCAAAAACCGCCCTTCGCTCTGGTGCAAGCCATAGGCCAGAGCAGCCGCTGTCGGCTCGTTCAGCAAGGTGATATCGGTAAAGCCCGCCAACAACCCCGCCGACCGGGTGGCATGGCGCTGCACATCCGAGAAATAGGCCGGCACTGTTATCACCACATCGGTAATGACCGCTCCCAGCTCCGCCTCTGCATCGGCCTTGAGCGAGCGCAGCACCAAGGCCGACAGCTCTTCGGCGCGCATCGCATGCGCTCCCAGGCGAAACACACGTGCCGTTCCCATGTCGCGCTTGAACACCGCAGCGCTTTGCTGCGGATGGCTTTGCAAGCGCTCGCGTGCGGGTTCCCCCACCAGCAGGCTGCCGTCCTTGTCCACACTCACCACCGAAGGCGTCAACACCTGTCCCAGGGCATTGGGCACCAGCCTGGCTTTTCCGTCTTGCCACACCGCCACCAGGCTATGGGTGGTGCCTAAATCAATACCTACGAACATATTTCCTCAGCAGTCGATAAGTCGCCCAGCGTGATAAGCAGGCGCGCTTTGGTGGTTGGCTGGTGCGAGATTTCGCATAGCGATCATTGAACGTATCGACATCCGCTGCGCCCCTTCTCTGCCGGTTGGCAGCCGGCGACGCAGCGAATGCGGTTGGCAGGTGTCTTAGTCAAAGCACCACGCCAACCCCCCAACATCACAGCCCCAGCACATTGCCCTTGCTGTCCTTGATCTTCATCACGCTACCCGTCGCAGGCGAGTGGCCGTTGTAGAAAAAGGTGGTGCTGGCCATCTCTTGCGGTGCTGCACCAACGGTGTAGAAGCCGCAGGTAGCGCGCCGCTCGGCAACGGATACGAACTGGCAACGCACACTGCCCGTGCTGTTGGTGGCGACGCCATCGGTGATGCGGTCCAGGGTGGCACGGGTGTTGACGCGCAGGTTGCCCTTGCTCATCGACAACTGCCAGTAGCCCAGCAGCGATTCCGCAGGACTGCCGTGGCCGGTCAGGTCCATGCGGATGATCTTCTTGGGTGCCTCGCGGGGGAACTGGATGGTGCCTTCGACCAGCGAATCGGCCTGCTGCAGATCGATGTAGGCCGCGCCGGCATCTTGCACTTCGTGGCCGGTGCGGGCGGGGCCGCCAAAGTAGCGGCCGCCTGCGTACTGGAACAGGCCGATATCCATCGCAGATTGGCCATAGGCGCCCGAGCCCATGTGGAAGGTAGATGCACCGGTGCTCAGGTAGTCAAAAATCTGCAGCACGGCCACGCCGTTTTGCACATCCATGCTGATACCCCGGCCAGGCTTGCCATTGAGCTCATCGGCCACCACCCAGGTGCCGTTCACGGGGATGCGCGAGGCATTGCAGCTGTTGCCCGGCACAAAGGTTTGCAGCGCTGGCTGGCATTCGGCCGGATTGGCGCTGGGCACCGTGCCATTGGCCAGCAGGTGGCCCACCAGCTTCAGCGCCTTGCCCGATGCCTCGCTGGCCACAGCCGTGCCCGTTACATCGGCGGCGGCATAGCGAAAGCTCAGCGTGGGCAGGTAGTCCAAATCCGCGTGCGAAGCGTCTTGCGTGCAGTCAAAACCAGCGGCGCCTTGGCTGGCACGGTGGCAGTCGTAGTTGAGCTCACGGATAACGGTAAACGGTGGCGCGATGACCTGGCTGAACGGGCGCAAGGTCAGCCGGTAGCCGGCGCCCGCTTGCACCAGATTGCTTTGCCACACCTCGTGCAGGTTTGTGCCATCGATGGTGGCCCACACCGCGTTTTGCCCGCCCTGCATCAAGGCTGCATTCTGAGGCTTGAAGCGTCGGCAGAGTCGCCCGCCACAAAGCGCTCAATGACCACCGGCGCCTCGCCGGGGAACTGCACCGTGCCCTTCAGGCCGTTCTCGAAGGTGATCGTCACATTGCCGGCCTGGCCAGCTTCATCGGCCGTGCGCGCCTCGCTGCCAAAGTAGCGGCCGCCTGCGTAGTAGGTCAGCGGCGCCGTCACTGTATTGCCCTGCATTACGCCAAGTGCCGTGTGGAAGGTTGCCTCGCCATTGGCCTGGTAGTTGTAGACCTGCATGAAGAACGTGTCCTCCTGCACATCAATGGCCAGGCCACGGCCCGGCTTGCCATTGACTTCGCTGGTCACCACCCAGGTGCCCGCCTGCGGGGTAAAACTGCGCTCGGCTGCTTGCGCGCCGCTCGCCATCAACAGGGACACCGCCACCGGTACAGGGGCCAACCAGGCCAATGAAAGCTTTTTCATCCAACTATCCTTTTTAAACACTAACGCACTAAAAAACCCAGCCAGCGCGCTGGCGGGGCAAGGGATCTTCTTCAGGGTTCTCAGGGGTTTACTGCTCTAACAGGTTGGGCAGATCCGCCAGCACCTTGGCTTGGCAGTCGGCCAACATGCGGTTCAACTCTTGCTACACGTTGCGGTAGGAGTCTTCTGCCCAATAGGCCAAAGGATGCGCGGGCTCGGAGCGGCCGCTGCACCGGACAACGGGAAGGTTTTTGCGCTTGCCTGCTTCACGCGCTTTAGAGACATCGAGATCCAACACCAGCTGGTAGTTCGCGTCATCAGTACCCATCAAGTTGTCATAGATCAGCTGCGCGGAGCCGCCTCCCACTACCAGTGGATAGCTAAAGCTTTTCTGCTGCGCCCATGGGTTCTCTGCAATAGATGCATCAACCGCTTCTTGCAACGACTGGACAAAGCTCGTCGGCACCGGGTTGTTCAAATATTGGCGGTCAATCACATCCTCTATAGGGACGCCTTTGAGGTCTTCCTTGTTGAAGGTATTGACCGCCACGCCACCACCCAACGCAGCCATCAGCAGATGCACCCCTACCTGTGCAGCAACCGCAGCGCTTGTTTCCTCTCGCCGCACGATCCGCACTTCCGTCGGCGTTTCTTTGAGCCTGGGTGCTGCATACGGCGCTTTGGAGTAGGTGACCTTCAGGGGACCCGGGGGTGCCTTGGGGGTGGTTTTGCAGCCCGCTAACAGGGCGGCGCTGGCGATGGCGCCAATAAAAATCTTGTTTACTTTGATCATGTTCTAAACTTGTTTAATTTATCCATACTCACGGATTTTAATTTTCAATTAAAAATATCTATCAATCAGACGCAATAAGCCGCTATTAAAAATAATTGTCTACAGAGAGACCATAAGCAGTTTCAAAGAAGTGATGCTTAGCCCAAAGATGCTCAAGCGTTAGCTACTAAGAATTAGGCGTAACTAGCTGAAAACAGATCTATTCGAATAAATCTTGATTTATTGCAATTATTTGTTGTCGGCAGTGACCTGAACGATACATCCAAAGTCATCTTGGAAATCATAAAACCCATCAAATATATCTTCTGGCCACTTGTCATCCGTTAATGAAACAGCTTCAAGTCTGTCAATCACCCCATCTTGTCCGACCCAGACTAGAAAGCTGACCAACCCGTCAACGGGGTATCGGCGCCTTGCATTTATTGCAGGTGGATAGCCACTCACTGGCAGCCCAGTCTCATCACGAGGGATAACAACAGATTCAGCCTTAGAAGAATGGTTGAAGGACGTGACAAATCCGCAATTGAAGTGTTCTCTTTTTGAGAATTTCAGATGCGAAATTTGACTTCGCATTTTTACGACCCAATCATCACTCCCTCTCAAGGCAAGAAGCATGACGTTAATTTCAAATTCATCTATATCCATAATAGCTATGCGTAGCTTAATCGCAGCACCTGGGTCTTTTAACAATAAGCTTGTCCTCAGCAATTTTCGAAATTGAATCGACTATCGATCTCTCTAGTAGTCTTGAACTTCATTATTAAGCCCAATTCCAAGAGCTTTACAGCTCCCAATCCAGAAATAGTAAAATCATAAGTTTCAAGTAGAATTACCATTAGCTCATACGCTAAAGCATACTCTCCTGCTTCTTCTATATATTCATGAATTCTTGCTATAGTTTCATCGAATCCCAGCATATCCTCAGGAAATGATTTAGAAATTTCTCGTTGGTTTTCTATCTCATTCAAAATAAAAACCAAGTTTTTTTCTGTATTTTTAAAAGTCATGTACTTAGAACTCAGCAATTCCCTATGCATACAGAAGTGATTTCCCCAGGATATAAATATTAGTATCCATTGTATTTATTTTCATCTATGGGAACGAAATCACAATTCTCGATCAGGCTAATCCAACCGGATAGGCCATGAAAAAACTTTAAATTTATAACCTTATATTTAATATCATCTGCTGACCCTAAGGTGATCATTGCATTGCAGTGTTGTGCGAACGGCCCTCCTGCATACACTGGAAATCTTAAATCGATCTCTTTTTTATTAAAATCACTCATAAAACCCGATGCTTCAAACAACAGCTCATTAAATACAACATAAAAATCTCCACTGAACATCACTTTGCATACGCAAGGAATATCATTCAATTGAATAGTTTCCGTAGCAAACAAATCACTCGGGAATTTGATGTTTAGATCCATTATCTATATTTACACTGTTTTTCAGCGAAAGTAAATTCATTTATTCAACAAAGCCGTTGGGCAAGTGAAGATAAATTTTCATATCATCTGGAATTTGTTCATTTCTTATCTGAAACAAAATATCAATGAATTCAATCATTGAGCTGTTCGTTTGACACCTATTGTTCGTATCGTATTTCATCACCACCACTACTCCATTGGCGCGAAATTTTTCAAGCCCTCTGCCAATAGAATCTGCAAGTGCATCCCAACTTTTTCCACCTTTGATTAAAGGGTCTAATGGAAACTCTGCTTTTACAAATTCAAATATCTCATTTTTACTACTAAATTGCATAGGAAATTCAATTACGAAAAGCCCATCAGACTTTAATCTTGAAATTTCCGCATAAAAAACATCAATTTCGTTAATTATTTTGTCGTAATTAAAAGAATTCATGATTCACCGTATCCTTGCGAAAGCAGGCTTGCCAGTATCACCGTAGTAGGTCCAAGTCAGATATGTGGCACCAGTTCGAGAATCCACAACAATTCGATTTGTGCCGGCACCACTTTTAACTGACGATGGTGGCAATCAATACTCAGTGTATTGTCCAGCCGGTAATTCTCCCTCCCGATTTTGAAACGGGACTCCCCAACGCACACCTTGCGGGCCCGATGGTTTATTCCCTGTTTGAATATTATTAATAGTTGAAGTCACTATAGCCTCTTGTGCTGAAGGCAACGATCCAGGAGTAATCATTGCGATGACGCTGCCATTAAGCGCTATTGCAGTGCCGTTTACATTTGGCCCAGTCGGTCTAGCTCCTGAGTTAGAGGGTCCACCCGAAGCCACTAGTCCATTAACCACCGGCTTACTTCCTCCACTACCCTTCCTAAATCCGATCGCAGCAATCCCAACTCCAACCAAATTATGAATATTGACAGCTTATTAATTTGATCAACAACACTAGTTTCAATCCCTAAATTTATAAAAAATTTTATGTTCCCATTCATCGTCATATGCCGATAGAATATTTTGGTGAAACTGTCCTGACGCTATAGCCGAGCTATCACCAAACATAATTCCCTCTATGGCTAGTTTTACATTTTTCCATCTCAATATATGCATCAAGTAGGCTACGGGCTCATCACTGACCAAACCTCCTAAATATAAATTTAACAGCTCATTCTCAAAATCATTCTGATATTCTGGACTGTCCGCAACGAACGATAGGCATTTTCGATAGTATGGTTCCGCGAGGTCAAATGAGTACTTCGTATTAAGCACATGTTCAGCCTGCATTAATTCGCGTCGAAAATTAATAATTAGTTCTCTTTTACCCATGATCCTCCCCTTGGCAATTTAGGATTTGGAACCCAAACCTTAGGTACAAATTTTCCATTAGAATCCAATCCAGCATTCTTAAAAGCAGATTCAGCAACCGGCCCTATACTTGAAGGCGGCTGGTAATGTCCAGACGCGTTATCAATCCATTTAATGCGACCGTTATATAATTGGATTTCTCCAGCAGCTTGCACCGTCCCCCCCCGGTCAAACTAGTATGACCACTTCTGCCTACGATAAGAACGCCTCGTTCATTAACTACATAATTGAAATTCCCACTTATTCCGCTTAGTCTTTCGATAGGAACGACTTTCGCGGGATCAATACTATGTTCGGGATACTTATTTCCATATACAGGTTTATCCGGTACTGACGGCTTATTCAAATTTGCATTTGGCGCCTTATCATTCAGCACCGGCCCATTCGGATTATCACGAATTCGTCCCAATGCTGCTGTTTCGTCTGCAACTGAGTTTGCGCTTCCGTTGTTGGAGACGGGCGGCGCAGTCTCTTTGCCATTGCCAGTTCCCTTACCGCCATTGCCCTTAGATGCCCCACGATTACTTGGCCCTTTCCCAGCCAAGTCGGCAGGCGATATCATGCCGAGCGTCTGAACCAAGAGAGGGTCATAGCCTTCGTCTAAGAGGCGCTGAGCACTCGTCTCAACAGGTACGGAAGTAGCTCTTCCATTGGCATTGAACGTGTCGTTGCTATTGGTACGAGCAAGGCTACGGGCAAAAGACTCGCATGAGGGCACTCCGCCGCACATGGCATTAATCTCTGCAGAAGAATAACCATTACCCGTTCTCGCTTGCTCAGCCAGGTTTGAACAGGCTCTACCCGTGGCGCAGTTATCGACATCAGCGGTTTGCTGCTCGTCAATAGCGCTCCATTTTTCTGTTTTGCCTTCAATGCATGAGCGGTCGCCCTGGCAGCTCGCCAAATCTTGCTTGAATTCCTTTTCTTGCTTGTGGCTCAAAAAGTTATGCTCCGTCGCATCCCGAGCCAACTGACCCGATGCCGCCGTGGTCTGTGCATCACCACCAGCCGTGCGGCTGATGACGGTGCCCAGCACCGCAGAGCCCAACTTCATCATCTCGTTGAACTCAGGCGTGCCCTGCACATAGCCTTGGCTCGTGAGGTTATCGCGCATCACGCCCACGGCCAACTCATTCGCTGCGCCCGTCAGCAAGCCAACGCCCGCATTACCACCGCCTAGCGCGACGACTGCCGCGCCCACCATGGCGTGCAATGCCACTTTCTCGGGCGCTCCGTCTTCCCACTTGCCGGCAGAGATATCCCCAACCGCGCCGGTGAGCACCGAGCCCACCTGGTTGGCGATCAGCAGGTTCTCCTGCGCCTCCCTCTGGTTCGCCTCAATCTGCTGGGCTTGCACCAAGGTCAGGCGGTTGGTCAGGCCCTGGTCTGCCGTCTCCGGGTCGCGCTGCGTCAAGGTGGCCACTGCCTGGGCACTGCTGCCATCGGCGTCTTGGCCGGTGATGGTGACCTTGCCGGGGCTGATGACACTTTGGGTTTGGCTGCGGTCGCTGCCCGCTTCTGGCAGGCCAGCCAGGGCAGCGGTGCCGCCCAGCAGGTTGCTGGTGGCGTTGGCTGCAGCGGTGGCCAGGGCACTGCCGCCGCCATAGCTCAGGCCGATGCTGCTAGCGCTGACATGGGTGTCCTGCGTATTGGTCAGGTCGCTAAAGGTCAGGCTTTGCGTTTGCAGCTGGTTTTTGTCCGGCTCTGCAGTGCTGGTGATGGCGCCGCCAATCAGGTGGGTGTTGCCGCCCACCTTGATGTCGTAGCCACCTTCACCGGCGGAGATACCGCTTTGCCCCACCGCGCTTTGGTAGTTGTGGTTCAGCTCGGTGCGGCTGACGTTGACGCTGCCGGTAACCGGGTTGCCATAACAGATAGGCGGTATGCACAGGCTGACGTTAAAGCCTGAGCTGCTTTGCTGCATCTCGTAGGTGGTCTTGTCTTGCAAGGTTTCGATGGTGAGGTTGCCTCCCACATCGACTGACACTTGCTTGCCCGCCACTTGCGCGCCGCGCAGTTCCGTATCGCCACCCGATTTGATGCTCAGGCGGTTGCCGGCAATGATTTGCGTGTTGTCGTGCACGGTCTCCGTGCCATTGCCACGGTTGCGCGATTGGCCGTAGTTGGCCTGGAAGCTCACCCCGCTTTGCTCGCCCAGCGCCACCGTTACACCCAGGCCGCCACCCGAGCTGCTGCTGCTGCTTTGCACCGCTTGGGTGTTTTGAACGGCCAGCAGGTGGATGTTCTTGGCAGCGTCAAGCGCAATGTTCTCTGCCTGCAGCTTGGCACCATGGGTGGTGATGTCGCCTTCGTTCGCAGTGATGTCGATGTTGGACGCCTGAACGTTGGTGCCACGCTGCGTGGTGCTGTTTTGGCTGCTGTCCTGGCGGCTTTCGCTATAGCTGAGCGAGACGCTCACGCCAAAGCTCGCGGCATTGGGATCGATCGCTTTGCCGTCACCGCCGCTGCCAGTGACTTGGCGTACCGCAGCAGCCTCGTTGGCAGCACCGTTCTGCGCGTACTTGTAGGCGTCATAACCAGCCTTAAGGGCGTTGGCCCCTGCCAGGCGCTCGGAGCCGCTGCGCGCGCTTTGCAGTGCTGCATCGGCCGTGTTGATGACCGCGCCCAGCATGCCCGCAGGGCGTGTGCCCACCACCAGGCTCTTGCTGCGCAGATGGTCTTCGCTCTCGTGCGTGGTCTCTACCGCCTGCAGGTCTACCGCATTGCCGCTGATGCTGACGCGCTCCTTGGCCAGCAGGTCGGCGCCTTGCGTGGTCACATTGCCTTGGCCCGTGCCCTTGTACTGCTCGTCGGTGCCAGCGCGCAGGGTCAGGTTGCCTTCATTGGCGCTCAGTACGCTGGTGGTGCCTACGCCCAGCCGGTCCTTGCCGTTTTGATCGGTCGTCGTGTGGCTGAGCAGCGTGAAATTGGCAGACAGGCCTGGCAACAGGCCAATGCCGCTGTTACGGCTGCTCGATGCGTACTCACTGTTCTGGATATCGCGCGCAGCGGTGATGTTGATGTTGCGCCCGGCCTTGACATCGATGTCCCGGTCGGCAATCACCTGGCTGGCCTGGATGGTGGTATCGCGCCCAGCTTGCATCTGGATGTCGCCACCCTGGATGCGCGAGCCCACATTGATGGTCTGGCTGGAGCTACCCGTGCCCTTGGAGCTGCTGGTACCTACCGACACGCCAGACATGAAACTGGCTGACAAGCCTGATCGCTTGTGCGTCTCTTCATGCGACTCTTGCAGGGTTCCCTGGCCGGGGACGATGAGGATGTCGCGGCCGGCGTTCAGGGTGACCTTGTCGCTGGCACTGATGTCGGAGCCCTGGATCTTGATGTCGCCCGAGCCCGAAACCAGCTTGCCGTCTTCGCCCACCTGGCCGGCTTGCAGCAGCACGTTCTTGCCGCTGACTTGCGAGCCAACCGTGGCGACGGTGTCGGTGATCGATTGCGAGGTGCTGGTCTTCTTGCTCAAGAAGCCGCTGGTCTTTTTGTAATCGGCCTCAAATTCGAGGCTCTCGGTGTGCTGGTCCAGCACATTGATGTTGTTGCCCGCAACCAGGGACACATCGCCGAGGGCGACCACGGTGGCACCCTTGAGGTTGATGTTGCTTGCACCTGCCTCAGCACCGCTGGTATCCGTGCCTTCGCCACCGCCGTACTTGATGGCCTGGGAGTTCTCAACCGCCAGGGGTTTGATGACGCCCGTGATCGTGACCGAGCCCGCGACCCCATATCCCGCTTGCACCAGCACGAATATCAGGGCTTGCAGGATAAAAAGGGCGATGGATCGAAAGGTGAGTGGTCTCACGGATTTTTTTAGGGCAGGGAGAACACAAGACCTGTCAAAAGTCTCTGTGCAAAGCGAGCACAAATTGCTTGCATTCGGGTAGGAGTCAACAGTCGCTCGCCTGGCTCAAGGCCTCCGCGCAAACAGCTTTAACGCAGCCTTGGTGAGAACTTTGTCCAAGGCTCTGCAAACGGCTGCCAAATATCAAATTTCTTCATAAACTCCCAAACATCGTCGTATTGATCATTGGGTTTTATCGGTAGCCAATCTTTGGGAATCCAAGGATTTTCGACCTTCAGCTCATAGCTGTTATACCAAGCCAGCTTTGCAAAAAAAGTTGCATAGGAATCAATGAAATCTCGAGTTATTGCTGATTCCTGCTCATATCTAACTTTTCTATTTTTGGGAAGGCTTTTTTCTTCCAACACCTTTTCCATCCCTGCTTTATCGCCTTTGGCCAATGCCAGATAAAAGTAATGATCAATGAGATACGATCGATCTTTTTATTTCATCTTTTATTGCCAGTACTCTTTCGCAGCGTTCACCCAGCTCATCCCAACGGGAATTTAAGGCCAACCATGATTGATACCGATAAAACATCCAATTCTTAGGATTATCCTTATCTCCATCAGAAGTGGCCTTATCTGGATAGAACATAGAATTGCATTGCCGATACCATTCGATCAACTCAGCACTGTCAGAAACTAAAACAGTGAATAAATCAGAAATCAAATACCCTTCGCCAGGAAAAATATGTTGTCGCATTATTCTTTGCTTTGCACATGAATATAAATATTGCTTAAAGTCAGCAATATTAACATTTTAAAATATGAGTCGAAAGCAATAGCCTCCATATTACCCGACAAAGTCAAGAGACAACCCGAATGCGAGCCCTCTTTTGCATTCTAAAGGGCCACGGCATTCTCCCTCAAGATAGCCAAGCCTTTTATATGAGCCAATCCATTACTCACGCCATCTTAATATATTGATGCATATTTATTCTTTTAAAGATAAATCAATTATTCAAAATACACAATACATTAGAAAGGCCAAAACTCCTCACTATTCAAAAATAATAGCAAAGGCAATTCCACCTCTATAGTCATAACGCAATCTACTTAAAATTAAATTCGAGAATGTAGAAATGAGAAGCTCTTGGGTTTCCCCACTCAACCCATCGAGATAAATCAAATACTTGGATCTATCTCCCATTTTCTTCCAATGTACAAAAATATCTTCATTAGCATTTTTCCAAAACTGCAAATTCCCCTGCTCGTCCTTTCGCAAAATCTCATGAAAATCACTATATTCAAATAGCAATTGGTCGCCATGGTCATTCCAGGTAGCAATTTTTTGACTAACTGGACTCACCATTGAAAAACCAACGCCACCCAAACAATCAATGACATATGAAAATGATTCAGATATATTTCTAGGGATTGTTATTTTCAAAATTGGTCTAGCCACAATTTTTAATCCTTACTGGCAGTTGCATGTATCTATTTGATTTCAACAATACTCAACCAACTTCATTTGAAAATTTATTAACTCTTATAAATAGGATGATTAGTATTATATTTATTAGCTTAGATCCAAGCATTAACGGCACGCCGTGAAATTTAATGAAAAAACTTCTTGCGACCTAAACACATTGCGTAAAATTCAAATTAACGCTGCATTTGCATATTAATATGCATCGCAATTTTATGTTAAATTTTCAGCTCGCCCATTAGATTGCATCCCCGTTATATTAAAAAATAATACAAGGGTAATCTAAAATTAAAAATATACACCTTTAAATATATTAAAGATTAAACACTCATTCAGTAGAGTAAAGCCAATCCTGATTACTTTTTATTTTATTTTTTATCACTGATATATCAGCAATCAACCCATGGTCGTTATCTATCAGCAATTTATGCAGTGGATTCATTTTCATTATTAACTCATTAGAAAAATTCATTTTTTCATTTCGGCCCTCCACCAAATAAAAAGAGGCATTAGGAACTAACTCATTAATCTCTATCAGCTCATCCTCCTCATAGTCATCATTGATATTTTCTATACGTTGACACGCTATCCAACCATGCTTCATTCCTTGATCAGCCTCGAGGAATATTCGACCGTCAATTTCTAACCTAGGCGTACCCATTGTGCAGAAAGTCTGAAAAATACAATTAGAGAAACTTATATCATTTGAAATAATCAAAAAACTAAACATATCACAAGCCTTTCGATTTGATATATGAAACAAGATCATCTAAATTACTAAAAACTTTAGTACCAGAACGTTGGATCCCCTTCACAACAGAAGGCTTCAAATCTGGCCCATAGACAATCACCTCACCAGAATCGCCAATTATTTGGGATTGATTTGATACTTGGCTCGTAGCACCCTTTCCGCCTCCCGACTTGACTTCAATAACATCTCCATTCTTCAACATAATATCTGCATCAGAATTCTTTCCTATAGCATCATTTTTAATAGGAACATTAACATCTTTGACAGAGCCCGGTAAAAATTTTTCAATAACGAAAATAGCAGGGCTTGCAGGATGAGGAAGGCGATAGATCGATGGGCGGGTGGTTTCACAGCATCTGTTTGAAGCGGTGACCTATCACATTAATTCTCAACCATAATTTTTTATCATTTCTCTTATGAATTCTTCATCGAAATTCTCTCTAATCGGGTCATTTACACGGTTTAAAGAATTTTTAAAATCATCGATCGTAAAAAACCAGTCTTTGTTATCCTTATTGGACCTGTAAAACTCTAACGAGTGGACATCAGAACTTTTAATCCCCAAAATACCTAGCGCAACTGGCGCGCTTTGCACTAAGACTCACCCTCTACCCTGATCAGCAACTATCAAACCATAGAATTCACCTTCTTTACTAAGATCAATATTTATTACTCCTATTTTTTTTCAATAAACTTTCAAGAGGACCGATTTCAGCAAGCTTTCGATAATCACACCAATAAAAAACCTCGATAGCAGTATTCTTAAATAGTTTATCATCAAGAAAATTTAAAAAGTCTACGTTTTCTCTCAGAAATATATCAAAAAATAGAAATTTATTATAGTCTTTAGATACGAATCTATCTGGCAAATATAAATTTGAATTAATAATACTTGAAATAGTCTCGGTTGTCATATTGATTATTTTTAACATATTTCTTCATTGAAATCTTATCTTTGCCACTGTATTAATAGTGGGTCGACGTCTTTTCTCGCGATGTAGCCTTGACCTGAGACCGCAGCCATATTCCGCTTGCACCAGCACAAATAGCAGGGCTTGCAGGATAAAAAGGGTAATGGATCGAAAGGTGAGTGCTCTCACGAAATATTTGAGGTCGGCGAGAACGCAAGAGCTAACACAAACCACTTTCGCCCGGGTAAAGTTGCAAGGAAGCTATCTGCTCAATGGGTCAGAGATGCGCTTTTGAAGCAGACACCCAATTTAGGTTTAATTAATAGGCACTTCAGTCAATAGATTGACACTTCCAAAAATACGTCCAACCATTATCAAACGGCGCAAAAATATATTACGAATACAAAAATAATAAAATTATCTCAAAAAGCTTATGCAATGATTCTACGCATATCCATATATTTTTGCCGCCCTCAATAAATCGTTTTTTATATAATCAAAATCATAGCTCTCCAACAGAGTAGATTTCCACATATTTTCAAAATCCCTTCCCCAAATATTTTCAATAATATCCTTAGCACTCGCAAATAAGTGATACCCTGATTTAACAAAAATATAAGCAAACTCTTCATTTTTTGAGAGAATGAAAAAGTTCTCAGAAAAAATTGGAATCATACCCAATCTGAGTTTGCGATAATTCTCATAACTCATTTCGAAGGAGGCTATTAAGGCTGGATGGAATTTCTCAATTTCCCCAGTCGAAAAATACGTGTCCCGTCTATCCCCGCGTATCGGGAGCATATAAGAAATAGAATTTTCAAAGAAGCATCCGTCAAATATCTTCTTTAAAAAAAACTCCTCTTCTTCAGAATCATTACATGAAACTACAGAAATACTCCATTTTTTATCAAACACAACCTCTGGAGAAATCAATGCTCCAAAATTAGAATCTAACAAATTACGTCGTCGAATAATTTCTAAATTTTCCTCATGAGAAGTTTTTCCAAAAAAAGCTGCCTCTTCGTCATATAGCCATGGCGTATATTTATCTTTTGCGTGCTTAATCATGGATATCTTATCTCCACTACTGTTTTACCATCGGGTCGCTGTACTTCAATGGTCGGCGTCGTGGGCCCATAGGATCGACTACCTGGCCGATATATTACCCTAGACCCATCTGGCAATATTGCCACCTGGCCTGGCCCGTAAGCTGTTTGAATTGGTTTTTTATCACTCCCTTGAGTAACATGATCAAAATCACTTTCGCTAGATGCTCCGGGGTAAGAAACGACGTTAGTTGTTCCAGATGTGCCTCTCCCAGGTTTGGAAACATCAGTCCCCCCACTCAAAATGTCATCGACTAAATCTACAGTGCGATCTGAAACTCCTTGAGGTCTACCCATCGTTGGATCTTTGGAAGGGTCCTTCTCGGGGTGACCAGGCGCACTATAAATATTAGGATCAATGATCGGATTGGGGCGAGTCGCTGGGTTACCACCCCCTGTGATATCAGGCTTTGGTTGCTCTATTGGCTTCCCGCCAGTATTGTTATCCCCTGGTTTAGGATCCAATATCTGATCGCCCCCAGTATTGTTATCCTCCGGCTTGGGGTCTCTAATCTGATCCCCGCCAGTATGGTTAGGGACCAACGGTGGAGTGCTAGGCTTACCGCCTATAAGATCGCCAAGAACATCAGTGATACCAATCGCATACGCTCCGTCGTCACTAATTCCAGGATTATTTTGCCTAGCGGTTTCTACTGCAGCCAGAATTAACACGCCCCTTGACCCGGCGCGATTGAGACAAGCGGCGTTCTGCAAGCATGCCATCACGCCACCCAGGCCGATTGCTTTGACGGCCTTGCCCAAAAGGTTATTGCCGACTTCATTAGTGCCAGTAGCAGCACCACTTTGGCCGCCCACTGCCCCGCCAATGAGCATGCCTGTTCCAATCAGCAACCCTTGCCGCACAGGCTCCGGTGTATTGGCATCAGTAAGGAGTTCGTTCAGATAAGGAGTAGTAGCAGCGCTTGCAGCTGCCCCTGCCGCGCCGCCAGCGCCACCGGTGAGCAAGCCGATGCCAGCATGCATGAGCACTCGATTGACGCCGCCCTCTTTCCAGTTATCTTCAATATTTCCGGCCTCCGTCAGCATCGCAGCCCTCTGATCGGGATCGCTCTCTAATTCCGCGAGTTGACGCAGTCCATTCGCCTTGTCAAGTTGGTCCTGAGCGAATTGCGCTGCAATTTGAGTTGCCCTTGCGCCAAACTCTGCCGTGATCAACACCTGTGCATTGACATCGGCCGTTACGCGCTCTTTGTCAAATATCGGCTTGATGCCGGTTTCCTTGTCGCCGGTTCTGGCTTCGCTATTGCCTGCTACGCCAGAGATACCCGCATAGGTCGTGCTGCTGGCACTGCCGCTTGCGCTGCCAATACCAGCTCTGGCACCAGGCCTTCCGGTGTCTTTGTCGGCAGATTCGATCTGCTCAGGCGTATTAGCTGTGGATTGATCACCTATCTGGCCAGATACCGAGGCCGACACATTCCAACTGTTCGCGTCGTACTGGGCACTGTTCTCGATATCGCTCATCGCCAGCGTGCCGCCGGTGGCAAAGCTGTTTTTGCTGCCATCGATCGCCGTTTGTGTACTGGTGATGGCACCGCCCTTGAGGTTGGTGTCTCCAGCCACATTCACCTGGAAGCCGCCATCGCCTGCGCGTATGCCGCTTTGCTCACCCACGCTTGCGTAGTCGCTGTGGATATTGGTGCGCCCGGCACTGACACTGAGGCTCGACGAGCCGTAGCAAAGCGGTGGCACGCAAACTGACACACCAAAGCCACTGCTGCTTCCGGTTTCCTTATAGACGTTGATGTCCTGCAGGCTTTCGATCAGCAGGTTTCCACCCACATCGATCTTGACGCTGTCGCCAGCCACAGTGGCTCCACGCAATGTGGTGTCTTGTCCACTGTGTAGGGTGGTGGTACCACCCGCCTTGATCTGGGTGTTGGTGTAACTCAGGCTTTCACCTTGGCCGTTGCCCTTGCTTTGGCTGGCAGAGGCATTGAACGAGTAGCCCGAGTTCGCACCCACATTGAAGCCCATGCCAATGCTTGCCGAACTGCTGGAGTGACTGTTTTTCTCCTGGAAGCGGTTCTCCGCTGCTTCCAGGATGAGATTGCCTTTCTTGGCATCCAGCGACAGATCCTTGCCTGCCTCGATGCTGCTGCCACGGACATGCAAATCGCCTTCTGTGGCTGTGATCCTGGCATTGCCACCCGCATGAATGGATGAGCCAGAGGCACTGTCGACCTCGTAGCTGCTATTGCTTTTGCTAGCGCTGCTACCCAAGCTGATATTGATACCGACACTCGCCGCTGAGCCTGGGTCTTTGGCCAAATCCGTAGCCAAATTCGCTGTGTCATAAGCAGCCAAGCCAGTAGATACTGCACCCATCGCCTGCATACGCGCATCGCTGACTTGCGTCGTTGCAGCCGCAAGATTGGCAGTCGCCTGAGCGCTTTGAACCAGGCTCACTATCGGATTGCTAAAGCTCACCGACAGGCCGCTTTGTTTAGCGCGCATTTCAAACTTGTCGCGCTCAATCTCCCTGGCCTCATCGATGCTGACCGTCTTGCCCACGATGTCGATGTCACCCGCGGCCAACACTGCCGAGCCCGTCTGCTGGTAATGGTTGCCCGCGACGATGGTGACGTCGCCCTTCTTGCCTTCACCTTCCTTGCCACCTTGGGCCTGCACGCTAGAGCCTGCAGCGCGCACGCTTTCATTGGTGCGCTCAGTGGTCGTGGTGCTGCTGCCGATGGTGAAACCGAAGCCACCATTGCCAAAGATGCCGCTCTTCTTGGTTTCCTTGAAGCTCTCCGCGCTGGCCGTGTCTTGCCCGGCCAAGATGTTGACGTCGCGCTTGGCAGTGATGGTCGCCGAGTCTTGCGCGATGACATGCGATCCGCGCAGGTTGACGTCCTGGCCCGCTTGCACATAGACCTTGTCGCCGCTGACGATGCTTCCTTCACTGAGGCTGGAATGGCCCACATCCAAAGTGGTGGTGCGCTTGCTGCTCAGCAGGCCACTGCTCTTGCTGTAGCTGGACTCATAACGTCCGTGCTCGGTTTGCATATCGAGCACATTCACATCGCCGCTGGCAATCAGAGAGGTGTCACCCTTGGCAGTGACCGTTGCACCTTGCAGCGTGATATTGCCGGGGCCTGCACCAGGCTGGACAACGCTGGGCTTGTGGGCAATCGGGTCGTCGGCTGTGCCTGTGCCTTGGCTCGCATTGCTGGCACTGGGCACCGGTGTTCCATTGGCAATCAGCGCGATGCCGCCGCCCGCAGAGATCTCACCGCCACTGAGCACTTCATCGGTTTGCGCAACACGGCGCTCCTTGCCACCACGCTTTTCGTAATCGTTGGTGGATGTGCTGTCCTTCGCGGCCTGTACGTTGACACTGGCGCCTTGAATGACGATGTCTTTGCCCGCGCTGACATTGGAGCCAAGCACATCCACAGTGCCCTTGGCACCGATCTGTACATCGCCTTCGCTGCTGGATACGGCCGCACCGTAGTTCTTTACCGAAGCACTTTGTCCTTCGGTACGGGTGCTGGTGTACGTGGTTTGCTGGCCATTGCTGGTGGTGGTGCTCTCCGCTTGCAGGGCTTGCAATGCCACGTTGCCCGTGGCCGAGATGCCAACACCTTGCTTGCCTTCAATCCGGCTACCCGCCAGCAGCACATTGCCACTGCCTTGGCTCGCATCACCATTGGCAATCACCGCCACCTTGCCGCCAGCCGTCACCGTGCCACCGCTGTAGCTTTCGCTGTGGGTGGTGCTGGTCTGGCTGTCCGTCACGCGGCCATCCACAGTGCGGCTTTGCGCCTGCTCGGTCACCGTGGTGTCGCGCGCGGCGCGCACGCTTACCTCGGCGCCTCGCAGCAACACATCCTGGCCGGCATTGATGCTGCCACCGGTGATGGCAAGCTTGCCGCCTGCGGCAATGGCAACGCTGCCGTCCGCACTGTCAATGGTGGTGCCCACGCTGGTGGTGGCGGTGCTGGTGCTGGTCTGGCGGCTGTCGATGACGGCGATGCCTTCTACAAAGGTATCGCTGCCAGTGGCGCTGTTGTTCCAGGCCTGGTATTCACGGCTGTTTTTATCGGCATGGGTGGTCTGGGTCGTCTGCTTGACGCCCAGGTTGACGTTGCCGCCAGCATTGATGCCCACGTCCTGTTGGCCCACCACCTTGCTGGCGATCAGGTCCACATCGCCACCGGCGTCCAGCACAAACTTGCCGGCGTCGCTGATGAACTGGCCTTCGGTCGCCGAGATATTGCCATCCGCCTTCAAGAAGCCGCCGTTGCTGGCAACGATGCGGCCCCGGTTGTTGCTGATGTCGCCCTTGATGTCGGTGACCAGGGTGCCGGCCTGGATCAGGCCGTTGTCGTTGTTCAGGTATTTACCGTTGAGGCTGGCGGTGCCGCCTGCGCTGATGCTGGCACCAAAGTTGTCGATACCCTGCGCGGCATTGATGATCAGCTGGTTGGTCACATCCAACCGGCCGTGGTTGATGAACTGGCCGCTCAGGTTGAGCTGCAGGTCATTGGCGCTGAGGCCGCCGGGCACTACGCGCAGCTGGCTCCAGTCGCTCCATTGCGGGCTGAAGCCCGCGCCCATCAGCACGGCGACGGCGCCTTCTGGGGTTTGGAAGATAGGGTCCTTGAGGTTCAGGCCACGCTCTGGCGTGGTGGGCGCTGGGCCATCCCCATTGCCTGCCACGGGCGTGCCGGCAGAGCCGGTATCGCCTGCGCCCGCATTGTTGCCGGCGCCAGCGCCTGCACCGCTGGTGTCCGTGCCCTCGCCATCGCTGTACTTGATGGCTTGGGCGTTCTCTACCGCCAGGGGCTTGATGACGCCCGTGGCCGTCTCAGAGCCATCGCCCGCCTGGGCATTGCCTGCGTTCACCTGCGTGTTTTGCGCATCGGTGATCAGCGGCAAACCGGTCGACGGATCAATCGGTGGCTTGATGGTGATGTCACCGCCGTTGATGATGAGGCTGTCGCCTACGATGGTGCCGATGTCCGGACCGGTCAGGGTCAGTTCGGTGGCGCCGGCGCTGGTGTCCAGGCGGGGTTTGGAGACAGAGGTGCCCGTCATCTGCACGGTATCGCCATTGGCGTCCTTGCCCTCCCACACCACGGTCTGGTCGATGTTTTGCTGGTTGAGGGAGAAGGAACCGCTCACCTGCGCATCGGAGGCGATGTTGTCCAGATGACCAGTAAAGGTGCCGCCAATGTAGAGCTGCGCGCGGTTGGCCACATCGGTGTAGCTGATGACCTGCGCACCCGTCAGGCCCGCTGGTGGTGCATCCACCGCATAGGCGCCCTGGCTGATGTCTGGCGCACCAGCGCGGTCGCGCGTGCCGGTGGCTTCGTTGCGGATGCTGCCATCGGCATTGCCGGCAATGGCGACCGTGCCCTGGTTGTGCAAGGTGCCGGTCCAGCGCACATCCTGGCTGCCTACGTTCCAGCTCTCGCCCGCGCCCACGGAGATACCGCCCACGTTCAGGTCCAAGCTACCCAGGGCCACCAGCGCATTGCCGGCGGGGGCATAGGTGCCGGCCATCGTAAGGCTGGCATCTTGCAAGCTGCCCACGGTGCCGCCGGCGTTGCTGTAGCCGCCGGCCTTGATGTCCAGGTTTTCTCCGGCAATCACCACGCCGGTGGCGGCATTGCTGAAGCCTCCGGTGGTCTCGATGCTGATGGTGCTGGGCGGGCCGTTTTGGCCGTAGACAATGCCCGCGTTGCTGAACGATTCGCCCTTGATGGCGATGTTCTCGGCCAGCAGCTTGCCGTCCTTGCCGTTGGAGACGACGCCCGCTGCGGTCAAGCCCAGATCGCCGCTGGCGACGATGCTGCCCTGGTTGGCAATGGCGCCGCTCGTGGTGGTGATCTGCACATCGCCGGCCTGGGCCAGCACCATGCCATCGTTGCTGACCGAGCCTGCGGTGATCTGCACGCTTTGGCCCAGCACCTTGCCTGCCACATCGGCGCTGGGCGCGGTGTTGGCAAAGGCGCCGGTGGTGGTGATCTGCACCGCATTGGCCGCTTGCAGCTGGCCGCTGTTTTGCAGCGATGCGCCGGTCACTGTCAGGTTGCCACCCGCAGAGATGATGCCCGAGACAGCTGCGCCTTCGGCACCGCCCGAGGTGTAGGGGTCGTTGGTGCTGCGCTCGTTGTTCAGCGCGCTGTGGATGGTGATGTCAGTGCCTGCATGGATGACACCCTGGTTGTGGGCAGTGCTGGTGTTGATGCTGAGCGTGGTGCCGGCAGACACCGTGCCAGGCTTCTGGCTGTACTCATAGCTATCGGGGGTGCTGCAGCCACCGGGCAGCGCGCAGCTCTTGGTCTCTTGCAGGCGGTTCTCAAACGAGCCACCGCTGATCTGCATGGCACCCGATGACTGGATCTGGCCGCCATTGCTGATGCTGCCGCCCGAGATGGACACCGAGCCGCCGGTGATGCTGCCGTCATTGCTGGTGTTGCCACCGCTCACTGTGAGGCTGTCGCCTGCGCTGACAGCGCCGGTATTGCTCAGCCCACCGCTGATGTCGATGGTAGTGGCGGTGATTTCGCCAGCATTGCTGGTGCTGCCCAGCGACGCGCCTTGCGCACCGACCTTGCCGCTGTTGTCCAGAGCGGCCATGGTCAGCGTGTTGGCGGCAATCTCGCCGCTGTTGCTGCTGCTGCCGGTCACGCCCAGCTGGTTTTGGATGTAGACGTTACCCTGGTTGGCGAGACCCGCATCGAAGTCCGCGTTCTGCGCCACCACGGTGCCGCTGTTCGACAGGGTGCCGCCTGCGTAGTGCAGGTCTTGCCCGGCCTGGATGGTGCCCGCCGATTGCGTGCCCGATGCCGATTGCAGGCGGATGTCCTGCGCAGCGCTCAAGGTGCCGCTCTGGCCCAGGCGCGTGCCGCCCGAGGCCTGCAGATCCAAGGTGCCAGCGGTGGCGATGCCGCCCTGGCTGGCCAGGTTGCTGTCGATATTGCGGGCGCGGATGCTGATGTCGCCTTGCGACTGCAGCGTGCCTTCGTTGACCAGATCGCCCGTGGTGTCGATATTCACCGCCTGGCCAAAGGTCATGTTGCCCTGGTTCAGGATGCGGCCGGTATCGGCCTTCAGATCGGCCTGGCCGAGCAGCAGGCTGTCACCCAGAAAGTTCAGGTCCTTGTGCGCATGGCCGCTGAAATCGCCCGCCACCTGCAGCTGGTCCTCAAAGCTGATGCTGCCTGCGGTGCTGCTGGCCTGCAGGTTGCCCATGATGGCCACAGGCCCGGCAATGGCGATGTCTTGCTGCGCCTGCAGCGTTGCATCACCCTGGGTGGCGAGCTGGCCGCCCAGCGCAATGGCGCCGGCGCTGCTGCGCACATCTACCGATTGGGCCAGCACATTGCCGCCCACCTGAATGCCTTGCTGCGCATCGACCAAGGCATGGCCCTGGGTGCCCAGCATGCCACCGACTTGCAGTGCGCCTGCCGTGCTGCTGACCTGCATGCCGTTGTTGGCCACCAGATCGCCGCCTACTTGCAGGCCGCCTTGTGCATTGGCCACGAGCTGGTCGGAGACCTGCAGGTTGCCCGCCACGCGCTGCGCACCTGCGCTTTGCAGTTGGGCGTTGCCGATGACCAGTGCATCGCCGTCCACCACGATATCGCCACCGGCCTGCGCCTGCAGGCCCGCGCCTGCTGCCAGCGATCCAGCCAAGATGTTGCCGCCCGCCAGCACATTGGCATGGCCTTGCACGGCCATCTCGCCGGTCACCGCATGGTTCTGGCCTGCACGGCCCACATAGTTGCCACCGGTTTGCAGGCTGGCCAGTTGCACGGAGCCATCAGCATCAATCGATGCCAAGGCGCCGCCCGCCACACCTGCCACCACCTGGCCAGCGGCGATGTTGCCGCCTGCGCGCATGTCCAATGCGCCAGCCGTGCCCACCTGGCCGCCCACGGTCGTGTTGCCCGCCACCGATTCGGTGGTAATGGCGCTGGCCATCAGGTTCTGGGCAATGCGAATGTCTTGCTGGGCTTGCAGCTGGGCTGCGCCGGTGACCTGCACATCTTGCACATCAATGCTGCCCGCAGCCAGGCTGGCATTGCCACCCGATGCCACGGTGTTGGCCACCAGGCTGCCACCTACTTGGGCTTGCAGGCCTTGCTCGGCAATCAGGTCGCCGTTGATGCGGGTGTCGCCACCGCTTTGCAGGGCCACCTGGCCGGCAGATTGCACGGAGCCCGCCACCTGGGTCGCGCCTGCCGATTGCAGGCTGAGATTGCCTACGGAGGCGATGCCAGCGCCGCTGGTGATGTCACCGGTGCTGGCCGTGATGGTGGCCGCTCCGCCCGATTGCAGCCCCTGGCCCAAGGTGACGCTGCTGCCTTGCACGGTGGCGCCTTGCGCGCCATAGACAGCGCCGCCTACATCGACCTTGCCGCCAGTGCTGGCGAAGCGGGCACTTCCGCCCGATGCCACCTCACCGGCAATGGCGATGTCGCCTGCGGCCTGGGTGTTGATATCGCCGTTGGCGAGCAGCGACTGGGCACTGACACCGGCGTTTTGCGAGGTCAGCGCGGCGTTGCCGCCGGCACTGGCGCCACCAGCCACTTGCAGCGACTGCGCTGCGTTGAGACTGAGGTTGCCGCCTGCCGAGGCATTGGCCAGTTGCACATCTGCCTGGCTGGAGGTCACGGCCGCGTTCCGGCCCGCGCCCAGTTCGCCCGCGACGCGAATGCGGTCTTGGGCGTTGACCGACAGATCGCGCCCTGCCAACAGGGCCTCCGCCGTGACGGGGCCGGCCGTGGCGGTGATGGCGATATCGCCACCGGCCTGCACGTTCTGCACCTCGGTATGGGTCTGGCTTTGCAGGCTGACCGAGCCGTTGGAGAACACATCTTGCGCCCTGATGCTGCCTTGGCTGCTGGAGAGCGCCACATTGCCGTTGGCACGCACCTCGCTGCCCAGTTGCAACTGGTCAGTCGCGGCAATGTTGACGGCGCCTTGGCCCAGCACCGGGCCTGCCACGTTGACGTTGTGGCCCTGGATACTGACGTTGTTGCCTTGCAGCCCTTGCGTGGCGCTGAAATCGCCCTGCGCGCGCCAGTTTTGCGAGCCGGCCGAGTTGGCCTGACCGTTCAGCGCAATGTTGCCGCCAGCCGAGCCGTTGATGCCGCCACCGGCAGTCAAGGTATCGCCCACCTGCAGGTTGTTTCCCGCATTCAGGTTGATGCTGCCGCCACTGTTGACGGTGTTGTTGATGGCGATGTCGCCACCTGCGTTGACGCCAAAGCCCGAGCCCGTGGTGACCGCGCCATCAAAGCGCGCATCGCCCCCGGTGTTGAGGCCAAAGCTGCCCGAGACATTGACCTGGCCGGTGTTGTGGAAGGACTGGCTGACATTCAGGTTCAAGTCGCCGCGCGCATTGAGGTTGCCGTCCGCGCCGCCCAGGTTCAGTTGCTGGGCGGTGACATCCGTCTGGCCGGCATCGATATCGCCACCCAGGGTGACTTCACCGCCATCGACCTGCAGGCGCTGGCCCACGGTGGTGTTGCCTTGCAGGTCCACGCTTTGGGCGCCGGACAGCTGCAGGTTCTGGCCCACGGTGAGTTCGCCAGAGCTGCGCACATTGGAGGCTGTGACCTGCGCATCGCGGTTGACCTGCACACGGCCAAACAGCGCAGCATCGCCACCGGTCTGCATCTGCAGGTTGCCGCCAATGGTGGCGTCGCCCGCGATGGACGCGCCATCGCGTGCCTGGATGCTGACATCGCCGCCGCCCTGGAAGGCGCCCGCCACGCTGACGGTATTACCGCGCAGTTGGGTGTTGCCCACAATCTGGCTGGCCCCGGTCCGAGACTCCAGGCGCACCGCCTGCGCGGCCTGCACGTTCAGATCGCCGGCGGTGACCAGCGGGCCTTGGGTGCTGACGCTGCCCTGGCTGCTGCTCAGCGCAATCTGCTGGTTGCCCCGGGCTGGCCCGGTCAGCAACACGCCGTCGTTGCCGCTGACTTGGAGCTGCTCATTGGCAGCCACATTGCCGCCTGCCACCACGAAGCCATCGGCATTGATGCGGATGTTGCGCGAGGCCGCCACATCGCCGGTGTTGACCCGGCCGGCACTGCGGATGTCGACATCTTCCTGGTAGGCCAACAGCGGGCCGCGCAGGTTCACGCCCATGCCGGCATCGGTGGAGACCACGGTGATGCGGCCAGCCGTCATCGCGCCCAGTGCGCTGGCATCAATGGCCACGGTGGTGCCTGGCACGGCAGCGGTGCCGGCGATCAATGCATTGGCATCGGCCGTCTGCGTGGCGGCGTTGGGCGATTTGCCCGCCGTCAGGTTGATGCTGGAGATGCCCGGGTTGAGATAGTGCGCACGCAAAGGCCCGTTGATGCGCAGCAGCTCGCCCACCAGGTCGATCTGGCCGACCGTGCCTTCGACACCCCGGCCATCGATGCTGATTTGCCCGCCCTGGACGTTGTAGCCAATGCCCGATGCCAGATCAAAGTTGCTGGAGGCGCCATTCACATCCTGCAAGGTGATGCTGCCGGTGCTGAAGGACAGGCGCGGGGTATTGACCACCCCGCAGCCATTGCAGCTGATGCCGCTGGGGTTGGCAATGATCACCGCGGCGGGGTTGCCGAACACTTCGACGGTGCCGTTGATCTGGCTGGGGCTGCCCTGGACCGTGACCTCGTTGACGATGGTGTTGGCCGTGCCGCCCGCCAAGTTCGGGTTGGCCCCTGCTGTGCCACCCAGCAAGGGCCTGCCACCAATCTGGCTGTTGTTGAGCACCACACCGGCCTCTGGTACATCAAAACGCTGGTACTGGTTGAGTGACAGACCCGCCGCATTGGGCGTGGTTATGTTGATGAGCGATGCCCCGCTGGAGAGCGATTCGACACCGGGCTGGAATGCCATCGGCGCGCGCGGGTCTGCAATTGGCGCCATCGCGGGGAGGGCGGGCGCGGGGGGCAGCGGTGGTGTTTGCGCATACGCGGGCGAGAGCACGCCCAGGCTGGCTTGCGTCAGCACATGGGCCCACATCACCGTGGCAGCAATGCGCTTCTTGCCCCGGTCGCTGAAGACCCGGGTGGCCTGGGGCTTTTGCTGCTCGTTCTTGTTTCTCTCACTCATCACCACACTCCTGTCGCCAAAGGCGCTGCGGCACAGCCACTGCGCCTTCGTTCACATCTGTCGCTGCGTGCCCTCAGGCACCAACGTTAAAACTGGTAGGTCAGGCTGGCGTTCACACGCCAGCCTTGTTTTTCATAGCCATCGGGGGAGCGCAAGGCCCGCCCCAGCTGCAGGTCGGCAAAAGCGCCCTGGTAGGCAATGCGCGCACCCGCACCGAGGCCCGCAATGCTTCTGGAGCGCTTGTCCGAGACGGTGCGCAAGATGGCGGCATCGGCAAACACATAGGGCTCGTAGCGGGCGCTGCCCCACAGCGGCTGGGTCTTGGCCAGCGCCAGCTCATTGCGCCAGACCAGGCCCTGGTCGCCACCCAGGAAAGACTCGGGGTAGGCGCGCACGCTGGAGACGCCACCGGCAAAAAGCTGCTCGGACGAGTACAGCGGCTGGTGGCTCCACAGCGCGCTCACCCGGCTGCGGTAGACCAGGCGCTCGGCCACGGGCCGGTCCAGCGATACCGCAGCGTCCAGCTTGGTGAACTGGTAGCGCGCGGCCTCCTTGGGCAGGTCATCCGGGTCCTTGTCCGCACCCAAAATGGGCAGGCCCCGCGAGAGGCCCACATCGACTGTCCACTGCCCGGCGCCCAGCGCAGTGTCAAAACGGGTCAGGCGGTTGACGCCCACGCGCAAACTGGTCTGCGCTTGCGGGGTCAGCGCAAAGTTGTTCACCTCGCGCGTTGACTCGCGTTTGGACAGCGAGATGTCGAGGGCCGTTTTGCTGTTCTGGTCGCGCGCCAGCAGGCGGTTGAGCGACAGCGAAAAGTTCTTGGAGCGGCCATACACCAGCGCGGTATCGCCAATGAGGTTCTGGTACTCCGAGATCGAGGCGACGGCCGAGATGGTGTTGTAGCCCCAAGGGACCGACACCAGGCCATAGATCGCATTGGTCTCTTTGCTGGAGGTGAGGCCCAGGGTGATGGACTCCATCAGGCCCAGCACATTGCCCAGGTCCACACCGGCCTGGATGCGCGCGCGGCCCGTGTTGCTGGAGCCCTGGTTGTCGATACCCAGGTTGTAGCGGGCAACGGGGCCCTCTTTGTTGACGAACTCGACGATGGAGCCACCGTTGGTTTGGCCCGGCTTGATGAGCACCTGCACGTTGTTGCGGCGCAGACGGTTGAACTGGTCAACGGCCTGCTCGATGTCGCGCAGGCGCAGGATATCGCCCTGTTGCATGGGCATGGCCAGCCAGGCACCGACCCCGGAGGCTGGCGCGCCGTTGAAGACGATGGCCTCGATGCGCCCCGCCACGATGGTGATGGACAGCACGCCCTCCTTGAGGTTCTGGCCACCCACATAGGCGCGGGAGGTGGTGTAGCCCGCCTGGATCAGCGCCTTGTTGATGCGGTCCAGCAGCACATTGATGTGCTCGACGGCCATCGCATGGTTCACAAAGGGCTGGGTGATGCGGTCAAAGGCGCGTGCGCTCAGCAAGTTGCTGTCGCCTGTTGCCTGGATGTGCTGGATGTCGAAGCTGGGCCCCGTGGCCTGGATATCGGCAGGGAAGGCGTTGTCGTCAGCGGCGGGGGCTGCGGGCTGGCTGTCCTGCTGGATCTTGCCAGCAGAGTTCTGCTCCAGCAGCTCTTGGCGCAGCTTTTCCTGCTGCTCGCGCAGCAGCTGGTCATTGGGGTCGCGCACGGGGTTGTTCTGCGCCGCTGCCGACAGGCAGGCCAGGCCGAGCAAGGTACCCAGCAGCGCATGCTTGCCCAGCGCAGGCATAGGAAGGTTGTTGCGCATCATCACCACCAGAAGATGCCGAGGTGGTCTTCGATGCGGACCGGGTCGCGGTGCGGCTTGCGCAGCACTTCAATCTCGCCGTCAATGCCTTCCTGGGCCACAAAGCTGCCGCCATCCTGGCGGGCTGCGCCTTGCAGCAGCAGCCGCCCTTGCTGGGCGGTAAAGCTGCCGCCCTGGTCGGTCGCATAGATCTGCGCCCAGGTATCGCCAAACAGCGCCTTGAGGCCCCGGTCACGCAGGATGACGGTGTGCACGGGCTTGGCGCGTGCAATGATGGTGGGCGCCACCACCTGCATGCCCTGGCCGGCATACACCAGGCCGCCATGGTTGAGCACGGTGCCACCGGCCTCCATGGTCAGCCCCGTGGCCGCCATGATCTGGCCGCCCACCAGTTTTTCGGTGCTGCTGGCCCGCGTTTTGCAGATGAAGAGGAAGCAGCGCCGGCTGTAGTCGTAGCCGCCCACACTCAGCGCCTCGTTGTGGATGTCGGTCTCGGACTTGATCTTGACGCTGCCCGCATTGGAGAACACAAAGCCGCCGGTATTGCTGAACGACTGGGCCTGTACGCTGAGATCGCCCT
Organism: Comamonas sp. JNW; assembly: GCF_003105075.1. NCBI lineage: Bacteria > Pseudomonadati > Pseudomonadota > Betaproteobacteria > Burkholderiales > Comamonadaceae > Comamonas > Comamonas sp. JNW. Next base: position 57,871 of record NZ_QETI01000004.1, read on the forward strand.
GCGCCACCCAGTAGCCCTGGTGGTTCTCATCGGCCAGACGCCCCTGGTCGGCGCTGTAGCTGGTGCGGCGGCTCAGCCCACCGGAGGATTCCCATTGCGATGCCTCGCCCGCGATATGGGCGCTTTGGTTGGAGATGGCTCCGGTGCTGACCAGATCCAGATTCAGGTTGCTGATGATGCGCGCATTGGTGGAGCTAATGCCGCCTGCACCAGCGTCGAGCTTGACCGAATCGCCCTTGCCAAAAATGACCGTGGTTTTTTCGGCGCCGATGGGGCTGCGGTTTTCGATGGCGTCGCCCGCCTTCAGATAAACGGCATAGGGGGTATCGTCCGAGATGCGCTGGGTGCCAACAATCTCGCCATCGATATTGCGAATGGATTGCTCTGCCTCCAGCCGGGTTTGCAATCCGGCCGACACCAGGCTTTGGCGCTCGGCGGAGCCTTGCAGGTGGATATTGGCGGCGTGGATCTGGACGGAACCCTGCGCGCTGATCTGACCACCCATTTGCACCACATCGCCGGTGGATGACAAGGTAAATCCACCCGCTGAGGCGACCATTTCGCCCTCATTGCGTACGCCCGCCCCTTTATCCGTCACCAGGATTTGGATCTGGCCCGCCGTGACCTTGGAGCCGGCACCGACCTTAATGGCGACCTCGTTGCTCTGGGCCTGGCCGGGCTTGTAGTACACCCAGGGTGTCAGATTATCGACAGGCGACGCAGCCGTATCAAAGCTGGCTGTGGATTCACCTGCCACCAAGCGGATATGGGCGCTCGACGACGTGAATTCATTGGTCAGCGGGCCATCGACCTGGATGCTTTTGGCGATCAGCTCGAGCCGGATCAGGTTGCCGGCCATGCCCTCATCACCAATATGGATGCGCCCTTGGTTAGTGCTCACATCCACATAGCGCTGCACCTGGCCTTCGCTTTGCTGCTGGTCGCGCAGGCTCAAGGCGCCAGTAGTGAGCGCCACACTGCCAAAGTTGGAGAAGTTGGCGCCGTTGACCGAGATGCCGTTCTGGTTGGCCAGGATCAGGTTGGCGCGGGGGCCCACCACATCCATATCGCCCTGAATGCGCGACGGCGCGGCCGAGAATACCTCTGCCACAATCGTGCGGGCATTGGCTTGCTCATTTTGAAACGACAAACCGGGCTTGCCCACATCGAACTGCTGAAAGCCGTTGTAAGACACCCCATTTTCTGAGGCATTGGGCGTGACATGCGCACGCCCTGCTGCATCGATATGAACTTGGGGGCCGCTGGCGGCGTGTGGAACCACTGACGTGGTAACCCCTTGGGCGTAGCAAGACTGAATGGCTGCCAGTAGCAAGCCCAGCTGCAGGCAATAACGCGAACGCATGACGATCCTGGAGGAAGTGAGATATTAGAAAATTCCGGTCATCTTAACGAGGGGTCATCGCTGAAATGTTAACAATTCGGGATTAGTCATTTGAGAGTTGATATTTCTTGTATTTTTGTGGCCTGAGAACATCAAATAATATTATTAGGAACAAAGATATATTAAATACGGTGCTTTGAAAGCATTGATTTTTTAATATATTCATTGGATTATCTAATAGCTAAGAGATGTGATTTACATTTTGCGAGCTTTAAAAACCAGGGCTTGGAATCAGCGATCTGCACGGCATTTCAGCGCACTTAAAACAGCGACTCGCCCTGCTGCAGCCCCGTTGGCAAAACGCTGCTTCATCCCAGCGCCTTGGTCTGGCGGCGCCCAGCGCTACACTCAGCCCCCATGCCCCCCACCACCCCTGCCCGCCTGTCCATCCGCGCCCTGCAAAGCCCCATCAGCGGGCCCTGCTCGCTGGAGCTGGCAGCCGGCGAATGCGTGGCGGTGATGGGCGCATCGGGGGCGGGCAAGTCAGTGTTGCTGCGGCTGATTGCCGACCTCGACCCGGGCAGTGGCGAGGTGCTGCTCAACGGCCAGGCACGCAGCGCCTTCAGCGGCCCGGCCTGGCGCCAGCAGGTGATGTACCTGGCGGCAGAGCCTGCCTGGTGGGGGGCGACGGTAATGGAGCATTTCCCGCCGGGCTCGCAGGCGGCGCTGCTGGAGATGGCCAGTGCGCTGGGGCTGCGCCAGGGCTTTGTCGATATTGCGCTGACCCAGCTGTCGACCGGCGAGCGCCAGCGCCTGGCCTTGCTGCGCGGGCTGTTGCGCAGGCCCCAGGTGCTGCTGCTCGATGAGCCCACGGCTGCCCTCGATGAAACATCGGTGGCTGCGGTAGAGCAACTGCTGCAGCGCTGCCAGCAGCAGGGCCTGAGCCTGCTGTGGGTGACCCATTCACAGGCGCAGGCCGCGCGCGTGGGCCAGCGCTGCATGCAATTGGTAGACCACCAGCTGCGGCCGATGGAGGCCGCGCAATGAACACGGCGATCCATCTGCAACCCAGCGATTTGCTGGTGGGCGCAGCGCTGGTGCTGGCCGCCGCTGCCGCCTCCTGGGCGATGCGCCTGCAGCTGCAGCGTCAGGTGCTGTGGGCATCGCTGCGCATGGTGGTGCAGCTCCTGCTGGTGGGCTATGTGCTGCGGCTGGTGTTCCAGCAGGCGCACCCGGGCACCACCTTGGTCGTGGTGCTGGTGATGATTGCCGCTGCCGCGCGCGAGGTGGCGGTGCGGCCGCACCAGCGGCTCGCAGGCGGGGGCAGCTACCGCATTGCGGGGCTGGTGGTGGCGCTGGCCAGCCTGTCGACCGTGGTGCTGGCGCTGATGACCGCCGTGCGGCCCGATCCCTGGTTTGATGCACGCTATGCGATACCGCTGATGGGCATTGTGCTGGGCAGCGTGCTCAATGCCGCGAGCCTGGGGCTGGACAGCTTTTTTGATGGCGTGCGCCAGGGGCGCGCTGCGATCGAGGCCCAGCTGGCGCTGGGGGTCTCTTTCCGCCGCGCCCTGGCACCGCACACCCGCGCCGCTATCCGCCGGGGGCTGATCCCCATCATCAACCAGATGTCGGCTGCGGGATTGATCACCTTGCCCGGCATCATGACCGGCCAGATCCTGGGCGGCATGGACCCGCTGGAAGCGGCCAAGTACCAGATCCTGTTGTTGCTGCTGCTGACGGGCGCGGGCGGCATGGCCGCCGCCGGCAGCGTGCTGCTGGCCGCCCGGGCGCTGGGTGACGAGCGCCAGCGCCTGCGGCTGGACCGGCTGAACGCCCATAGCTGATCTGTTTTGCTATCTCGCAGTGCTGTTCCTAGAATGGGCAAGCACATCTGGGAGAGCAGCCATGGCAGAGCGCGACAAGGACAACCTGGTGGATGAGCTTGTCGACTACGACCCGCTGGGCAGCGATCCGGCCTTGCAGGCCGCCCTGGCACGCGCGCAGGCCCAGGCCTGGCTGCCGGGCCTGCAGCAACACGCCCGCACCGTTGGCAGCAGCGCCTTTGCGCAATGGGCCGACCAGGCCAACCGCCACCCACCGCAGTTGCAGCAATGGGATGCACGGGGCCGGCGCATCGACCAGGTGGAGTTTCACCCCGCATGGCACCAGGTGCTGGCGCATTACCGCGCGCAGCAACTGATCGACATGCCATTTGCTGGCACACCACATACGCCCGCAGACGCACCACGCGGCCGCTGGACAGCCTGGGCCGCCGGTTTTTACCTGCATGGCCAGGCAGAAGCGGGCAGCCTCTGCCCCGCAACGATGACGACGGCGGCGATCCCGGTGCTGCGCAAGGAGCCAGCGCTATGGGCACAGATCGCGCCTGGCATTACCAGTGCCCACCATGACGCGCGCGATGCGCCGCTGGCAGACAAGACGGCCCTGTGGGTGGGCATGGGCATGACCGAAAAACAAGGCGGCTCGGACGTGCGCAGCAACACCACCGTGGCCTATCCGCAGGGTGCCACAGGCGGCGGGCGCGGCGCGGACTACCGGCTGCAAGGCCATAAATGGTTTTATTCGGTGCCGATGGCCGATGCGCACCTGGTGGTGGCGCGCATGGCCAGCAGCGCCGCCGACGGCCATGCACTGCAGGCACCGCTGGCCTGCTTTTGGGTGCCGCGCTGGCAACCCGATGGGACCCGCAACCATGTGCTGGTGCAGCGCCTCAAGGACAAGGTGGGCAACCGCAGCAATGCCAGCAGCGAGGTGCTGTTTGACGATGCCTATGGCGTGCTGGTGGGCGAGGAAGGCCGGGGCATTGCCACCATCATGGAGATGGCCACGGTCACGCGGCTGTGCTGCGTGCTGGGCAGCTGCGCGCTGCTGCGCCAGGCCACTGTGCAGGCGCTGTGGTCGGCCCGGCACCGCCAGGCCTTTGGCGCGGCGCTCATCGCGCAGCCGCTGATGCAATCGGTGCTGGCCGACCTGGCGCTGGAGAGCGAGGCAGCGCTGCTCTTGGCCATGCAGCTGGCGCAGGCCTTTGAGGGCAGCAGCGCCCCGGGCCAGACCACCGCGCAGGCCTGGCAGCGCGCCATGACGCCAGCGGCCAAGTTCTGGGTCTGCAAACGCGCCATTGCCTGCAGCGCCGAGGCCATGGAAGTGCTGGGCGGCAATGGCTATATCGACAGCTCGGCGCTGGCACGCATCTACCGCGAAGCGCCGGTCAATTCGATCTGGGAGGGCTCGGGCAATGTGATGTCCCTCGATGTGCTCAAGGCCCTGCAGCGCGAGCCTGACCTGCGCGACGCGCTGTGGCTGGACTTGCAGCGCATGGCAGCCGATGACACGCCCATCCAACAAGCGCTGGCGTGCCTGCAAGGCCAGTGGCAGGCCATGGCGCAAGACGCCTGGGCGCAGCAGGCGCAGGCGCGCCAATGGGTGCAGCAGCTGGTGCTGGTGGCGCAGGCGGGCCTGATGCGGCAGCACGCAGCGCCCGCCCATGCCGATGCCTTTGTCGCCAGCCGCCTGGGGCCACATGCCAGTTTGGGCGTGATGGGTGCTTATCCGCTTGTCAAGGCGCAGATCAGCGCTATCCTCAGCGCCAGTCTGCAGTTGCAAAAATGATCGGAAAGTAGCCATGGCCGTCAGCGTGTTTGATTTGTTCAAGATCGGTATCGGGCCCAGCAGCTCGCACACGGTCGGCCCGATGCGCGCCGCGCATGCCTTTGTGCAGCGCCTGCAACGCCAAGGCCAGCTTTCGCAGGTGGCACGCCTGCGCTGCCAGCTGTTCGGCTCCCTGGGCGCCACCGGCATCGGCCACGCCAGTGACCGTGCGGTGATCCTTGGCCTGGCCGGCCATGCGCCCGACACGGTGGATGTGAATGCCATCGACGCCTTGATTGCCGAGGTCCACAGCACCGGGCAGCTGCTGCTCAATGGCGAGCAGCGCATCGTGTTTGACCCGGCCACCGACCTGCTCTTGATTGGCGAGGTCAGCCTGCCCTTCCACCCCAATGGCATGCGCTTGGAAGCCTGGGATGCGCAGCATGGGCTGGTCGACGCGCAGGCCTACTACTCGGTGGGCGGGGGCTTTATCGTCAGCGAAGAGGCCGCCTACGATGCCGAGCGCCAGCAGGCGATTGCGCCCGACACCGAGGTGCTGCCCCTGCCCTTTCACAGCGCCGCGCAGCTGCTGCAGCTGGCGCAGGACCACCAGCATCCGATTGCGCAGATCATGCGCACCAATGAACGCCACTGGCGCGCCGATGCCGACATCGACAGCGGCCTGCTCAAGATCTGGCAGGCCATGCAGGACTGCGTGCAACGCGGCTGCCGCACCGAAGGGCGCCTGCCCGGCGGGCTCAACGTCAAACGCCGTGCAGCCGGCTTTTACCAAGGACTGACCCAGCATGCCCACGGTGCCAGCACCGATCCGCTGGAGGTGATGGACTGGGTGAACCTGTTTGCACTGGCCGTGAACGAGGAAAACGCCGCCGGCGGCCGGGTGGTGACCGCCCCCACCAATGGCGCCGCCGGCATTGTGCCGGCCGTGCTGCACTACTACTGGCGCTTTGTGCCCGGCGCCAGCGAGGCCGGCGTGGTGGACTTTTTGCTGACCGCAGGCGCCATCGGCATGCTGTACAAGGAAAACGCCTCGATATCGGGCGCCGAAGTGGGCTGCCAGGGCGAGGTGGGCGTGGCCTGCTCGATGGCGGCAGCAGGCCTGTGCGCGGTGATGGGTGGCAGCCCGGCGCAGGTGGAGAACGCCGCCGAGATCGGCATGGAGCACCACCTGGGCCTGACCTGCGACCCGGTTGCCGGCCTGGTGCAGGTGCCCTGCATCGAGCGCAACGCGCTGGCCGCCGTCAAGGCCATCAATGCCGCACGCATGGCCTTGCGCGGCGATGGCTCGCATGTCGTGAGCCTGGACAACGTGATCGCCACGATGCGCGCCACCGGCGCCGACATGATGAGCAAGTACAAGGAGACCTCGCTGGGCGGGCTGGCCGTGCACATCGTCGAATGCTGATCTCAAGCGGCGGCCACCAACCTGGGTGACAAGCCGGGCCTTGCGCACGGGGGGTGGCCGACCCCAGCGCCTACAATCGCGCCATGGCAATGCATTTTGACTTGGTAGATCTGCGCCTCATGGTGCATGTGGCAGACGCGAACAGCATGACGCGGGGGGCCGAGCTGTCGTTCATCTCGCTGCCGGCGGCCAGCACCCGTATCAAGAACCTGGAAGAGAGCATGGGCGTCAAGCTCCTGTACCGCACCAGCCAGGGCGTGACCCTGACCCTGCCGGGCCAGGCCTTTGTGCAGCATGCGCGCACCGTGCTGGGCCAGATCGAGCATCTGCGCGGCGACATGCAGGAGTACGCGCGTGGCATCAAGGGCCATGTGCGCGTGTTTGCCAACACCACGGCGCTGGGCGAGTTCCTGCCCCCGGTGCTGCGCGCCTACCTGCGCAAGCACCCGGATGTGGATATCGACCTGCGCGAGCGCCTGTCCAACGACATCATCCGTGCCGTGGGTGAAGGCCAGACGGATATCGGCATCGTCGCCGGCCAGGTGCGCACCGAAAGCCTGGTCGCGATGCCCTACCGGCGCGACCGCCTGGTGCTCGTCGTCTATGCCGACCATGCGCTGGCCCGGCGCAAGGCCGTGGCCTTTGGCGACACCCTGGAGTACGACTACATCGGACTGCATGAATCGAGCGCCATCCACGCGTTCTTGCGCCAGCACAGCGACCTGCTGCACCGCCCGATCAAGCAACGCATCCAGGTGGGCAATTTCGAGGCCGCCTGCCGCATGATCGAAGCGGGCGTGGGCATCGGCATCCTGCCCGAATCCGCTGCCCGCCGCCACGCGCGCAGCATGGACATCCGCATCATCAGCATCTCGGACGAATGGTCCAACCGCGAGATGCAGATCGTGGTGCGCAACCTCGAATCGCTCCCCTCCTTTGCCCGCGAGCTGGTGGAGCTGCTGGTCGAAGACGGTGCCAGCGGTGACGAAGGCCAGGGCGATACGGACAGCGACAACGAACAGGTGCCGACCAGCAACTGAGCCGCCGGGCCCCGGCGAGCCCGCCACTGCGTCAAAAGCTGCCACAAAGCTCACGCCAGCGCCCTGGCAACCCCGGCCAGTCATGCAGGCGGTAGGCAGCGGGCCTGTGCAGCGCTATGCTGTGGCATCCCTTTTGTTGAGCCTGGACACCCCATGACTGCTATCTGGAAAAAGCCCATCTCGCTGGATGCGCTGCGCGACAAGGCGCGCAATACGGCGATTGAACACCTGGGCATCGAATACGTTGAAATCGGCGACGACTACCTGGTGGGCCGCGTGCCGGTGGACCACCGCACGCACCAGCCCTTTGGGCTGCTGCATGGCGGCGTCAGCGTGGTGCTGGCGGAGACGCTGGGATCGGTTGGCGCGCTATTCTCGTCGCCAGAAGGCTGGCGCTGCGTGGGGCTGGACATCAATGCCAACCACATCCGGGGTGTGAAGAGCGGCTGGGTCACCGGCACCGCCAAGCCCGTGCATATCGGCCGCATGACCCAGGTCTGGCAGATCGACATGGTCAACGATGACGGCAAGCTGACCTGCGTTTCGCGCATCACGATGGCGATGCTGGAAGACGCCGCTTAAGGCCTTATTCAGTTGCCGTAGGCCACGCGCGCCAAGGCCCGCGCCAGCTCCCAGGCCGGGTCGACCAACGGCAGGCCTTGCATGCTGGCCGCGCCTGGCAGGGCCAGCGGTATTTCGGTGCAGCCCATGATCAGCGGCACATCGCCATGGCGGGCGCGCATGGCCTGGGCCACGGCGGCAAAATCGGCGCGCGCCTGGTCCATGCGGTCGGCCTTGACACCCTGGTAGATGCCGCGCATCAGCAACTCACGCTCAGCCTCTTGCGGCAGGTGCACGGTGATGCCGCAGGCGGCCAGCGCCTGGTCATACAGGCCAATGCGGTAGGTGCCTTGTGTGGCCAGCAGCATGCAGGCCTGGTGGCCTTGCTCTTGCAGGCCCTCGGCCACCACACGCGCAATGTGCAAGAGCTGCAGCTGCGGGTAGGCCTGCTGCAGGCGCCCATGCCAGGCGTGGGCGGTATTGCAGGCCACGGCCACCGCCTGGGCGCCCACTGCCTGGAGCTTGTCCAGGCCCTGGCACATCATCGCGAAGGGGTCCTCTGCGGTCTCGGGCGCCAGCAGCGCGGCGCTGCGGTCCGGTATCGGCAACTGGGCCAGCCAATGCGTGGGGTAGCCCTGGTCGGTAACAGCGGCGCCGCTGGCCCGCAAATGGTCTGCGCAGGCCTGTACAAACAGGCGCACAAAATCAGCGCCCGCTGCCGGGCCCATGCCGCCCAGAATGCCTACGGTGGAAAGCGTCATGCCGAACTCCAGAGAAAATGAAAAATGGCCCGTTGCCGGGCCATTGCAGTGCGTGCCGTGCACGACACGGGATTGTCCATCAGATCGCAGGCTTGTCGCTTTGCGCCGTCAGATTGTCCTTGAGTTCCTTGTTCATCGGCAGACCCAGCGCCTGGTTCTTCGGCGGGATGGGTTGCATGAACCACTTGTCGTACAGCTTGGTGAACTCACCGGACTTCATCATGCCGCCGATGACGCCATCGACGATCTTCTTGAAGGCAGGATCGTCCTTGGGCAGCATGCAGGCATAGGGCTCGACTTGCAGCGCATCGGCCACCACTTCGTAGGCAGCAGGGTCCTTGGAGTTGGCCTTCAAGCCGTACAGCAGGATGTCATCCATCGCAAAGCCGGCTGCGCGGTCGTTTTCCATCAGCAAGAAGCCGTCGGAATGGTCCTTGGCCAAGGTGATGTTGATGTCCAGCTTCTGGTCGGCGCTGTACTTGCGCACCACAGGCAGGTTGGTGGTGCCGGTGGTGATCGCCAGCGTCTTGCCCTTCAGATCGGCCCAGCTGTTGATGCCCGAGCTCTTCTTCACGGCCACGCGGGTGCCGGTGTAGAAGTAGTTGATCGCGAAATCCACGTCCTTGTTGCGGGCGCTGTTGTTGGTGGTGGAGCCGCATTCGAGCACGATGGTGCCGTTCTGGATCAGCGGGATGCGGTTGGCCGAGGTGACCGACTGCCATTTCACTTTCAGGTCGGGCTTGCCGATTTCCTTGCGCACGGCATCGGCCACGGCGTTGGAGATGTCCACCGAGAAGCCAATGGCGTTCTGGCCACCGGAGAGGTAGCTGAACGGCACCGAGGATTCGCGGTAGGCGAACGTGATTTCGCCCGAATCCTTGGCCTTGGCCAGCACATCGGCAAAGGCCGAGGGCAGGCAGGCAACGGCAGCGGCAGCACAGACCAGCGACTTAACAAACTTCATGGTGAGACCTCCTTGAATCAATCAATGCAAACAGTGTAGAAACCAGCGCTTTGTTCCAACAATGCCTTTTTGGGACAGGCCCATAACGCTTGGTTATGGTGCATGGCATACCGCAAAGGTGAAGAACCGCTGTACCTATAAGCAAACGGCATGCCTGTTGCCCATTTTGCTATGCGACAGCCTGAATTCAAGCGCCTATATTTAAGGGTTTTCAGGGGGTGTTCCATGCAGGTATGCATTCTGGGTGCGGGAATTGTGGGTTTGGCGGCCGCCTATGAGCTGCACCAGGCTGGGCACCAGGTTACGGTGGTTGACAAGGCATCACATGCGGGCAGTGGCACCAGCATGGGCAATGGTGCGCAGCTGAGCTACAGCTATGTGCAACCCTTGGCCGACCCCGCCATCTGGAAGCAGTTGCCCAAGCTGCTGTTCAGCAGCGACTCGCCGCTCAAGTTCCGCCTGCAGGCCGATCCCCAGCAGTGGAAATGGGGCCTGGCTTTCTTGGGTGCCTGCAATGCCGACCGGTCTGCGGCCAGCACCCGCACATTGCTGCAGTTGGCCGCCGTCAGCCGCCAGCGTTTTGAGGCCATGCAGACCCAGGTGGGCGGCGACTGGGACTACAGCAGCACCGGCAAGCTGGTGCTCTACCCCAGCGATGCAGCCGTGCAGTCGGCGCGCCACCAGCTCGAGGTGCAAAGCCAGTTGGGCAGCGCGCCCCAGCGCATCGTCAGCGCCGACGAAGCCGTCGCGCTGGAGCCCGCGCTCGCCGCCTACCGCAGCCAGTTTGCCGGCGCCGTGCACACGCCCAGCGAGTGCGCCGCCGATTGCTACCAGGTCTGCCGCCAGCTCGAAGACTGGCTGCGCCAAAAGGGGGTGAAGTTCATCATGGACACCCCCATCCACCGCCTGCGCCGCGAAGGCGGCAAGATCGTCGCGCTGCAGACGGCGCAGGGCGATATCGAGGCCGAGCACTTCATGGTGGCGCTGGGCGTGGACAGCGTGGCACTGTGCAAGCCACTGGGCGTGGACCTGCCGGTCTACCCGCTCAAGGGCTACAGCATCACCCTGGATGTGGCAGCAGCCGGCCACAAGGCGCCCACGGTGAGCATCACCGACAGCGCGCGCAAGGTGGTGTTTGCGCGCATTGGCGAGCGCCTGCGCGTAGCCGGCATGGTGGAGCTGGTGGGCCACGACCTGCGCATTCCGCAGGACAAGATCCAAAGCCTGTGTGCCTCCACCGAAGCGGTGTTTCCCGGCTGCAGCGATTTTGTGCAGGTCCAGCCCTGGGCCGGCCTGCGCCCTGCCACACCGACTGCTGTGCCGATTGCCAAGTGCGCAGGCGCCAGCAATCTGTGGATCAACACCGGCCACGGCGCGCTGGGTTTTACCTTGGCGTTTGGCACGGCGGCACAGCTGGCCTACGAGATCGGCCAGGCTGCCTGAGCCGCGCAATCGCACAATCGCACGTTGACGCAGAGGCTTACAGCTGCGCCGCCAGCACCTTCTGCATCTCGCGCGTGATCGCCTTGACCAGCAGTGATTGCGGCTGCGAGACCGCGCGGATCGCATTGACCGGCACCTGCAGGCCGGGCGCCAGCGGCAGCACATCGACCTTGCTCGTGTCGGCCGACAAGGCGGTGCAGCCATCGACCATGGCCACGCCCAGGCCGTGGTGGGCCATGGCCAGCGCCGTGTGGTAGGTCTGCACGGTCACATAGTGGTTCAGGCCGGCGCTCGATTCCCGCGCCAGCTGGCTCAGCAGCATGCCCACGGGGTCCTGCGCATCGAGGCTGATGGTGGGCACGCCGGTCAGGTCATCGAGCGAGAGGCTGCCCGCGCGCAGCTTGAAGGGCGGCAGCATGCCCTTGGGCACCACGCAGACCATCGGCACGCGGGCCAGGTTCTCCTGCTGCAGGCTGGCCTGCTGCACATTGCTCAGCACAAAGCCGACATCGGCCTCCTGCATCATCAGCGCCGAGACGATCTGCGGCGAATGCAGCGACTGCAGGCTGACGCTGACATGCGGGTGCTTCTGCTTGAACTGCGCCAGCGCCCGGGGCAGCACCTCGTGGCCCAGCGCCAGCACGCTGGCAATGCGCAGCGAATCGCTGTCGCGGCCCTGGCGCAGGCTGTCAGCGAGGCGCTGCACCTCTTCGAGCTGGGCGAACAGCTTTTCCATGTGCGGCAGCAAGGCCAGCGCCTCACTGGTCGGCGTCAGCCGCCCCTTGCTGCGCTGGAACAGCGCAAAGCCCAGCTGCAGCTCGGCATGCTGCAAGGTGCGGCTGACGGCTGGCTGCGAGATGTTGATGAGGCGCGCCGCAGCGCTGACGCTGCCGGTGTGCATCACCGCGTTGAAGACTTCGATATGGCGCAGGCGCATGGGTGGGGCCTCGGGGTTCAGCGGCCCGCGCCGATGTTGTTGTCGCCGGGGCCGCCGTGGCCATCTTCGGCCTGCATGCGCGCCAGCCGCGCGCTTTTCCAGTACACATCGTCACCGCCATCAACGCGGTTGAGCACGCGCGCCAGCACAAACAGCAGATCGGACAGGCGGTTGAGGTACTGGCGCGGTGCGGCGCGCATGGCCTCGCCCTGCTCCAGCGCCACCACCATGCGCTCGGCGCGGCGCGCGACGGTGCGGCAGACATGGGATTGCGCCGCCGCACGCGTGCCGGCGGGCAGGATGAATTCGGCCAGGCGCGGCAGCTGCGCGTTGTAGTGCGCCAGTGCAGTGTCGAGCTGCAGCAATGCATCGTCCTTGAGCAGCTCGTAGCCGGGCATCGACAGCTCGCCGCCCAGGTTGAACAGCTGGTGCTGGATATCGACCAGCAGCTCGCGCACATCGGCGGGCAGCGGCTCGCACAGCAGCAGGCCGATGTGGGAGTTGAGCTCGTCGACATCGCCCATCGCCTGGGGCCGGCCGCTGGCCTTGGAGACGCGGCTGTTGTCGCCCAGCCCGGTGCTGCCATCGTCACCGGTTCTGGTCGCAATTTGGGAGAGACGGTTGCCCATGGGTAATCCTTGTAAAGCAGCGGTGAACCAGCGCCTATTTTCTGTTACCGGCACAGGAAATATGTAGCCGAGGCAACACTAAGCAAAAATGATAGCAAAACCGGCCGATTCCGGGTTCAATAGAGCCATGTCTGAATGACGAAAGGATCTACAGATGTCTGGCAAGTTTTTCGCCCATCCCTTTGACGCCCGCAGCGTGATGCTGTTTGCATCGATTGCGGTCACATCGGCGATGGCGCATGCCCAGCCGCTCAATAGCAGCCAACAACGCATCGGTCAGGCCGCCAGCGGCAGCCGCATTATCCAGGTTGAGCGCCAACTGGGCACCCATGACCCGCGCCGCCATCAGGCGCGCCAACCGGTCAAAAAGGCGCTCTGACCCAGCAGCCACTGCCGGTTTTCCCGAACTCTCCCCCTCCCCGCTACGGCGGGGTTTTTTCATGCCCGGCTGCAGCGCAGCGGACAGCCATGAAAAGCCGGCGGTGCTATTCTTGGCTCCCGCCCTGGAGAACCCGATGAACGCGCCCACCTCCCCCCATATCCTGGCTGCTGCGCAGCGCCCCATTCCCGATGCCTTCATGGCAGCGCTGAGTGCCCGTTTTGGCAGCCAGTGCGTGACCTCGCAGGCCGTGCGCGAGCAGCATGGGCGCGACGAAGGCTCCATCACCGCGCCGCCACCGGCCGCCGTGGTCTATGCCCAGTCGAGCCAGGATGTGCAGGATGCCGTGGCGCTGTGCCACCAGCACGAGGTGCCCGTCATCGCCTACGGCGCCGGCTCCTCGCTCGAAGGCCATCTGCTGGCCGTGCAAGGCGGCATCAGCATCGATGTGAGCCGCATGAACCAGGTGCTGTCGATCGACACCGAGGACCTGACCATCACCGTGCAGCCGGGCATCACCCGCAAGCAGCTCAACGAGGCGATCAAGGACACCGGCTTTTTCTTCCCGATCGACCCGGGCGCTGACGCCTCCATCGGCGGCATGGCATCGACCCGTGCCAGCGGCACCAATGCCGTACGCTATGGCACCATGCGCGAGAACGTGCTGGCGCTGGAGGTGGTGACCGCCAGCGGCCAGGTGATTCGCACCGGCAACCGCGCCAAGAAAAGCGCGGCCGGCTACGACCTGACACGGCTGATGGTGGGCAGCGAAGGAACGCTGGGCATCTTTACCGAGATCAGCCTGCGCATCTACCCGCTGCCCGAAGCGGTGAGTGCCGCGATCTGCTCGTTCCCGACGATTGAAGCGGCCGTGCGCACCGTGATCGAGACCATCCAGATGGGCATTCCGATTGCGCGCGTGGAGCTCATTGATGTGAACGCAGTGCGCATGGTCAATGCCTACAGCAAGCTCGATCTGCGCGAGGAACCGATGCTGCTGATGGAGTTCCACGGCTCGCCCACCGGCGTCAAGGAGCAGGCCGAGATGGTGCAGGACCTGGCGCGCGAGCATGGCGGCAATGCCTTTGAATGGGCCGAGCGCCCGGAAGACCGCACGCGCCTCTTCACCGCCCGCCACAATGCCTACTTTGCCGCCGTCTCCAGCGTGCCCGGTTGCCGCTGCATCACCACCGATACCTGCGTGCCCATCAGCCGCCTGGCCGATGCGCTGCTGCAATGCGTGACCGAGGCCGATGCCAGCGGCATCCCCTACTTTCTGGTGGGCCACGTGGGTGACGGCAACTTCCACTTTGGCTACCTGATCGACCCGGACAACGATGCCCAGCGCGCGCAGGCCGAGCAGCTCAACCACCAGCTGGTGCAGCGCGCCATTGCGCTGGGCGGCACCTGCACCGGTGAGCACGGCATTGGCGTGCACAAGCAGGGCTTTTTGCTGGAAGAAGCCGGCGAAGGCGCCGTCGCCATGATGCGCGCCATCAAGCAGGCGCTGGACCCCAAGAACATCCTCAACCCGGGCAAGATCTTCCAGCTGGGCTGATCCATACCAGCGACCCAGTAAAAGGCCCGCGCAACCAAGCGGTTGCGCGGGCCTTTTTACGCCTTGTGGCGGGTTTTCTGCGGGTGCCCAGGGGGTAGGCAGCCTCTTGCTCAGGCAGGCACCACAGCGGCCTTTTCCTTTTGCTTGCGCGCGGCCACTCCGGCGCCGACAAAGCCGGCCGACACCACGCTCAGCACCATGCCCACGGCCGCGCCAAAGAACACACCGGCGTTCATGTGGTGGTCCAGCATGTAGCCAAACACCGGGGCGGCCAGGCAAAAGCCCAGGTCCAGCCCCGAGTAGACGGTGCCATAGACCCGGCCGGTGGCGCCCGGCGGCGCGGCGCGCTTGACCAGCATGTCGCGCGAGGGGCCGGCCAGGCCGGTGCCGATACCGGCGAGCGCGGCCACGCCCAGCGCCACATAGCCAGGCAGCCAGCCGGTGCCCACCAGCGCCAGCAAGATGCCGGAGAACAGCAGGCAGGCGGAGATGACCTTCTCCAGCCGCTCCACCCGGCCCACCAGAAAGCCGCCCAGCACCATGCCGGCCGCGCCAAACAGCATATAGCCGGTGACCACATAGGCGGTGATGCTGGCGGGCAGCCCGTAGAGCTGCTGCAGCGCCGGGCTGGAGAACGACTGGATGGCGCTCATCGCGCAGGTGGTCCAGAAAAAGAACGAGAAGCACAGCCAGACCGAAGGCAGCTTCAAAAAGGCCATCGGGTGCTCCTGCTTGCCGGCTACCGCCGCCTTGGCAGGAGCCGCGCCAGGCAGGCTGACGCGGTCATCGAGCGCATCGCGGTTGACCACCATGATGGCCAGGATGATGGCCGCCAGCGCGGCGCCGCACAGGCAGGCCATGCGCCAGGAGCCGGTGGCCGAGGTGATGCCGGCCATAAACACCGGCGCTGCCGCCCAGCCCAGGTTGCCCGAGAGGCCATGCACCGAAAACCCATGGCCCAGGCGCTGGGGCGAGAGGCGCTTGTTGAGGATGGTGAAATCCACCGGGTGGAAGGGTGCGTTGCCCAGGCCGGCAAAGATGGCGGCCAGCATCAGCTGCGCATAGCTGTTAGCCGTGCCGGCAATGACACCGGCCACCGCAAAGCTGCTGAGCGCGGCAAACATGATGGGGCGGGCGCCAAAGCGGTCGACCACAAAGCCGGCCAGCGCCTGGCCCACGCCCGAGACGATGAAAAAGGCCGACACGAGCACGCTGAGCTCGGAGTAGCTGAAGCCGAAATCTGCAATCAGCCAGGGGAAGAGCGGCGGCAGCAGCAGGTGGAAGAAGTGCGAGGAGCCATGGGCCAGGCCCACCAGGCCGATGGTGCGCGAATCTTGGCGCAGGCTGCCCAACGCGCTGGGCCCGGGCGCGCCCGGCGGTATTGTTGTGCTGGTTGTCATGGCAGCGATATTAGCCAAAGCCCTGTCGGCATGTATGCGACAGAGAGACGATTACTATCGCCAATGTGCCAAGCTGCTGCACCTGGCCCTTCCCCATCACTGCCACCCCCAACCGCCCTGCTGCCATGACTTCTGCCCGGACTGCCTCCCCGCCCCACGCGGCACGCGCTGCCGCCAGCGGCGAGGCTGCCAGCGCCCGCCGTGCCTGGCAGTATGTGGACTCGCTCACCCCGCACCTGTTTGTGCCCACCGCCGAGCGGCCGGTGCGTGCCAAGCTGCGTGAGCTGAGCGGAGACACCCGGGTGCTGCCCCACCAGCATGCCTGGGCGCAGTTGGCCATCTCGGTGACGGGCACCGTGCACCTGCGCGTGCCATCGGCCACCTTTGTGGTGCCGCCCCGGCGCGCGCTGTGGATTCCGCCCGGTGTCGAGCATGCGGTGACCCTGGTGGAGACGGCCGAGCTGCGCACCCTCTACATCTACCAGGCCGAAGGTCAGTGCGGCCCCGGCCCGGGTGACAGCGCTGCCAACCTCTGGCGGCGCTGCCGCGTGCTGGAGGTCTCCGAGCTGATGCGCGCGCTCGTCTGCGATCTGCCCACCCTGCCCGACGATGCACCCGCGCCCAGCGCCGCGCAGCTCGCACGCGAGCGCCATGTCAGCGCGCTGCTGCTCGATGAGCTGCGCCAGGCGACCCAGCTCGATCTGCGGGTGGACATGCCGCGCGACAAGCGCCTGCACAGCCTGTGCCAGGCCGTCCTGGACGACCCGCTGGCCCATGACAGCCTGCAGGCCTTTGCCCACAACAGCGGCGCCAGCCCACGCACCATTGCGCGCCTGTTCCGCCAGGAGCTGGGCTGCACCTACCTGCAGTGGCGCCAGCAGGTCATTCTGGCCAAGGCCGTGGAGCTGGGTGCCAGCGGCCTGGCCATTGGCCAGATAGCTGCCGAGCTGGGCTATACGCCCAGCGCCTTCAGCGCCATGGTGCAGCGTGCCTGCGGCCTGTCACCGGTGCGTTTTCTGGGCATGCAGACCCGCTAGGAGGCCGTTCCAGGTCTGCCGCCGTTTCTTCCACTATCCAACCTCTGCCATTCCCCACCATGCCCCTGCACAGCTACGAACCCCGCCAAGGCCACCGCCTGCCCCATGACCCCTTCAACGCCATCGTCGGCCCGCGCCCGATTGGCTGGATTTCCAGCACCAGCAGCAGCGGCGTGCTGAACCTGGCGCCCTACAGCTTTTTCAACGCCTTCAACTATGTGCCGCCCATCGTCGGCTTTGCCAGCGTGGGGCGCAAGGACAGCCTGAACAACATCGAGGCGACGGGCGAGTTTGTCTGGAACCTGGCGAGCGAATCGCTGGCCGAGGCGATGAACCAGAGCTGCGCGGCCGTGGGCCCCGAGGTGAACGAATTCGAGCTGGCCGGCCTGGCCACCGAGCCCTCGACACTGGTGCGCCCGCCGCGCGTGCAGGCCAGCCTGGTGACGATGGAATGCCGCTGCACCCAGATCGTGCAACTGCAGACCGAGCAAGGCACGCAGGTGCCCACCTGGCTGGTGCTGGGCGAGGTGGTGATGGTGCATATCGACGAGCAGCTGCTCCAAGGCGGCGTGTACCAGACGGCAGCGGGCAAGCCGCTGCTGCGCGGCGGCGGGCCGGGCGACTATTTCACAATCAGCGAGGCGGGCAAGTTCGTGATGCGCCGGCCCGCGTAATGCCGCGCGGCATCGTCAATCGCAGCGCATGCCGGTGGCTGCGGCAAAGCTGCCCAGCGACCAGCCCTGGCCGAGCAAAAACATGCGGGTGCTGAGCGGATCGAGCCGCTCGGGCGCCATGCGCTCGCCCAGGTAGTGCATTTTTTTGTTGTGGATATCGACATAGCCCAGGCGGTGGCTGGCAGCGAGCTTGTGCCACAGCGCATGCGCGCTCGGTGACTGGCGCGCGCCTGTGACCAGGCACAGGCCGGCATCGAGCGCCCAGCGGTAGATGCAAGAGGCCAGGCCCTTGCGCTGGTAGGCGGGGTCAAAGCGGCTGTGCGGGCCGCGTATGTAGCGGTCGGCGCGCTTGTCCAGCTCGATCAGGCGGTTGAAGACGGTAAAGCCCGCAATGCGGTGCTCCAGCTGGTCTTCGACATAGACATAGAACTCGCCATCGGCGCTGCGGTAGCGGATGGCAAAACGGGGGTCGGACAAAGGGATCTCGGGCAGGCCATGGAGCCGGTCGCCGGGCGTGTGGATGCGATCGTGGATGGAGGCGCATTCGCCTTCGAGTTGCTGGGGTGGAATCGGGCTCACATCGATGCGCAACTCCACCGGCCGGTACAGCCAGGATGCCCAGAAGGGGGGTATCGCGAGGTTCATACAAAACTCCTGCAGGTGAAAACCCGGCAGGTTAGCCCCGGCAGCATTTCGCACGCAAAGGGTGCGATATGCCCCGCTGCTGGCAAACACAAAAAAGCCCGCCTGGGGAGCCAGGCGGGCTGTCAAAGTGCAAGGCCTTACGGCTTATTGCACACCCAATGTCATCGACGAGGTGGCACGGTTGCCAATCGCCACGGCAGACGAGCGGTTGCCCGATACGTTGATGCCGCTGGTGCCCGGTACGCCGGAGGCGCTGTAGCTGCCACTGACCACTGCCGACACGTTGCCGCTGTTGATCTGGGTGGAGGTCAGCTGGGCGCTGGCCATTTGCTGGCCAGGCAGGGCCGACACGTTCACGACGTTCTCCGCGTTGTTGCCCACGGCCGTGGCGCTGGCCGTATTGCCGCTCAGGTTGAGCGAGCTGCCACGGCTGAAGCCATCGGCGTTCAGCGTTGCGGTGGCCAACACGTTGCCGCTATTGGCCTGCGAATTGAGCAAGCCCACGCCCGAGCCGCTGTTGAGCGCCGTGCCGGCACCTACCTGCACGCTGTTGAGGGACGTATTGCCTGCCGCTACGGCCAGCGCCTGGTTGCCGGTGGTGGTGATGTTGCCATCAAGCCGGTTGGCGGCACTGCCACCGGCCAGCAAGCTGGTGGTCGAGGTGACGGCACCGGTGTTGCCCTGCGAATTGGCCAGCAACGCAAACTGGTCGCTCGCCTGCGTGCCGGCAGCCAGCGTCAGCTGGTTGTTGGCGACGTTGGCACGCGCCATGCTGCTGGCCTGGTTGCCCGTGATGGTGGTGTTGCCGCTGGCATCGGTAGCCACACTGTTGCCGCTGAGGATGTCCATCCGCGTGGTCGCCGAGGTGGCGCCTGCCGAGGTCTGTACGCTGCCCAGCAGTGCCGGCTGCAGGCCGCCCGTTCCCAGCGTGCTGACGGCGTTCATCTCCAGGCTGTTGACGGCCTGGTTCTGGCTGGCATTGGCGCTGAACTGGTTGTTGCTCACCACCAGCTCATGGCCACCGGCACGCGTGGTGTCTGCCACGGTGTTGCCATCTACCCCCAGGTTGACCCAGGTGAGCGATTGTGCATTGCCCGACGACACGTTTTGTGCGTTGTAGAGAATGGCCGCGGAGCTGCCATCGATGCGGCTGCCGGCTATCGAGACCTGGTTGTTCGCCTGGTTGACGAAGGCATCCGAAGCGCCCTGGTTGCCGGTGACGGTGAGGCTGGCGCCTGAGGCCGTGTCGGCACGCAGGCCGATCAGCATCGGGGCTGGCTGGGGCGCAGGGCTGACGTTGATGAAGTCTGCGACCGTGGCACCGACATTGCCGGCCTGGTGGTCCTGCACATTGACCACGATGGCGCCAGAATCAACCACGCCATTGGTGGCATTGATGCGGGCCAGGTTGTCGGCCTTCTGGCTGGCAGCGCTGGCGCTGAACTGGTTGCCGCTGACCACCAGCGTGGCATTGGTGGCGCTGGCAGTCGCTGCGCCCACCAGGTTGGAGCTGGCGCTGGCCTCCACTGCGCCGGTGGCATGGCCCTGCGTGTTCATCACCACGGCGGCCGATTGCGTCACCGTATTGTCGGCACCGAGTTGGGCATCGTTGGTGGCGGAGGCGGCCGTGGCCTCTGCGCCCACCTGGTTGCCGCTCACCGCCAGGCTGCTGCCCGACAGGCTGGTCGAGCTGCTGCCGATGCGCGCAGCGCCAGCACCGGCCGAAACGGCACCGCCCGCATTCACCTGGGTATTGGCCGTGGTGGCCAGGCTGCCAGCAATGTTGCTGGCGCCTGCACGGGTCTGGTTGCTGGCGCTGGAGCCCTGGGCCTGGGCTTGTACCAGGTTGCCGCTGACGCTCATGGTGTCATTGCTGCTGTCCAGGGTCTGCACGCCCAGCGATAACACACTCGCACCAGCGGTGACGACGGGCGAGACCAGGGTCTGGGAATTCGTGGTCTCCAACACCGCACCGTCGATACTGCCTGCAGCAGCCACAGCCGTGCGGTTGCTGCCGCTGTTGCCATCGGCCTGGGCGCTGACGCTGTTGCCCGCGACGCTGTAGCTGTTGTTGGCCGAGCCAGGCTTCTGGTTGTCGATGCCCAGGGTGGTTGCCGAGCCTGAGGCGACGACAATGCCGCCATTGCCCTGGGTCGCCGTGGTGGCCAGAACCGTACCGGGCGCCTGCACCACATCACCCGATGCCGTGATCTGCAGGTTGCTGGTCTGCTGGTTGCCGCCAGCAGAGGCTTGCACCTGGTTGCTGCTCACGCCCAGGGTGCTGTCCGTCATGGGCTGGTTGGGGGTGCCCTGAACCCGGATACCCAGCAAACCACCGACCGAGCTGATGCCAAAGACAGGGCCCGTGGCCACTTGGTCAACGGTACTGCTGGCATCGGCCCCCACATTGACGCTGCTGCCCTGCACCTGGATACCCGCCTGGGTGGTGTTGGCCTGGGCACTGGCATCGACCTGGTTGCCCGAGACACTCAGCCCCAGGTTGTCCATGGCATTGGCGGGGTTGGCACCGCCGGTCTGGTTCAGGCGGATACCTACCTGGGTCAGGGAGGTGGTGCCAAACACCGCCCCCGTTGCCGTCTGGCTAACCGCCGCCGTCGCCGGGGTGCTCATGTCCACCGCTGTGCCGGTGATCTGCATGGTGCCTACCGCCATGCTGCCGATCGCGGTGGAGGTGGCTTCGTTGTTGCTCACGCTGGCGGTATCACCATCGTGGTTGCCCACCACATTGGCGGCATTGACGCCGATCAGTCCAGAGGTCGTGCTGCTGACGGTGCCGCTGACCTGCTGGGCAATGTCCACCGTGGGCAGCGTCGGCGGCTGGTTGTTGATCGTCAGGGCGGCAGCCGCACCGGTGGCAAGCCGGTGCTGGTTGCCGATGGCCAGCGCATCCACGCCATTGCCGTTCACCACGCCATTGCTGGGAAAGTTGGTGTACTGCGCATTGCTGCTGTTTTGGGCGTTCACCACCCCGTTGCTGCTTTGGTTGGCCGAGGGTCCGGCCACCGGAGCGGTTCCATTGCTCTGCGCCAGCGCCACGCCGGAGGTGGCAGCGATCAGCGCAGCCGCAGCGGCCAGCGGAGCCAGGCGTGCCCGGCGAAGAAAGGTTGGGTGCTTGTGGGACATGACTGTCTCCTAGGGGTACAGGGAGGAAAACTAGACGTGATTTGGGTGTTTTATGCTCTTAGTGCCCGTCTATAAAGCGCTATAAGCTATGAAATTGGTAGCTTTGGAACGTTGCCGGTCAAGGCTTGACCTGCAGCCGCGCCAGCAGGCGGTAGCCCGCGCCGTAGCGGTGCACGGTGGTGTCGCCGGGCGTGGGCCGCCACAGCACCTGCACCTGGCCAGGCGGGATGCCGTGCTGGGCCAGTTCAGCGCGCAGCGCCTGCAGGCGCTCGTCGGTCAGCGCGTCGCGCCGGGCGGGGTTCTGGTCGTTCTCGTTCTCGCGTGCCAGCAGCGCCATGCGCACGCCCTGACCGGCGCGCAGGCGGGTGGCCACGGTATCTGCAGCGGTGGCCGATTGCTGCGCAATGCGGGTGTTGTTTTCTTCAAAGACCACGTCCAGCGAGGTCATCGAGGCCTTGGTTTTTTCGGGCATCGGCTCGGTGGCTGCAGCGAAAGGAGCGGCAGCCGGTACAGGCGCAGGGACCGGTGCTGCAGGTTCGGCGGGAACAGGCGTTGGCGGTACTGCAGCGGGCTCGCCTGCTGCCGTCTTGGCGCCTTCCATGCAAGGGCCGGCTGGGGTCTGCGTCACCGTGCTGATCAGCTCGAGCACGCCCTGCTCCAAGGTAGTACGCACGCCCAGTTGCACGGGCTCCAGGTCCTTGCTGCCGGCGTTGATGTCAAACAGGTTGCTGCCAAAGAAGCGGAAGATACCCGCACCAATCTCGCGGCCCACGATCTGCTTTTGCAGGCTGACGGCACGCACCACGCGCAAGGTCTTGGTCTCGACGATGCGCAGGTCGGCGCCCACGTTCATCGTGAAGACGCGGTAACGCGGGCCGATCTGGTTGACCTGGGCTTCGATGCCGCCGGACTGGATGTTGTAGTTCACCTCGGTGAGGCCGCCGATGATGTAGTAGTCCGAGCGCAGGATGGAGCCGCCGTAGTACGGCAGCCAGGGCACCGCGCGCTGGCCCTTCTCATCGGCCAGCGCATGCTGGTTGCCATCGCCCAGCTGGCGCCGGTCGGTGTAGGCCAGCTCCAGCTCGGCCACGCGGGTGTCAAAGCGCTCGCGCACATCGATGGCGCCGCCGAGCTTGCCCAGCGCCGAATACACCATCAGCGATCCGCCCTGGGTGACGACATTGCCATCGCCCTGCGAGTACTTGCCGGTGTAGTCCTTGATGTCGCCCACGGCAATCGACAGCGGAGCGCGGCCATTGCGCTGCTCGACGATGCGGTGCGACAGGCAGGCAAAGCTGTTGTCCAGCGGGGTGCCGTTGTGGCGCGGGCCGGGGCCTTGCATCACGGGCGCTTCGTCGTCAGCCATGCGGACTTGTTGGTAGGTGGGCAGCGCGCAGCCGCTCAGCAGCAAGGTGGCGGCCAGGGCCGACAGGGTCATCGTGCGGCGGGGCAGCGGGCCGCGCGCGGACAGGGGGTAAAGGTTCAGGGCGTGCATGGTGTCCTCCGTCCGCGCTTTAGTTGATGGCACCGCTGGCGCCGAACTGGCAGGCTGAACTGCCGCTCACGTTGGTGCTTTGGTTGCCGCTGTTGTTCTGCGCGACCTGCATGTCCTGCTGGCCATGGGCATTTTCGCTGTTGATCGGCGCCATCGTGGTCGTCGATGGGCTGCCCTGCACGCCACTGCTGATGGCGCCGCTGTTGCTCTGGTTGTTGTTGGCCAGGCCACCACGGCCCAGGTTGTCGCTGCTGTCGCTGGCGCTGCCGGTGCTCGATGCGCTGTTGCCTGCCGATGCATTGGTCTGCGGAGAGGCGACCTGGTTGGCCTGGTCGGCCGAGCTGCTGTTGCCGGCGGCGGTGGGCTGGAAGTTGCAGTTCACCTGGCGCTCGATATTGGTGATGTAGGTGCTTTTGAAGGCGTCGTAGTAGCCGCCTTTTTTCTTCTCTATGAGGTCGTTGGTAAGGGCCCGGTTGGCCCGGTCGGCGCTGGTCTGGAACTGCCAGGGCACCGATTCGCCGAGCCAGCCCTGGGCATGGCTGGAAGCGGCTGCCGTCAGCAGGGCTGCGGCAAGGTAGATGGCGCTGTGTTTCATGTCGTCCTCACAGTTGGGTGTTGTGCTGTTCATGGGCAAAACAGATGGAGCGACGACAGGCATCCCATGGCGGCCAGCCATCGCATGGAAGGCATGTTCGGCTGGCAGTAAGCAATTGTAAATAGACCAGATGTACTAGCCTAAGACCATTTAGCAGCGCAAGTGGGACGAAAAATGCAGCCTTGTATTCTCAATAAATCCATAAAAATCATTGGACTTTTTTCAACACGAGCAGATACTCCGAAACTATCAAAGCGGCGGTGAGGCGCACTAGTTCATATGGACTATTGGTTGCTTCGGTAAATAGATGTAAGGTACGGGCCATGAAGAACTGCGCCCCCCATGCCGCAAGAAGGAGCCTGCGGATATGACACTGCCCCTGCCATCGGTCATGCTGGTGGATGACCATCCCCTCTTCCGCCAGGGCCTGCGCATGATGCTGCTGAGCAGCAACATGCTGCAGGCCGATATCCACGAAGCGGGCTCGGTCACCGATGCGGTGGCGCAGGAGCACTGGGTCAACCTGGTCATGCTCGACATCAGCATGCCCGGCTGTGATGGGCTCGAAGGCATTGGCCAGATCCGCAAACGCTGGCCCGGCGCCTATGTGGTGATGCTCTCGGGCCATGACCACCCCGAGCTGATGCGCGATGCGGTGCGCCAGGGCGCCTCGGGCTTCATCTCCAAGGCGCTGGAGCCCGAGGCCATCTGCGCGCAGGTGCAGCACTGGTTGCTGCGCAGCCTGGGCATGGAGCACAACATCCACAAGGCCAGCGGCCGCAGCCTGGAGCCCGCCGCCAAGCCCAGCGCCGAGGTGCTGCCGCTGCGCCAGTATGAGGTGCTCAAGATGCTGGCCAAGGGCTTTAGCAACAAGGCTATTGCCAAGCATTTCGGGCTGAGCGAACACACGATCCGCAACCAGGTGGCGTCCATCCTCAAGCACCTGGGAGCCGATACCCGTACCCAGGCGGTGCTGGTGGCGCAACGCAACGGTATCCTGCCCGCCACGGCCATCAAATAAAAAGCTGCTGCTGTCGCCGCCCAAGCGCCAGCGCCATGCCACTTGCCGGCCCGATGCCAGGCAGGTGCACAACGAGGAAGCGATGATGGATACAGGCCCCCAAGACAAGCCCCAGTGGATGCGCTGGGCACTGGCCGTTTTGCTGCTCTGCTGCCTGGTGGGCCTGGCGCCCGCCAAGGCGGCATCTGACCGCTTGCGCATCGGTATACCGCTGGAGCCCGCGTCGTTCGACATCACCAGCACATCGGCGGCCACCGCCAGCGAGATCACCTACGCCAATGTGTTCGAGGGCCTGACCATCATCGACGGGCAAGGCCAGATCAAGCCGCGTCTGGCGCAGAGCTGGACCGTGAGCCAGGACGGCAAGCAGGTCGATATGGTGCTGCGCCGCCAAGTGCGCTACCACGATGGCAAGCCCTTCAATGCCGCCACGGCCGCCTTCAGCCTGCAGCGCCTGCTGCAGATGAAGAACACCAATGCCTACCTCGAATGGTTCGACAAGCTCGTCTCCGTCGAGGCCGTGGACGAGTACCTGCTGCGCATCCGCCTGAGCGAGCCCGACGCACTGCTCAGCTATGCGCTGGCCATGCCCGGCGCGGTGATGGTGCACCCCGACAGCGCCGCGAGCAATGCCGGCACGCCAGTGGGCACCGGCCCCTACCAGGTCGAAAAATGGACCAAGGGCAAATCGATCACCTTGCTGCGCAACGAGCAGTGGTGGGACAGCAAGAAGCCCGCCATCCGCATGGCCGATTTCCTCTTCATGTCGAGCGCAGCCGAGACCGAGAACATGCTGGCCGAAGGACGCATCGATGCGCTCAGCTCGGTCACGCGGCTGACGGCCTCGTTCATGGCGCGCACCGACTATGTGATGGGCCAGCGCGGGGTGGAAGGCAAGCTGCTGATCGCGATGAACAATGCGCGCGCGCCGCTGAACGATATCCGCGTGCGGCGGGCCATCAACCATGCCCTCGACCGCAGCCGCTACCAGAATATCTATGGCGGCTCCATCGAGGTGCTGCCCATTGGCAGCCACTTCTCGCCCCACCACCGGGCCTATGTCGATCTGGTGCAGCGCTACCCCTACGACCCGGCCCAGGCCAAGGCCCTGCTCGCCCAGGCCCAGGTGGCCCCGGGCACCAGCCTGCGCCTGGCCGTGCCGCCCACCGACTACGGGCGCTACGGCAGCCTGATCGTGGCCGCGCAGCTCGAAGCCATCGGCCTGCAGGTCGAGATCATCCGCATGGACTGGCCCACCTGGCTGGACCAGGTGATGAAGCGCAAGGACTATGACCTGAGCCTGATCATGCATGTGGAGCCAATGGACATCGGCATCTATGCGCGCGATGACTACTACTTCCAGTACAACAACCGTGTGTTCAAGAAGATCTGGGAAAAGCTGCGCGCGTCCGCATCGCCCCAGGAGCTCGATGACTGGCTGGGCCAGGCGCAAAGGCAGCTGGCCGAAGATGCGGTCAACGCCTTCATCGTCGTGCGGCCCGAGCGCAACTTCATGCGCAAGGGCCTGGTGGGCATGTGGTCCCAATGCCCGATCCCGACCTTTGCGCTCGAAGACCTGCGCTGGCAGAACTGACAGCAATGGCAGCTTCCCCTATGCCAGACAGCCCATCACTACCACCACCAGCACCTGCCGCGCAGGCCGCACCGGACAAGCGCAGTTTTCCGATGTCGGTGACCTCGCGCATCTTGCTGATGCTGGTGATTCTGGCCGTGGGTATTGCCGTGGTGTTTGCCTTGACCTTGCAGGGCCTGCGCCGCACCAACCAGGCCCTGCAGCAGCTGTCCAGCGTGGAGATGGAGCAGCTCATTGCCAGCACGCGCGTGATGCAGCAAAGCGAGATGATCGGCAGCTATGCGCGCCTGGTCGCCATCACCAACGACATCGGCGAGCGGCGGCTGAACATGGTGGAGCTGACCGACCGCATGGGCTGGCTCGACAAGCTGCTCGGCGAGATGACGCAGACACGGCTCGATGGCGCGATCGACCCGCTGATGCAGTCCAAGCGCAATGCGCTCAACGCCAATGTGCAGCAGCTGAGCCAGGCGATCTTTCAGCCCGCGCAGCATGGCCTCGATGACCGCGCCGTCTTCCACTTGGTGGCCGAGAACCAGATGCTGGCCACCGACATGTCCTTGCTGGCCAGCCGCGCTGCGGCCGACCTGCGGCGCCAGCTCAATGAGCGCAGCGTGCAGCTGTCCCGGGATGTGGCGGCCCAGCAGAGCAATCTGAACTGGCTGGTGGCCGTGCTGATCCTGTGCGTGGCGATGGCGGGCATCTACATGCATGCCTCGGTCTCGCGCCGCCTGGTGGCGCTGCGCCGCGAGGTCAGCAATGACGAGTTTGGCGGCATCTACGCGGTGCCCCAGCAGTGGGGTGACGAGATCGACCAGCTGGGCCGGGCCATTGCGTCGTACAAGAAGCACCTGAGCGACCATGCCCGCTCGGCCCAGAACGCGGTGCGCGCCAAGAACCGCTTTCTGGCCGGCGCCAGCCATGACCTGCGCCAGCCGGTGCAGGCGCTCAACCTGTTTTTGGAGACCTTGCGCGGCTCGGGCCTCAACAGCCAGCAGGCGGTGGTGCTCGAGCACGCGCGCGCTGCGCTGTCGGCCAGCCGCGAGATGCTCGACACCCTGATGGATTACTCGCGCATCGAGGCCGGCGTGCTGGACCCCAAGTTCCAGCCGGTGGCCATTGCCGGCTTCTTGCGCCGGCTGGAGAAGGAGTTCGGCCCACAGGCCGACGCCAAGAACCTGGTCTTCCGCGTGCGCGACAGCGAAGACTGGATCTACACCGACCAGTCGCTGCTCTTTATGCTGCTGCGCAACCTGGTGTCCAACGCGCTGCGCTACACCGACCACGGTGGCGTGCTGCTGGGGGTGCGCAAACGCGGCCTGCAGCGCGTGATCGAGGTCTGGGACACCGGTGTGGGCATCGATGACGAGCACCACGACCTGATCTTCCAGAAGTTCCGCCAGGTGGCCGAAGACCAGCACATGGGCACCAAGGGCCTGGGGCTGGGTCTGGCGATCGTGCGCGAGCTGGCCGATATCCTGAACGTGAAGGTCGCGCTGTCATCGATCCCGGGGCGCGGCAGCGTCTTCCGCGTCAGCCTGATGGCAGAGGCCGTGCCCGCCGGCGGCTATGGGCTGGTCGCCGGCCTGTGGGAGCAGCCTGACGATGGCGACTACTCGTCGCTACATGGCCTCAAGGTGCTGGTGGTCGATGACGAGCCGCTGGTGCGCGTGGGGCTGGCCAGCATGCTCGAGCAATGGCATTGCCAGGTGATGAGCGCGGCCAATGTGGACCAGGTGCGGCGCCTGATCGGCCATATGCAGGAGAGCAACAGCAAGCCCTTCGATGTGGTGCTGACCGACCTGCGCCTGTCGGCCACCGAAGACGGCAGCATGGTCGTCATGGCCGTGCGCGATGCCACGGCCGAGCATGTGCCCTGGCAGCAGATGCTGCCCCACTACGTGATCCTGACCGGCGACACGGCCCCCAAAAGGCTGCAGATGGCCAACAGCCTGGGGGCGACCTTGATGCACAAGCCCATCGATCCGCGCCAGCTGCACAAGCTGCTGGCCCGGGAGCTGCAGCTGCGCTGCGATATTGAGGAGTTCATGGAAACCCAGCCGCCTGCCGATATCGACGAGGTCATCGACAAGGAATGAAAAAACCCGCCGGGGTGAGCGGCGGGTTTGCTGGCCTGGCTAGGCAGTGCCGAAGGCTTATTCCGCCAGCTGGCGCATCGTGGCCTGGTCCAGGCGCCCCGTCACCGACAGGCCCTGGTCCTGCTGGAAGGAACGCAGCGCGTTCTGCGTGCGCGGGCCGGAGGCGCCATCGGGGGTGCCCACATCGTAGCCCAGCTCGTTGAGGCGCTGCTGCGCTTGCTTCATGCTCAGGCGCACATTGGTCTTGGCGCCGGGTGCCGAGGTCTGGCTGGGCGCTGCGGCGCCATCCACACCCAGACGACCGCCACCGCCCAGGCCCTGGCCCTTGACGGATTGCGCACTGTAGTTGCGCAGCGCCTGCACCATCTGGTTGTAGGCATCGACGAAAGCGGCCGACACGACCTTGCCTTGCGAGGTGTTGGAGTAGCCACCCATGCTGGCACCAGCTGCGCCACCGAACAAGGTGCCAAAGCCACCCCAGTCGGTGTTGCTGGCATTGCCGGTCGACGAGGACACCTGCACGCCCGAGCGGTTGTCCACCAGGGTCAGCATGGCCGATGCTTCACGGGTCTTGCTGTTGGCAGCCACGCCTGCGAGCGCGCCGCCGCCACGGCCGCCCAGGATGCCGCCCAGCGCCGCGCCAAAGCCGCCGGCATTGTCTTCGCTGAAGGTCACCTCAGGCGTCAGGCCGTAGTCCGATGCGACCACTTGGCCCTTGCCGAAATTGCTGCCCTTGCGCATTTCGCCGTTGTCCATCATCGCGCGCTCGCGGTTCATCGCGTTCATGCCGGCAGCGCTGCGTTCCACGACCACAAAGCAGTTCGATTGCTGGATCAGCACGCGCAGCAGATTGGCGGTCGGTGGCAGGCGGTATTCGTTGCGCAAGATGGTGTACCAGCCCGCTTGCTGGTTCTCGACCAGGGAGACGGTACCCACCGGCGAATCACATTTTTCGAGTTGGCTGTTTTCGCCCTGGCTGCTGCCCCCTGCTGCGCCACCGGTCACCATGTTGTTGGTGCCGCCGCCCAGCTTCATACCGGTGCTTTCGCAGCCTGCCAATGCCAAGACGGCCAGTGCCGCCAATGCTGCCTTTTTCATGTCGCTCTCCCGCAAATCATTCAGTTGTTCATTCAAAGCGAGCCCGGAATTCCTTCCAGGCTCGATTACTTCGATTTCGTATTTTTGCTTTGCGCTGCTGACACGGGAATCACCTGCTTCCAGGAACCTCGGTGGAGCGTTGTCCGCTCTTAAGCGAAGTTGTTAGTAAATGTCACCCAAATCACGACGTGCAGCACATGGCCGGTGCATTATCCACGTAATTTATCAATCAATCCATTCAGGGCATCCAGAGAGCCAAACTGGATTACCAATTCACCCATCTCTTCGAGTTTGCCGGCGCGCTTGACGCGCTTTTTCACGCGCACTTCCACTTCGGCCATCAACAGGTCCGACAGCTCTTCTTCGACGCGCTTCAAATCGCGCGATTTCGCCGGTTTGGCCTTGACCGGGGTTTCGCCCGAGAACTCGGCACTGACCTTTTTGACCAGGCTCTCGGCCTCACGCACGCTCATTTTTCGCGCATTGATCTGGTTGGCTGCGGTGATCTGCGCGGCGCGGTCCAGCACCAGCAAGGCACGCGCGTGGCCCATGTCCAGATCCCCTGCCATCAGCATGGTTTGCACGGGTTCGGCCAGGTTCAGCAGGCGCAGCAGGTTGGACGCAGCCGATCGCGAGCGGCCCACCGCCTGCGCAGCCTGCTCATGCGTCATCTGGAACTCGCCCACCAGGCGCGAGAGGCCCTGGGCTTCTTCCAGCGGGTTGAGGTCTTCGCGCTGGATGTTCTCGATCAGCGCCATCGCCGCGGCGGACTCGTCCGGCACATCACGCACCAGCACCGGCACCTCGGCCAGACCGGCGATGCGCGCGGCTCGAAAGCGCCGCTCACCGGCGATGATTTCGTACTTGCCGGCGTGGTCGCCCGAGGCCAGCTTGCGCACCAGGATGGGCTGCATGATGCCCTGGGCCTTGATGCTTTCGGCCAGCTCGTACAGCGCGCCCTCGTCCATGCGCGTACGCGGCTGGTAGACGCCGGGGACCATGTCATCGAGCCGCAATTGGTGGGGCAGCTGGCCCTTGTCGTCGCCGGCGGGCGCAGCGTCCTCGACCTTGGGGCCCAGCAGTGCTTCGAGGCCGCGTCCCAGACCCTTGGGTTTCTTGGTAACCATGTCTTAATTCACCTTTGTTGGTTCGGCCATCAGCTCGGCCAGCAGCGCCTGGCCCAGCGGCCAGTCGCCCAGCCCCGATTCGGCATTGATATGGCCGCAGGCGCCCTGGTCCACCCAGCGCGCGCCCCAGTGGCCAGCGAGCCACTGCGCGCGCTCGGCGCTGCAATAGGGGTCGTTTTGGCTGCCCACCAAGATGGCGGGAAAGGGCAGTTTTTGCAGCGCGATCGGCGACCAGCCAGGGATCTGTTCGGCCAGGTCGGCGCGCTCGACATCGCCCGGCGCCACCAGCAGCGCGCCGCGCACCTTGCTGGCCGCCTGGGGCGAATGCGCGGCCCACCAGGCCGTCAGAATGCAGCCCAGGCTGTGGGCGACCAGCACCACGGGCTGCGGCGCATCCAGCACCACATCCTGCAGGCGCGCCGTCCAGTCACCGCGTTTGGGGTGCAGCCAGTCGTGCTGCTGCACGCGCTCATACCCCAGTTGCTGCTCCCACACCGTTTGCCAATGGCCCGGCCCGCTGTTTTGCCACCCCGGCAGCAGCTTGATGGACGAGGATTCAATGCTCATTTTTTAATAGCAAAAAAGCGCCACCGTACTGCGCTGTTTCAAAGAAATGCAAACCCTTATTGTGCCCGAATGCTTGCCATACGCAACGCGGGTGCCTGCAGCGCGCAGGCCACCAAGAAAAAGACCTCCGCATGCCAGGCAGCGGAGGTCGGTCGGGCAGCGGCGGGGCCGGCTGTCACTTCATGCGTTTGATGCGCTTGACCATCTCTTTGGCGAACTCGACAAAGGCCTTGCTGCCCTTGGCCGCCGGGTCGAACACGACGCCGGGCAGGCCGTAGCTGGGGGCTTCGGCCAGGCGCACATTGCGGGGAATCACCGTGTCGAACACCTTGTCGCCGAAATGCTCGCGCAGCTGGTCGCTCACCTGCTGCTGCAAGGTGATGCGCGGGTCGAACATGACCCGCAGCAGCCCGATGATCTCCAGATCGCGGTTCAGGTTGGCATGCACCTGCTTGATGGTGTTGACCAGGTCGGTCAGGCCTTCGAGCGCAAAGTACTCGCACTGCATCGGGACGATCACGCCATGGGCCGAGCACAGGCCGTTCAAGGTGAGCATGGACAGGCTGGGCGGGCAGTCGATGAGCACAAAGTCAAAGTCGGCGTCGCTCGCCTCCAGCGCGGCCTTGAGGCGCTTTTCACGGCGCTCGAGCTCGACCAGCTCGACTTCGGCGCCAGACAGTTCGCGGTTGGCGCCCAGCACCCAGTAGCCGCAGCGCTCGGAATGGACAGCGGCCTCCTTGATGGTGCTCGATTCGAGCAGCACGTCATAGACCGAGGTCTCCAGCGCGCGCTTGTCGATGCCCGAGCCCATGGTGGCATTGCCTTGCGGATCCAGGTCAACCAGCAGCACACGCTGCTTGATCTTGGCCAGACCGGCCGCCAGGTTGACTGCGGTGGTGGTCTTGCCGACGCCGCCTTTTTGGTTGGCGATACAGAAAATTTTTGCCATGAGAACTCGCTTGTCCACTAACTTATTTGGTCAGGGCCAGCTTAAGGCCAAAACCAATCAAAAACACACCCGCCGTTTTCTCCAGCCATTTAACCAGCGCCGGATTGGCGCGCAGGCGCTCAGCCAGCATCCTGGTGAGCAGCACCACGACCGTGCAATAGGCCAGGCTGATCACCGCCACGGTCGCTGCCATCACCGCAAAAGTGGGCAAGCCCCGGTGGGTGGCCGGATCAACAAACAGCGGGAAAAACGCCATGTAGAACACGATGGCCTTGGGATTCATCATGGTGATGAGAAAGCCTTGCCTGAAATAATGCCGGGGCGCAATCTTGATGACCGGCTGGTCACCTGGTCGGGCCGTTATCAGCTTGTAGCCAATCCAGGCCAGGTAGGCAGCGCCCAGCCATTGCACCGCTTGAAAGGCGGCCGGGTATGCGCTCATCACGGTCGCCACGCCGGCAACGGCCAGCCACATCAGCACCTGGTCAGCGGCCATGCAGCCCGCGCATACGGCCAGACCGGCCTGGATGCCGCCCTTGCCCGTGGAGGTGATCAGCGCCAGGTTGCCGGGCCCGGGAATCATCAAGAACAGGAGCACGGCGAAGACAAATGCACCATAGTCAGAAATGCCAAACATGTGCCGCCTCTGCGATGGAAACTTTGAGTGTAAACGACGGCCCTGCTTGCAAGCCAGCAAAAGCGCGTTGTTACCGGCGCAAGCGTCAGCAAAAAGCCCCGAAAAATCGGGGCTGGTGGATGGTGCAGGTGGCGCGGCCTGCGATCCGCAACGCGGGGCTATGCCGCCTGCTGCCGCATCCAGACAATGCAGCGCTCGGCATCGAGCCCAGGCACCTGCAGCGGCTCGATGTTCAGCACCTGTACCGACGCGGGCAACAGCGCCAGCTCATCGTCAGGGCGCTTGGCCTTCATCGCCAGCCAGATGCCATCGGCCTTCAAGGTCTGGGCCGACCAGGCGGTGAAATCCTGCAAGGCGGCAAAGGCACGGCAGCTGACCACGTCGTACTGCTGGCTCAGCTGCTCGACGCGCGACTGGATGCCATGCAGGTTGCGCAGGCGCAGCGCGGCAGCCGCTTGCTGGATAAAGGCCACCTTCTTGCCCACGGTATCCACGCAGCTCACATCCAGCTGCGGCAGGCAGATGGCGAACACCACAGCGGGCAGACCGCCACCCGAGCCGACATCGA
The DNA here is from genome assembly GCF_003105075.1 of Comamonas sp. JNW. NCBI lineage: Bacteria > Pseudomonadati > Pseudomonadota > Betaproteobacteria > Burkholderiales > Comamonadaceae > Comamonas > Comamonas sp. JNW. The sequence goes on from NZ_QETI01000004.1 coordinate 91,173, forward strand.
GCAGCTTGGGGGCTGGCAGGCCGGCCCCCTCCAGATGGCGCACCAGCGGCGGCACCGCAGCCAGGCTGTCGAGCAAATGGTGGGTCAGCATCTCCTGCGGGTCACGCACCGAGGTCAGGTTGTAGACCTTGTTCCACTTCTGCAGCAGATCCAGAAAAGCCATCAGCTGGGCAATTTGCTCATCGCTCAGCGACAGGCCCAGTTGTTGAACGCCGTCACGCAGTGGGATTTCCAATGGTGCGCTCATGCAGTCGTTACCTCTTGTGCAGTGCTGAAGCCTTTGAAGCCACCTTTTTTCAGGTGGACCATCAGCAAGGAAATGGCAGCGGGGGTGACACCGGAAATACGCGATGCCTGGCCCAGGGTTTCGGGGCGGTGGGTCTGCAGTTTCTGGCGCACCTCAAACGACAGCGCTGTCACCTGCATATAGTCCAGCTCGGCGGGCAGGCGCAGTTTCTCGTAATGGGCTGCGCGCTCCACTTCGTCCTTTTGGCGGTCAATATAGCCCGAGTACTTGGCACCGATCTCCACCTGCTCGACCACGGACTCGCTCAGTGCACCCAGTGTTTCACGTGAAACGTCGCTGGTCTGGTAGGCGCCTTCGTTCATGCTCATCAAGGTGGTGTAGTCCACACCAGGGCGGCGCAGCAGATCGAACAGGTTGTACTCCCGCTCCATGGCCTTGCCCAACACACGTTCGGCTTCTTGCGCAGCGACGATGCGTGGGTTCACCCAGGTAGCCTTGAGGCGTTCTGTTTCACGTGAAACAGCATCGCGCTTGCGGCTGAAGGCATCCCAGCGCGCATCGTCGACCAGGCCCATCTTGCGCCCCTCTTCGGTCAGGCGCATGTCGGCATTGTCTTCCCGCAGCTGCAGGCGGAACTCTGCCCGGCTGGTGAACATGCGGTAGGGCTCGGTCACCCCCTTGGTGATCAGGTCGTCGACCAGCACGCCCAGGTAGGCTTCATCACGGCGCGGCGTCCAGGGGCCTTCGCCCCGGCATTGCAGTGCGGCGTTCAGGCCGGCAAACAGGCCTTGGGCTGCCGCTTCTTCGTAGCCGGTCGTGCCATTGATCTGGCCGGCAAAGAACAGGCCCTGGATCTGCTTGGTCTCAAAGCTGTTCTTCAAGGAGCGTGGGTCGAAGTAGTCATACTCGATCGCATAGCCCGGGCGCAGGATGTGGGCGTTCTCCAGGCCCTTCATGCTGCGCACCAGTTCGTACTGCACGTCGAACGGCAGGCTGGTCGAGATGCCGTTGGGGTAGTACTCGTGGGTGGTCAGGCCTTCGGGCTCCAGAAAGATCTGGTGGCTTTCCTTGTCGGCAAAGCGGTTGATCTTGTCTTCCACACTCGGGCAGTAACGCGGCCCTACCCCTTCGATCTTGCCGGTGAACATCGGGCTGCGGTCAAAGCCGCTGCGGATGATCTCGTGCGTGCGCGCATTGGTGTGGGTGATGTAGCAAGGCATCTGCGCCGGGTGCATCTCTGCATTGCCCATGAAGCTGAACACCGGCAGCTGGCCTTCGTTGACGCCGCCGGGCATGCCGTCGCCCGGCTGGGTTTCGCACTGGCTGAAGTCGATCGAGCGGCCATCGATGCGCGGCGGCGTGCCGGTCTTCAGGCGCCCCTGGGGCAGCTTCAATTCCTTCAGGCGCGCCGACAGGCTGACCGCTGGCGGATCACCGGCGCGGCCTGCGGGATAGTGGTTCAGGCCCACATGGATCTTGCCGTCCAGGAAAGTCCCGGCCGTCAGCACCACGGTGCGGCTGCGAAAACGGATACCCACCTGGGTGACGGCGCCCACCACGCGGTCGCCCTCGACCATCAGGTCATCGACCGCTTGCTGGAACAACCAGAGGTTGGGCTGGTTCTCCAAGGTCTCGCGGATCGCTGCCTTGTACAGGATACGGTCGGCCTGCGCACGGGTGGCACGCACGGCCGGGCCCTTGGAGCTGTTGAGAATGCGGAACTGGATGCCACCCTTGTCGGTGGCCAGCGCCATGGCGCCGCCCAGCGCATCCACTTCCTTGACGAGATGGCCTTTGCCAATGCCGCCAATGCTGGGGTTGCAGCTCATCTGGCCCAGGGTTTCGATGTTGTGGGTCAGCAGCAGCGTCTTGCTGCCCATGCGGGCAGCGGCCAGCGCCGCCTCGGTGCCGGCATGGCCGCCACCCACAACGATGACATCAAATTCTTGCGGATAGGTATAGGGGGTTTGGCTCATACGGCCTCGTTCCAGGGCTCGCAAGGCAGCAGCCTTGCATGCAGTCATGCCCTTCTGCAGCCCTTTGACAGAATGGCGAATAGTCGGTTTTGCCCGCTATTTTAATGACTTGGGGGTTTACACGCGGTCAGCCGTGTTATTGCGCCGCAGCCACCTGGCTGCAAAGCTTTGTCAAAAGCGATAGCATGGTTTGGCTTTCACCTTTCACTGGAGATTTGTCGATGAAGCTGTATTTCTCTCCCGGCGCCTGTTCGCTGTCGCCCCATATCGCCCTGCTGGAAGCCGGTCTGCCCTTCACCCTGGAGATGGCCAGCACCAAGACCCACCAGCTCAAGGACGGCACCGACTTCTACACGATCAACCCGCTGGGCTATGTGCCGGTGCTGGAGCTGGACAATGGCCAGCGCCTGCGTGAAGGCCCCGCCATCGTGCAGTACATTGCCGACCAGGCGCCCGCCTCCAAACTGGCACCCGCGAACGGCACCTTCGAGCGCTACCAGTTGCAAGAGTGGCTGGGCTTTATCGGCACCGAGATCCACAAGGGCTTCTCCCCGCTGTTCAACCCCAATATGCCCGACACCGTCAAGGACATGGCCCGTGGACAAGTGCTCAAGCGCCTGATCTGGGTGGATGCGCAGCTGGCCGGCAAGGAATTCCTGATGGGCGCGGACTTCAGCGTGGCCGATGCCTACCTGTTCACCGTCTGCGGCTGGAGCAAGTTTGTCGGTGTCGACATCAGCGGCCTGGAAAACCTGGCAAGCTTCCTGCAGCGCGTGGGCGCCCGTCCTTCGGTGCAAAAGGCCATCGCGGACGAAAAGCAGTAATGCAGCCTGTCGGTCCATGGATGCTGTTTCACGTGAAACACATCCGGACCGAAGCAGTTCTGATGGCTTGTTCCAGGCGAAAGCCCCTGCTCTTGACCTTCACACCGTGTCAGCTTTCAAGATCAAGCCATCAACTACAGGAAAAGGAAACTCTGATGCAAAACACCTTCCAAGTCCAAGGCATGACCTGCGGCCACTGCGAGCGTGCCGTCACCCAGGCTGTGCAGCAACTCGACGCCCAGGCCAAGGTAGCCATCGACCGCGCCCAAGGCAAGGTGGTGGTCGAGTCCAGCCAGCCCGCTGACAAGATCGCAGCGGCCATTGCGGCCGAAGGCTACCAAGTCCAGTAAGCATGGCCAGCCCGTCACGCAAGCCTGCCACTGAGCGGTCCATCGCCTGGCCGGTGTCCATCAGCCAGGCAGCCCAGCTGGCGGGTATTTCTGCGCGCATGGCGCGCCACTACGAGTCGCTGAACCTGCTGCCCCATGTGCACCGCACCGACAGCGGCTACCGGCTGTATACCCAGTCCGATGTGCATACCCTCTCCTTCATCCGCCGCTGCCGCGATCTGGGCTTTTCGATGGAGGAGATCGAGAACCTGCTCAACCTCTGGCACGACAAGCAGCGCGCCAGCAGCTCGGTCAAGGAGATTGCGCAAAAGCATATCGGCGCCTTGCGCGAGCGCATTGCCGCGATGAAGGCGATGGAGCGCTCGCTGCAGGCGCTGGTGCACAGCTGCCACGGCGACCAGCGCCCGGACTGCCCTATTCTCGACAGCCTGTCCGACCCGCATGCCGACCCTGACGCAGCCAGCTGCTGCAAGCACTAAAGCCCTGTCCAAGCATTGCACAGGCATAAAAAACGCGCTCCTGGGAGCGCGTTATCGTTTCTGCGGTTGGCCCAGATCAGAAAGGGCTGGAATCCGGATCCTGGTCCACCGGTGCCGATTTGGGCCCGGTCTGCATGCCGCCAGGCTTGCCAGACGCCTGGAATGGCTTGGCAGCGCCTACCCCCTGGCTCATCGGCTTGGCGGGCGCTGCAGCCCCTTCCCGGGCCGCTGCGGCGGGTTTGTCGCCCCGGTCGGGCAGCTGGCCCAGCTCGGTGCGGCCTTCGCCGCCCAGTGCCTGGATCAGGTCGGGAATCAGCTGGCTGAACTCCCCGGTGGCAATGGCCACATCGGCGTCAAAACCGCCATCCTCACTGGCCCCTTCCATCACCACATCAAGCAAGGCCACCTTCTTGAGCTGCAGGCCCTCGGTCAGCACAAAGCTGACCCGGTCATCCCAGGTCAGCGCCAGCTTGGTGGGCAGCTTGCCCTGGTCGATATGCTCGCGGATCTCGTCGATGCCCAGCGGGTGGCGGGCATAGCGCACGACCGCCTTGGATTCATCGGCACTCTTGAGCTCGCACTCCTGGTCGATGCTGAAGCCCGCCGGCGCGTCGTAGCTGTGCAGCCAGGCAGACATCGCCCCCTGGGGGCTGTTCTGGGTGTCGATAAGCGCCACCGCAAAACCGGGCGAGGCCTCCACCAGCATGGTGATCACTTCGTCGGCACGGCCCTGGCTGCTCGTGTCCAGCACCAGGAGGCGCGCCTGCGGATCGATCCAGATCCACAGCCCGCCCTGCTTGGTAAAGGCCATCGGCAGCAGATCGAGCTTGCACTCGTCCTTGAGCTCCTGCTTTTCCTTCTTGCCGGGCTTGCGGCCTTCCTGGGCTTCGATATGGGCGAGCTTTTCATCAACTTTGCGGTTGAGCACGCTGGCGGGCAGCATCTTGCTCTCGCTCATCAGCCGCAAGATCCACTGGCCCCCTACCGACTCGACCATCGCGCCGTGCTCCTCGCCGCGCGGAGGCACCCAACCGGTGGATTTTTCCTGGGTAGCGCCGCACTGCTCAAACTGCTGCTTGGCCAAGGCCGTATCCAGCGCGACCAAATCCGGCTGCCAGGTTTCGGAGATGCGGTAAAAAATCATGTTCTTGAACATGCCATTCCTTTGTTCTGGGGGGCTGCAGTCTTGCGCAGCAGCCCTTTAAAAAACACAAGCGGCCCTGGTGTGCCGCACTGATCTGCTGTCCATTGTGCCGCGAATCGGGCCCGTCCCAGCCCGATGCGCCAGGCAAAAAACCGGGTTTGGGATGGGTGGGCGCTGGTAGCAGCAGCGCTTGCCTCTCCCAAAGCCACACAACCAAAATTGCTAATTCTTTACACAGCCATACCGGCCAGTGACAGCGCTATTACATGGCAGGCGGACACTGCAGACATCGCATAAGACATCACAACCCGGAAAGGAACCACTATGTCTCTCTTACAACGCAGCGCCATCGTGACCGCCATGCTGGCCAGCCTGTCGGTTTCCAGCTTCGCCCAAACCCCGGCTGCCCCCGCAGTAGCCCCCACCACACAAAGCGCCCCCGCCCCTGCCAAAAAGGCCCATGGCCCCGAAGCACGCGAGGCACACATGGCCAAACGCATGCAGGCACTCAAGGCCTCGCTCAAGCTCAATGCCAGCCAGGAAGCCGCCTGGACCAGCTATATGACGGCCGTCAAGCCCCAGCGCCCGGCCCCCGGTGACCGCCCTGAGCGTCCAGACTTTGCCAAGATGACCACGCCAGAGCGTATTGACGCGATGCAGGCCATGCATGCCAAGCACCAGGCTGCGATGGACCAGCGCAACCAGGCGACCAAGGCTTTCTATGCCACCTTGACGCCTGAGCAGCAAAAGACTTTTGATGCGGAAACCTTGAAGATGCATGAGCGCCGCGGACGCGGCCCGGACGGAAAGGGCCCGCATGGCCAGCGCCATCAAGGCCCCAATCCGAAACAGACTGTTCCACCTATGGACAGTAAATAGGGCAACCGCCCGCCTCCTGGCATCTGTCTCCCTCTCCAACCCCTCCTGCGCAGCCCTGACCAGCTGCGCTTTTTTGTGCCTGTGTATATGCCCGTGACAGCGTCAGCGGTTGCATACAGACAACATCCTGCTTTTGCTGACAAAAGCTGCTGTGGTCCAGGTGTAACATTATTTAATGCAATACCGCCCTCTCCTCTCCGCTATCGGCTTGTGCGCGCTGACTGTCTGGAGTGCCTCTGCCCAAGCGCAGTTTGCCGACAAGCGCAACAGCCCCACCCTGTACCTGCAAGCAGGGGTTGCCGAACGTGACGCGCGTGCGCTCACCATTGGCTCGACCATCCCAATGGATTGGAAGACCTATTGGTGGGGCCATGCGGTCACCGCCCATTGGGACATGAGCCTGTCCGCCTGGAACTCCGACCGCATGGAGCAAGAAGGCAGCCGCACCATTGCTGTGGTTGGCCTCGTGCCCACGATGCGCTTTCACAGTAAGAGCCAGTACCCCTGGTTTGTTGAAGCGGGCCTCGGCGGTTATGTCTCCAGCAAGCTCTATGAAAGCCGCGACAAGCGCTTCTCGACCGCTTTCAATTTCGGCACCCACATCGGCGTGGGCTACTTTACCGGCATGCGCCGCGAGAATGAATGGTCGGTGCGTCTGGAGCATCTGTCCAACGCCTCGATCAAGCGTCCCAACCCTGGCGAGAACTTTGTGCAGCTGCGCTACGCGCGCCACTTCTGATCGCCCCATAACCCCCCCTCTTCCCCTTCATACCGCCATCTGGCGGTATTTTTTTGCCTGTCTGAGGGGTTATGGGCTGGAAACGCCGTTCGGGGCCTCTACGCAGCCATAGCGGCGCTTGAGAGGCTGGCGGTGTCGAATGGGCTACAGGTCAAACGGGCTGTGGCAAGAAGCCATACCGATGACTGTATAAAAATACAGTTATCGCAGATGAGGGTCCAGCTCCTTGATCCATTGCACGACCACCACCTGCCAAAAGATACCAAGGCTATAGAACACTCTCACGGCCATTCACGGCCGGCAGAGACGGTGTAAGCCATCCTTGGCCCCAACCACTCCCAACCCCGCTTGACCCCTCTACCCAGCGCCAATCAACGCCTGGGCAGGCTCCAGCGGCCTGGTGGACGGATCTGCAGGGCCTGCGGGGCGATCCGCTGCGATGCGTTCCCTGCTGCGCAACGACACCTAGGCGGCAGCCGCACCAATCAATGCCGCCTTCTCATCCCGCCATATGCCGCGCAAAGCGGCATCCGCACTCGCCACGCATATCCAAAAGTATAGCTAACACCTATGCTGGGCTGTGCATTTGCGCACAGCGCCCCTCTCTGTGTGATCGAACTCTGGGTCAGTACGACAGTGCTGCGACCAAGCACCCCAAGTTATAGGATGCCCTCGTCCATAGGGGAGAGGGATGCTGAGGTGATGTGCTGCGTATTTTGAGAACTGCTCTGCCCCGCTCACTTCTGCCGAAGAGGCTTGACTTTTCACAGTCTGAAAATTTTCAAGATATGAAACTTTGCCGAGCTTGCCTTTGGTTTTTCTTTTATTTTCTTTAAAAGAATAGTAGATAGTAGTAGAAGGGCCCCACCTTCTGTGGGTAAGTCCATTAAGCCCAATGCTGTCAACCGCTTGAAATTTTTCCAACCATGTTGATGGTACCCCTTCATCCTTGTCACTGCGAAGTGGATAAGTCCGGCATCTGGGATATTTCTGTGGATAAGCTGATACGACCATGCGCATTATCCACAGCCATTCTTCAATCTCAAATTCTCACCAAGTGATTGATAATTAATAACTTATCCACAATCACTCAGTGATCAGCACAAAATGGTAGCACCCGCTGGACTGCTGTGCGCAGGAAACTCTGGGCCGCAAATATTGTCCACAATACCTAGGCGGCGATCGGCCACTTTGGATGCCGGAGAGTTTGGCCCATTAAATTGTGGATAAGTTTTTTATCGTTACAAAACAAATATCTACTGCACTATTGGTCTGTGGACACCGGACGCTATTTCCGGTGCATGGTAGTGGAGCAAGTTCGCGGTCGGGCTTCTATCTGTGGATAACTAGGGGATTGTTAGGGGCTTGTACCGATTGTTATACACAGCTCTTTTGGGGCTCCTCCCATCGGTTCCGGAGGTGGCCGCTGAGGGTCCACCGTCTTTCCAAAAAGATACCCAATAAAAACAACAACTTACTGGCTAGCAACGGCCGCTTAGGGATACAAAGCCATCTGCCTGGGGCTGACTTTTGGGCAAAGAGACGTTCGCCAGGCCTCCAAAAACTGCATGTGCAAAACAGCGGACCAGCGCCATTCGCATAGGCAGTGGTGCGCCTCACACCCACGATGAAGGCCGCTGCCCGCGATGCGCCACATCTGTGGACATCTCGCGCCTGATGGGATCGTGGCGTCGCGCCGGGACGGCAGTCCGGCGCCGACGGTTGGCGGAGCTCGCCGCTGGGGAGGATCGGCGCATTCCGGTATTTGCCCGCACCGGTCTTTTCTTCGTTTCTGCTGTGCCAGGCGATCAAGCGATGCAGTCAACAGCCATCGCCAGGCCCAACAAGCGCGCGGGTGGTCGTCGCGCCCTCAGCGCAACGAGGGGCGTCGCTGATTCGGGCGCTTTCGACGCAGTGTTTTGGTATTCACCGGCTATTGCGCACGTGTTTGGCATCGAACAAGCACGTTCGACCGGGACCTTCTGACGCAAGCGCAGATCGAGGGATGGCGCTAGGCTGATTTCTGCCAGCCCCCAGCGGCTGGCGCAGAGGGCGATGACGGTGATTGACGGCATCTCAGACCGGAGTGCGCTGGATCCTGGGCCCCTAACGACAAAGCCCAAATTTCAATTTGAGTAATTCAAATAAACTGAAATCAAAAGCGATTCAATTCAAATCAATGACAGCACTACAAGGCGAGCATATACGAACGAATGCCTAATTTTTATGCAAAACTGCCGAAAAGGGAGCTTGCTTTTTCAACAAGTTATCCTTATCGTGCTTGTGCATAATATCTCACATCGTGGGATATTTCACCATATGAGAGTCTGGTGGTGGAGGGTTATGCACATAGGCATGGCAGGAGCCTCCCTCTACGATGGCGCAAATTTGTGGATAAGTAAAGGACTTATGCGATAAAACGACAAGCACTTTTCCCCGGATGACTTATCCACATGTTGACATGTGAAGGTGGCTGTAGCATGGATTGTGGATAAATTGATCCATAGAATTTCGAGTTACCCACAGGGTTCTGTAAATTTCCTGTTTAAAGCGAGTCACTTGTATTCTTATGCACAGTGCTTAAGAAATAACTTTCCATCGTATAAATGCTTAATAAATAGGCGATAAAGATCAAAAAATGTGGAAAAGTATGTGTATACATTGCATGCCATGCTCAAGTCCTACGGCTCAGCAATGCGGATATTTAAGTGAAAATTGCGGGCAGTTATGCGACATATGTGCGGCATATAGCTATTTTTATTTGCTGAAGCCACTCCAAACATAGCTTCTCTCAAGTCACATCTACCTGTGGATATCTTCCCGGTCAGAAAATTTGACAGAGAAATTTTTCAAATGTGCATAAGCTGTGTGCAAATCAATAGACTGAGCGCATGAAGATATCCACTGGTTTTTCGGCGTCTGAACGCCTGGTCTGAACAGTGCATTCAGTGGATTTGAACGACCGTGATTCGGCGTTGCTGCGTTCGTGCCCCAAGCTTTTTCGAGCTCTGCGGATGGAGGGCAGCATTGAGGGCCGTTGGAGGAGGGCACAGCGCCAGAGCAGGCGCGCTCGCGCTGTCCTGTGTCCGCCTCTGTCTGCCGGTAGCTGCCTTGTGTTCTGCCATGGGCGCTGTACGCCGGCAGACATGCGCGCTGCAGCGTTATTCAGGTCCCTGCCAAGGCGGCCGGCGCTTGGCGCCTAGGGGCTGGGTGCGGATTGCCGAGTGCCGAGCGCGTGGGCCGGCGTAGGCGCAGCCAGTCTGGTGTTGGCGAAGTTTTTTTGCTTGGGTGGTGTTGCGAGCGCTTGCACTGCACCGACCGACTGCGCGGGCGCCCGAGCTGCAAACCACGCAGCTGGTGGGTGCCAGGGCCGCGAAAACAGCAAGCCTCAGACGCAAAAAAGCACCGCCAGGCGGTGCTTTGCTCAGAAGGGTGGGCGGTGCTGGCCCGGTTCAGCCCTTAGGCTTCGACATCCTCATCGGTGCCGGTACGAATGGTTTCGCGGTTGCTCTTGTCGCGCATCTTGGCGATGTCGGTGTCCAAAGCACGGTGCAGTTTTTCCAGCGCTGCGTTGAAGGCTTCGGCGACCTTTTCGGCCTCGGCGTTGACAGCCAGGGGTTGGCGCCCGGTAGCCCGTGTTTCCATCACACAGCGCTTGCCTTTGCCGCCGTTTTTCAGGGCGTCCACATCGGTGAGGTAAACCTCCACCCGGGTCACATATTCGCGAAAGCGCGAAAGCTTGTTTTGTACCTCGGTTTGTGCCCATTGGGAGAGGGATTCTCCGCCTTGAACATTGTCACCAGCGTGCACTTGAACTTGCATGGATGTGCTCCTTTCTCGAACATGCTGGGCGGCAGCCCAGCTATAGCAACCGGATGCAGCGAAGGCCATCGCCTTGCGGCACCTTGTTGATCACATCCTAACTCGCAAAACTGCAACAAAGGCTGCGACATGGTCAATATGCGTAAAAGCCCTGAGAAAGATCAAGCGTCCTACAGCCTGCTGGGTGCGCGCTCGGACGGCGGGGCAGGGCGGCGGTTGGCTTGAAACACGGCGAGCCATCCCCAGCAGCCGGTCATGGCGGCCGCGCAGTGCAAGGTTTAGGTTGCTGCGAATTTTGCAGCGGACAAGCGATACAGCACATGGGCTCGCAATGGGTGGCCCTCAGGCAAGGCAGGGTGCGCAAAATCGCCTGCCAGGTCGCGCTCCATGCCCAGGCGCTCCATCAGTGCTTGCGATGGCAGGTTGCTGGTGGTCGTGAAGGCCACGATGTCAGCCAGCTTTACATGGTCAAATCCGACGGCCAGTGCCGCCCGCGCGGCCTCGGTGGCCAGGCCCTGGTGCCAGGCATGGCGCGCCAGGCGCCACATGATTTCGACGCAGGGAGAAAAAGGCAGCTCGGCCTGGGGCACATGCAGGCCGACGATGCCGATAAATTGCTGGTCCTCCAGCCGCTCCACCGCCCAGACGCCCCAGCCGCGCTCGGCCATCAGCGCCTCGCAGCGGTCTGCCATCGCGTCGCTCTGCGCCCGCGTCAGCGGCGCGGGGAAGTAGCGCATTACCTCGGGGTCCGCCGTCATCGCGGCAAAGGCCTCCCTGTCCTGCGGCTGCCATTGGCGCAGCTGCAGGCGGGCGGTTCGGGGCTCGATCAGGGTGGTCATGGGGTCGCTGCTCCAATGAAAAAGCGGCCTGCACGCTAGGCCTTTGCGTGAGCCGCTGGGGTGATCAACAACGCCAAGAGGGCCGTGCACTGCACCGGCCCGCTACGCGGCAGTATCAATGGTGGTGGCCGTGCGCGCCATGCACATGGCGGTGGGCAATCTCTTCTTCGCTGGCTGCGCGCACATCGACGACCTTGCCGCTAAAGCGCAGCGCCAGGCCGGCGAGCGGGTGGTTGCCATCCAGGTGCACTTCCGGGCCCTTGATCTTCTTGACATAGAAGGCCTGGGGCTCGCCGCGGTCATTGGCGCCGCGCAGCTGGCCGCCCACCTTCACGCCCGGTGGGAACTCGCTCTTGGGGATCACGCGCACGAGGCTCTCGTCGCGCACGCCAAAGGCATCTTCCACTGCCAGATCCACGCTGGTGCTAAAGCCCACAGCCTGGCCCTCAAACGCAGCTTCCACCTTGGGGAAGATGTTTTCATAGCCGCCATGCAGGTAGGCGAGGTTGCCGCTGTCCAGCGGTTTGCCTTGCGCATCGGTCACCTTGTATTGGATGGTGACGGCGCAGTCTTTGGTGATGTTCATGGTCTTGTTCGAAGAGTCTGGCAAAAACGCAAGTGTAGGGGCTGCGGCGGGGTGGGCGCAGCGCCTTGCCGGATGGCAGGGGCAGCGCCAAGGGTTTGGTGATTGTCATGCAAACGGCTTGCTCTCCTACGGCAGCATGCTGCAGCGCAGCGCGAGACTGGCTATTTGTGACCGCTTTTCCGGTCGAAAGGATGAAGAAATGGTTCAGCAACTCGCAGGCAAGGTGGCCTATGTGACGGGCGCCGCCAGTGGCATTGGCAAGGCCATCGCCGATCTGTATGCGCAGCAGGGCGCCAAGGTGGTGATCGCCGATCTGAAGCAGGAAGCAGCCGAGGCGGCGGCCCAGGATATTGCCAGCAAGGGCGGCACCGCCATGGGCCTGGCGGTCGATGTGACGCAGGAAGACCAGGTCGACGCCTCTGTCGAAGCCGCAGTGAAAGCCTATGGCGGCATCGATATCCTGGTGAGCAATGCCGGCATCCAGATCGTCAAGCCGGTGCAGGACTTTACGTTGCAGGAGTGGCAGAAGATGCTGGCCATCCAGCTCGATGGCGCCTTCCTCACCACCCGCGCCTGCATCAAGCACATGTATGCGCAGGGCCGTGGCGGCAGCATCATCTATACCGGCTCAGTGCATTCCAAGGAGGCCTCCAAGCTCAAGGCGCCCTATGTGACGGCCAAGCATGGCCTCGAAGGCCTGGCCAAGGTCGTCGCCAAAGAGGGCGGCCCGCAAGGCGTACGCGCCAATGTGATCTGCCCGGGTTATGTGCGCACGCCGCTGGTGGACAAGCAGATCCCCGAGCAGGCCAAGGAGCTGGGCATCAGCGAGGCCGATGTGATCAAGAACGTGATGCTCAAGGACACCGTCGACGGCGAGTTCACCACCGTGGACGATGTGGCACGCGTGGCACTGTTCTTTGCGGCGTTCCCCACCAATGCGCTGACGGGGCAGTCAATGATCGTGAGCCACGGCTGGTTCATGGAGTGATGCTGGCCTGCCCCGCGCTGGCCTGCGGGGGCGGTATTGCTGGGGTGGCAAGACCTGCAGGCAATATTCTTCTGCAACGTGCCGTTTAATGCTGCCAAAACGCTCGAAATTCGGTCTTGTCCCATTTCTATAGCTTTTGCCCGCCCCCTACATTTGTTACATGGTTTGCAGTCTGCTTTGCACAGCCGACAGGTGGGGAAACCGTGCCTGCCCGACAATGGCGCCTTGGCCAAGGCAGCGGTGCGGACAGCGCGCTGCCGGCCCAGGCTTTGCAGACTTCTTCCATGGCGATCCCCCTTCTCTCCGGTTTGATGAACACCTTGCGCCGCGCAGCGGGCGCCTTGCCCGGGCTGGCCCGGCGCCTGCGCCCTTGGCTGGCCGCACGCAGCAAAAAGCAATGGTTGCTGGCGGTGGCAGCCTTGCCGGTGCTGCTGCTGCTCTATGTGCTGCTGCTGATTCCGCTCACCCCGTCGATCGGCGATATCCAGAAAAACAAGGTCGAGGCCCCCACCCAGCTGTTGTCGGCCGATGGCAAGGTGCTGGCCCAGTACAAGCGCGCCAACCGCGAATGGGTGGCGCTGAAGGACATTTCACCGAACGTCATCAATGCGCTGATCGCCACCGAAGACCACCGTTTTTATGAGCATGGCGCGCTCGATTGGCGCCGCACCTTTGGCTCAGTGCTGCACACGGCGATGGGCCGGCCCCAGGGCGGCTCCACCATCACCCAGCAGTTGGCGCGCAATATGTTCCCCGAGGAAATCGGCCGCGCCCGCTCGCTCAACCGCAAGCTCAAGGAGGCCGTGACCGCCTACAAGATCGAATCGGCCTACACCAAGGACGAGATCCTGGAGACCTACCTCAACACCGTGCCCTTTCTCTACAACGCCTTTGGCATCGAGATGGCCGCACGCACCTATTTTGACAAGCCCGCCCAGAAGCTGAGCGTGCTCGAAGCGGCGACCCTGGTGGGCATGCTCAAGGGCACCAGCTACTACAACCCCGTGCAAAACCCGGAGCGGGCCCAGCAGCGCCGCAACACCGTGCTGGCGCAGATGAACAAGCACGGCAAGCTCAGCGACCAGGATTTTGAGACCCTCAAAAAACGCGGCATCAAGCTGGATTTTGAGCGCCAGGACGAGGCCGTGGGCATGGCACCGCATTTTGCGCAGGCGCTGCGCAAGTGGCTGATCGAATGGGCCGACGCCAACGACTACAACATCTATGCCGATGGCCTGGTGGTGCAGACCACCATCGACTCGCGCGTGCAGCAATGGGCCAACCAGGCCGTGGTGCGCCAGGGCCGGCAGTTGCAGGTGACCGCCAATGGCCTGTGGAGCAACCGCAACCAGTGGACCGCCAAGAACCCGCTGGTGCAAAGCTTTGTGCGCGAAAGCGCCGTCTATCGCCAGGCGGTGGCCGATGGCCAGGACAAGGACGAAGCGCTGCAGCGCCTGCTGGCTGATGCCGACTTTATGGCCAACCTGCGCCAGGACAAGGTGCGCGTGCAGGTGGGCTTTATGGCCATGGACCCACGCAACGCCCATGTGCTGGCCTGGGTGGGCAGCCGCGACTTTGCCATCGACCCCTTTGACCATGTCTCGCAAGCGCGCCGCCAGCCCGGCTCCACCTTCAAGCCCTTTGTCTATGGCGCAGCGCTGCAGGATGGCGCGTTGCCCACCGACCAGCTGATGGATGAGGCCGTGCGCATTCCGCTGGGCGGTGGGCAGTTCTGGCGCCCCACCGATGGCGGCCCGCCTTCTGACCAACCGATGACCCTGGCCGACGGCCTGGCCTACTCCAAGAACACCATCACCGCCCAGGTGATGGCCAAGGTGGGGCCCGCCAAGGTGGCCAAGCTGGCGCGGGCGCTGGGTGTGCGCGACAGCAAGCTTGAAGATGTGCTGTCGCTGGCGCTGGGTACCAGCCCGGTCACCTTGCAGGAGATGGTGACCGCCTATTCCACCCTGGCCAACGGCGGCGGCTACCGCGCGCCCGTCATGGTCACCCGCATTACTGACCGCGAGGGCAAAGTGCTGGCCGAGTTTGAGCCACCCGCGCCGGAGGTGGCACTGGACAGCGGCGTGACCTACGCCTTGATCGACATGATGCGCGGCGTCATCACCAAGGGCACGGGCCGGGGTGTGGCGCGCTATGGCGTCAGCGGCGACTGGGTGGGCAAGACCGGCACCACGCAAGACAATGCCGACGGCTGGTTCATGCTGGCGCACCCCGACTGGGTGGGCGGCGCCTGGGTCGGCTTCAACGACAGCCGTGTGCAGCTGAACGACTACTGGGGCCAGGGCGCCCACAGTGCACTGCCTGTGGTGGCCGAGGTGGCCGCCGCATCGCAGCGCGCCAAGCTGGTGCAGGCACAGGCCCGCTTTGAGATGCCGGCCGAGAACAACACCTTTGTGCAGCGCCTGCGCAGCTGGATGCTGGGCTTTGGCGACAACAAGCAACCGGTCGATCCGTTTGAGCAGCCGCCTGCGATGCAGGAGCTGCCCGATCGCGGCAACCCCGGTGATGCGCCCATCATCGACGACCCCGAGGCCCGGCCGATAGGCCAGGGCGGCGCGGGCCCGCGCGGCCCCAGCGGCGAGGGCGACTACCCCGTCTTCCAGAACAACCCATCTCCAGCGCAGCAGCCGCAGATGCCTGCGCAGCGCCCGGCCGATCCGAGCCAGCCGCAACCCGGTGTCGTGGTGCCTGGCGCGTCGTCCAACCCTGCGCCTTCCAACCCGGCACCGGCCAGCGCCTCTCCTGCCCCGGCCTTCCCCGGCAGCGCCAGTGCGCCCCAGGGCCAGCCCGCGGGCAACCCACCGCCGATTGAGCGCGGTGTGGTCGTCTCGCCGGTGTCGTCCGGTACCGTGGGCCAACCCGTACCCACGGCCGATGGCGGCATGGTCTGGCGCCGCGCCACCCCGTCTGGCACGGCGGCCCCGCAGTCCGGCAATGCAGGTATTGCGGCCAGCGAGGTCAATTGATCCCGCTGCCCATTTTTTAAGCACTCATCAGGAGGATGTTCATGGTCTTCAACCACCGCCGCCAGCCCCGCTGGCTATGGATGCGCGCCGCTTGCCTGGGCGCTGCCATATTGGTATCGACAGCCGCGAAGGCCGTGGACAACCCCGATGCCCCCGACCGCCTGGCCGCCTTTGAGCAGCGCATCCAGCCGCTGGAGGCGGCCATCGGCAACCAGAACACGACGGCAGACATGCTGCGCGCCAGCAGCGCCTATGCCAAGCAACTCGATGTGGAGCTGAACCAGACCTACCGTGCGCTGATGGCCAAGGTGGGCGCCACCGGCGCGCAAAAGCTGCGCGCCGCGCAGCGCAACTGGCTGAGCTTTATGACCAGCGAGGCCGCCTTTATCGACGGCACCTGGAACGCCCAGGACTTTGGCAGCTCCTCAGCGTTGTCGCGCAGCGAGTACCGCAACAGCCTGACCAAGGCGCGCATCGTCCAGCTGCTGGGCTATCTGCGCGCCTATCCTGAATAATGGATGTGTGCGGTCACTCTTCAATGACTTCATGCACGCCGGAGCTGCCACGCTTCCAGTAGGCCGCTGCCTTGGTCCATTTGGGGTGGGCGCCATGCTCGGCAATCAGCGCTGCACGCAGCGCCTTGGCGGCCGTCGATTCCAGCGCTACCCAGTTGTAGTAATCGCCAGCGGGCGCATCGATCTGGCGCAAAGCCGCTAGCAGCAGCTGCGCATCGCCAGCTGGCTGGCCCTGGCGGTGCACCCAATGCACCTGCAGGTCGGCAGCACTGTCCAGCTTTTGCTCGTCGGCTGCGTCATTCACCTCCACCACCACCACCGCCTGGGTGCCGGCAGGCAGCTCGCGCAGGCGGCGCGTGATCGCTGGCAGCGCCGCATCATCACCAATCAGCAGGTGCCCATCAAACGCCGTGGGCACGATGAAGGAGCCACGCGGCCCCGCAATACCCAGTGCATGCCCAGCGGCCGCCTGCAGCGCCCAGGCAGTGGCAGGGCCGGCCTCATGCACCGCAAAGTCAATCGCCAAGGTCTGCGCCTGCGCATCGTAAGAGTGGGGCGTGTAGTCCCGCATCGCCTCGCGCATCGCGGGCGGCAGGCCTTCGCTGCCGGGTGGCGGCAGCTGCAGCTCGCCATTGGAATCCGGAAACAGCAGCTTCACATGGTCATCAAAGCCCAGGCTGCTGAAACCCGCCAGGTCGGCACCCTGCAAACGGATGCGCAGCATATGCGGCGTCAGCTGCTCCACCGATGCAACGGTGGTGCGGCGCAGCTTGATCTCATGGCGCGCCCGCTCAGGCGCACGCGCGGCCAACAGCTCGGGCGAAGGGGAAGTGGGAAGGCTCAGTTGTAAGGGCATGGTGTGTTCAATCCGTGTGTAAGATATATCTTTTATCTTAAATGAGAACCATTTCTGTGGCTAGGGCGGGGTGGCAATCCCTGGTTGGGGTGTGGCTTTGGCGGGGGTGGGGTTGCGAAAGGGTGGGGGGTGTGCGCCAAGATCAGAAGGAGCCGGCAGTGAAGGGATGGTTCACAGAGGGGCATGCACGCGTGGTCTGGGTGTTCCCCTGAGTCCTACCGCAAGGCTTGGCAGCACTAAAACCTGGTGGCAAGTTGCGATTGGTAGAAATCGTGGAAGACGTCTACCGGTGCGGAAGTGGCCAGTGGTAGTAGCGGAAAGCATTGTGCGGGATTGTCTGCGCTGGCTTGACTGTCGACCCGCTGAAGGAACGCTGCCGCAGCGCTCTTTCGGACGCCGCCGTGGCGGTTCAAAAACTGGCCCCACAGTGGCATGTTGCGAAATCGGTTGCTGGCCACCATTGCGTGCGCGGTGTAAGGCGGAGGAAACAGCCGCTTGTAGGTTGGCAAGTGGTAGAGCCAGGAGACACCCGCTATCTGCCTGGCTGATGGTTGCTCGGCGCGAACATGGGCCACGAGTGCAGCGAGCTCCGATAAGCGCAACCCCATGCGTTCGTCGCTCAAGGGTCCCTGCAAACTGTGGTCGTCGTTGTGGAAGTGAAGCCTGATCTGACCCGGCTCCCCCAAAGCATACGAAAAACAGCCGAATGTTGCGATCACCGAGTCGGGACGGTCAAGGTGCGGACGCTGGGTGTAGACATGGTAGGTCCATGCACCAAGGTCCGGATGGTCTTTCAGCCCCGCAATGTAGGCCATCCATCTGGGGTGGTGGGGGTCGAAATCTCGACCGCCCACTAGTCGGACGTAGAAATTCGTGTAGTCGAGCAGGGCCGTCTCCAGCTTCAGGTTCGCCAGTACCGCGATCTTTCTGGCGAAGTAGATCTGGAGATCAAAAAATTCCTTGGCGTAAGCCATCGCCGTAGCACTCCATGAGATTGCCGTTACGTTCGGATTTTGGGGCCTTGAACCGGGAATCGAGCCAGCCGTATCGATGAACCGTTTGCTAGGCCCTTCGTCCTGGCGATGATTCAGACAAATGGAGTCCCACACACTGCGTGCGATCAGCCGTCCACCGGCTCGGTAGCCGCCACGGATGGGCGCTGTTGCATCTTCGCAAACCATGCCGCCAGCTGCGGTGCCTGTTCGCGCCATCCCAGCGTGTCGAAACGGTAATCGATGTAGCCCAGCGCGCAGACGAGGGTCAGATGGCCGATGCCAAAGGCGCGCGCCTCCAGCGCCGGGACCTCGCCCTCCAGCAGATCCAGGCTGGCGCGGGTCTTGTGCTCGAACGCGGCCAATAGGGCCGCCAGCGGCACGGCGCGCTCGCGCTCGTTGCGCCACAGAATCAGCGCATCGAGCAGGCCGTCACCCAGCGCATGCCAGCGCAGCGCCGCCCAGCGGGCGTCGCCTTCCCGAGGGAACAGCGAGCCGCTGGCCAGATCGTCCAGGTATTCGCAGATGACGACCGAGTCAAACAGCGTCCGGCCGTCGTCCAGGATCAGTGTCGGGATCTTGGACAGCGGATTGTCCTGCATCAGGGCTGCATTGGGCTTGAGCATCGCGGCCACGGAGCGGACCAGCTGGAGCTGCTGCGTCAGCTGCAGCTCATGGGCGCAGATCATGACTTTTCGGACATACGGCGATTTGGGGGACCAGTGCAGTTGCATAGAAAACCTGGAAGTGAAGACAGAAGAGCGCACCGGCGCTGGCGCGCATGGCATTGGCCGGTTCAGAGGCTACACCACACCACTGGCCAGCAGCTGGTCGATGCGCTCGGCCGAATAGCCCAGCTCCTCCAGCACCTGGCGCGAATGCTGCCCCAGCAGCGGTGGGGCCATTTGCTCCTGCAATGGTGTCTCGGAGAAGCGCATCGGGCTTACCACCTGCGGCACCTGCACGCCGCTGGGATGCGGCACATAGTGGAGCATGCCGCGGGCTTTGACCTGCGGGTCTTCGAACACGTCGGGCACCGAGTTGATGGCGCCGCAGGGCACGCCCGCGCCGTCGAGCGCCGCTATCAGCTCGGCGCGCGGGCGCTGGGCCAATTCATGGCGCAGCATCGCCGACAGGGCGGTGATGTTGCGCACGCGCTGTGCGTTGGTGGCAAAGCGTTCGTCCTGGGCCCACTCGGCGTGGCCCAGCACATCGCACAACTTGGCAAACTGCCCGTCGTTGCCGACCACCAGGATGGCATCGCCATCAGCGCAGGCGTAGACATCCTGCGGCTGTATATTGGGATGCGCATTGCCGTTGCGCTGAGGCGTCTTGCCTGACACCAGGTAGTTCATGGCCTGGTTGGCCAGCATCGCCACCTGTACATCGAGCATGGCGATGTCGATCGATTCGCCAACGCCGCTTTCATCGCGACGCGCCACGGCCGCGAGCACTGCCACTGCGGTATACATGCCGGTCATCAGGTCGACGATGGGCACACCGACCTTCTGCGGGCCGCCGCCCGGTTGGCCGTCGCGCTCCCCGGTAACGCTCATCAGGCCACCCATGGCCTGGATCAGGAAGTCATAGGCGGGCTGGTCGCGGCGCGGACCGGTCTGTCCAAATCCAGTGACCGAGCAATAGATGAGCCGTGGATTGATCTTGCGCAGGCTGGCTTCGTCCAGGCCATAGCGCGCGAGCGTGCCGGCCTTGTAGTTCTCCAGCACGATGTCCGACTGCAGGGCCAGGTCGCGCACGATCTGTTGTCCTTCTGCGGTGTCCAGGCTCACGGTGATTGAGCGCTTGCCGCGGTTCACCGCCAGGTAGTAGCCGGCCTCCTTGGTGTCCTTGCCCTCGGCATCCTTGAGAAAGGGTGGGCCCCAGGAGCGCGTGTCGTCGCCGGCGCCCGGGCGCTCCACCTTGGTGACCGTAGCTCCCAGATCGGCCAGGATCTGCCCAGCCCAGGGCGCCGCAAGAATACGGCTCAGGTCGAGCACCCGCAGGTGCGACAACGGGCCAGAAGCCACTTTGGCATTGGTCATCAGAAAGACTCCAGTCAGCTATGCAATGCCTGGACTTTAGGGCGGCATTGGCAGTGCGCCTAGCCGGTGCGCGCGCAAGGCTGAGATGCTTCAAGGCACATAGCAGGCTTGCGATGCAAGGGTCTTACTTGGGCGCAAGGCTCTGCATAGACTGGTGCAAAAGGAGACAACGACCATGCATAGACGTACTTTTGCCAGCCTCTTGGCGGCTATCGGCCCCTTGCTCGCAAGCGGCCACGCGTGGGCCGACAACTGGCCCACCAAGCCGCTCAAGCTCATCGTTCCCTATGCGGCTGGCGGCCCGACCGACGCCA
The DNA here is from genome assembly GCF_003105075.1 of Comamonas sp. JNW. NCBI lineage: Bacteria > Pseudomonadati > Pseudomonadota > Betaproteobacteria > Burkholderiales > Comamonadaceae > Comamonas > Comamonas sp. JNW. The sequence continues at coordinate 111,752 of NZ_QETI01000004.1, forward strand.
TCGCGCGCATGATCGGAACCAAGATGGCAGCTTCCCTGGGGCAGCCGGTGGTAGTTGATAACCGGGCGGGCGCGGGCGGCACCATTGGCGTCGATGCCACCGCCAAGTCGCCAGCGGACGGCCACCAATTTGCGCTGGTCGCGCCGGGCCCGCTGGCCGGCATGCCCAACCTGACGAAAGTACCTTACTCGCTCGACGACCTGGAGTTTCTCACGCTGGCGGCGCGCATACCCAGCGTGATCGTGGTGAACCGCAAGTCCGGTATCACCTCGCTGGAGCAGTTGATTGCCAAGGCCAAGGCCGCGCCCAATACCCTGAACTACAGCTCCGCAGGTGCGGGCACCACGCCGCATATCGGCTTTGAGCTGTTCAAGCAGGAGACGGGCGCAGCCATCGTGCATGTGCCCTACAAGGGCGCGGCGCCTGCCATCAGCGCGGTACTGTCGGGCGAGGTGCAGATGACCATGGTGGATCTGCTGCCTATCTTGCCTTTTGCCGCCAATGGTAACCTGGTGGTGCTGGCGGTCGCGGGCAAGACGCGCGCACCGCAGCTGCCCGATGTTCCCACCACGGTGGAGCTGGGGCTGCCGAATGTGCTGATGGAGACCACCTATGGTCTGATTGCGCCCAAGGGCCTTCCTGCCGGCGTGCAGACCAAGCTGCGCGAAGCAGCCGTAGCGGCCATCAACTCGCCGGAGATGAAGGAGCGGTTTCTCAAGCAAGGCGCGATCGCTGCCACCTCGACGCCAGCGGAGTACCGCAGCCTGATGCAGGCCGAGTCTGATAAATGGCGCGGTGTGATCACCAGTGCGAAGATCACGCTGGACTGAACGCGATGAAGATTACCCACGCTTTGGTCAAGCCCTGCATCCAGGGGCTGGCTGATCCGCAATGGAAGTTTGCACGCGCGCAGGTGCCGCGCCTTGAAGGGGCGGTGCTGCAGCTGCAGGACGAGGACGGTCACATCGGCCTTGGCTATGTGCATGCGATACCCGCGATCTCCACACATGGCGCCGGCGCGCTGGCGGTGTTGGAGTTCCTCGCGCCACGGCTGATCGGTCGGCGTGCCGACGACATCGCCTCCATCATGGAAGAGGTGGATGCCACACTGGCCTTCAACCCCACCGTGAAGGCCGGCATCGATATGGCCCTGCATGACCTGCTGGCACGCCGCCTGGGCGTGCCGGTGCATGTGCTGCTGGGTGGCAAGATGCGCGATGGCGTCGCGCTGTCGCGCATTCTACCGATCAAGTCGCCTGACGAAATGGCGGCCATCGCGGCAAGGCTGGCGGGCGAAGGCTATGCCCAGCTCAAGCTCAAGCTGGCGGGCGATACGGTGACCGACATCCAGCGCATTGCCGCCGTGCGCTCGGCAGTAGGGCCCCATGTGGTGCTGACGCTCGACCCCAACCAGTCGTACCACGCCAAGCAGCTGATCAGCGCGTTCTCCAAAATGGAGCGTTATGACATCGCGCTGATCGAGCAGCCCGTGCCTGCGGCCGATATCGCCGGGTTGGCCCTGCTGACGCGGACGCTGCCGGTGGCCATCGAGGCTGACGAGAGCGCGCAGAGCGTGCGCGATGTGTTCAGGCTGGTATCCGAACGCGTGGTAGATGTGATCAACCTCAAGGTCACCAACCTTGGCGGGCTGCGCCACTTCCTCGAAGCCGTGCGTATCTGCGAGGGCGGCCAGGTGGCCTGCCGCATCGGTGCGGCGTTCGGGCCGGCGCTGATGCAGGCCATGGCACTGCAGGCGGCATGCATTCCAAAGGCGCTGCCCTATGCCTGCGAGCTGTCGGAGCATCTGCATCTGCAAGACGACCCGTTCACGCCGCTGCCAGTGCAAGACGGCATCCTGACACTGCCCAAGGGGCAGGGCTGCGGCGTGGGCTGGCGTAGCTGAGACTGCGCGAAAGACCACCCCAGACGGTAGAACCCAGATTGCCCGGTGGCAGGGTTTCAATAACGAGGAGACAGCCGGCATGACATTTCCGCAAAACTTGGCTGCGCCTGCGAGCGCTGCCGCAAGCATAGGCCGACGCCCGTTGCTGCTGGCGCTGGCGGCAGCAGCGCTGTACGCCGCTGTGCCGTCCCTGGCAAGGGCTGAAGGCTTTCCCGACAAGCCACTGCGGCTGGTGGTGCCCTTCCCCGCCGGTGGCGCCGCTGACATGATGGCGCGCGGCATGGCGCAGCGCTTGGGATCCGAGCTGGGACAGCAGGTGGTCGTTGAAAACCGTGGAGGCGCTGGCGGCGTGACTGCTGCGGAGCTGGTAGCTCGTGCGCCTGCCGATGGCTATACGCTGTTTTTTGCCACCATGGGCACACAGGCCATCAACCCGGCGCTGTATGCCAAGCTGCGCTATGACCCGGTCAAGGACTTCGCGCCGGTGGCGTTGACGCACACCACCCCGCGGGTGCTGGTGGTGGGCGCGGCGGTGCCGGCGCGCACGGTCAAGGAGCTGATTGCGCTGGCAAAAAGCAAGCCTGGCGTGCTGACCTACGGCTCGGCAGGCAACGGCAGCTCCAGCCATCTGTCGGGTGCGCTGTTCGATGACCTTGCTGGGGTGAAGATGGTGCATGTGCCGTACAAGGGCAGTGCGCCGCTGCTCACCGATGTGCTGGCTGGCCGGGTCGACATGACCTTTGACTCCTACACCGTTTACGAAGAGCAGATCCGCAGCGGACGGGCCCGCGCGCTGGCCGTGACATCACGTACCCGGCTCAGTTCGCTGCCGGACATTCCCACGCTGGCCGAGTCGGGGCTGGCCGGTTACGACGTCTCGAACTGGCTGGGCGTCATGGCGCCAGCCGGCACACCCAAAGGCGTGATCGACAGACTGAATGCCGCGTTGGTGCGTGCCATGGCCACGCCCGAGCTGCGCAAACAGCTCACCCAACTGGGTATTGAGCCGACCTCCAGCAGCCCCGAAGAGTTTGCCCAGCTGGTGCGCAGCGAGATTCCCAAGTGGCGCAGCATTGTCAAGCAGTCCGGCGCAACGGTGGATTGATGCCATGAACGCGACGATTCCCCCAGCGGTGCTGCACTGCCGTGAGATGGTCTGCACCAGTGCCGGCGAGATCGATGTCGTGATCGACGCACCCAAGAACGGCGCGGGCCCGGCCATCGTGCTGCTACCGTCGTCGCAGCGCGATTCGCTGGATTTCGACCCCCTGGCGCGGCAGCTGGCGTTGCTCGGTCACCGCGTGCTGCGGCCCCAGCCACGCGGCATGGGGCGCACCACGCTGCCCGTCAGGCAGCTCACACTTCACGCGCTAGCGCAGGACGTGATCGACACCGTAGAGGCGCTGGGCGGCGGCAGCGCAGTGCTGGTCGGCCATGCGTTTGGCCATTTCATCGCGCGCGTGGCCGATATGGACCACCCGCAATGCGTGCGCGGCGTGGTCGTAGCAGGGGCCGCAGCGCGGGTGTTTCCGGCAGGCATGGCGGAATCGCTGGACATCGCCTCCGACCCCAGCCAGCCCGATGCCCTGCGCATCGCCCATCTGCAGCGCGCCTTCTTCGCCGCGGGCAACGACCCCAGGGCCTGGCTCGAAGGCTGGCATCCCGAGTTGCGTGCGGTCTACCGCGTGGCGGGCACGGTGCCGGCCAAGGACCGCTGGTGGACGGTGGCCAATGCGCCGCTGCTGGACCTGCAAGGCGCACAGGACCCCTGGCGCCCGCCGGAAAGCCGCTCGGAGCTGCAGAACCTGCTGGGCGCGCAGCGGGTGACGGTGCAGGTGATCGACCAGGCCAGCCATGCGCTGGTGGTGGAGCAACCCGTCGCGGTGGCTGGCGCAATCGCGCGCTGGATGGCCCTGCTGCCGGAGGGGGGCGGACGCGGCGCAGGCGCAGCACATGGGGTTTAATCAGCCATTGTCCTGATGCCTCTTTCCGATTCCATGTGCAGCGCTAAAGCCACCACACTCCAGCTCGACATCGCCTCCAACCTGCAAAAATGGCGCACGTTTTTGGCCATTGCCGAGCTTGGCAGCTTGACGCGGGCCGCGCTTTTTCTCGACAGCAATCAATCCCTGCTGAGCCGCCAACTGAATGCGCTGGAGCGCGACTGCGGCGCGCGGCTGTTCAACCGCACCGGGCGCGGCGTGACACTGTCCGATGTGGGCGAGCGCATCTTTCCCCATGTGAAGAACCTGCTGGCGGATGCCGAGCAGCTCGAAGTCGAGATCCGGGGCGAGGCGCGCGAGCCCGCCGGGCGTGTCACCGTGGGCTCCCTGCCCTCCATCTCCGGACCTATCGTCGGGCGGCTGTTCCAGCAGATCAGGGCGCAGTTTCCTGGCATCCACCTGAAGATCCTCGAAGGCTCGAGCGGCCAGGTCGAGGAATGGCTGGCCGATGCGCGCGTGGACATCGCCATTCTCTATCGATACAGCCATGCGGTGCCCGAGCAGGAGCAGGCGCTGGCCAGCGTGGAGAGCTTTCTGATCGGTCCGGCAGGCGATGCGCTGACTTCGGCACCAGAGGTGAACTTTTCTGCGCTGCACGATCTGCCCTTCATCTTGCCCGGTGCTCCCAATGGCCTGCGTACGACCTTGGATGCGCTGGCGCGCCAGGAGCACATGAATCTGGTCCCTGTCATCGAAGCCGATTCGCTGCCGCTGATGCGCTCTCTGGTCGCCCAGGAGGGGCTCTACACCGTGCTACCGATCCATGCCGTCTGGAGCGAGGTGCAAGACGGCAGCCTCAGCGCCGCGCGCATCGTCAATCCTCCCCTGCAGCGCATCGTCTCCATGGTCTTTGCCCGCAACAAGGGCCCGGGCCGCGCGGCGTCAGCCGTGGCGCGGCAGATCGCGCAGATCGTCGATGAACAGGCGCACGCCGGCATGTGGCGATCCACGCTGCAGGCATAACAGCTTTGCCGGCTGCAGGGGGGTGAGACGGCCGGGATGCATGGTGAAATCCATGACCTGCATACGAAGGAGACCCATGCCCCGCATTTCCCTACCCGCCCCAGAGAGCATGTCACCCGCTCAGCGCCAGGTCTACGACAAGGTCGTGTCCGGCCCGCGCGGCAAGATCGAGGGCCCGCTGCGCGCGGCGCTGCACAACGCCGAGTTGGCCGACTGCTGGCAAGCCCTCGGTGCGCTGCTGCGCTACCGCACCAGCCTGACGCAGCGGCAGTCGGAGATCGCCATCTTGGTGACGGGTCGCGCCTGCCAGTCTCCCTTCGAGTGGTATGCGCACCGGCGCGAATCGGAGAAGATCGGCATCGAGGCCGATATCCTCGAAGCCTTGCTGGCCCAGACGCCGCCGCCCTTTCGCGCGCCGGAGGAGCAGCTGGTGTACCAGTTCGCGCTGGAGCTCAACCAGCAGCGCTCGGTTTCGGATGCCACCTACGCGGCGACGCTGGAGGTGTTTGGCGAGCGCGCTGTGGTGGAGCTGACGGCGCTGGTCGGCTACTACACCATGGTGGCGATGACGCTCAATGCCCACGAGATTCCGTTGCCCGAAGGCCAGCAGCCGGCATTCCCCTTGCCCCAACACCAAGGAAATAGGCCATGAGCGATGCGATCACCCGGGGCTGGGACTGCCACGCCCACTTGTTCGGCCCCTACGCGCGCTATCCGCTGAACGAGGACCGCAGCTATACGCCACCCGAAGCCCTGCAGGCCGACTATCTGGCGCTGCTGGGGCGCCTGGACCTGACCCACGGCGTGCTCGTGCAGCCCAGCGCCTATGGGGAAGACCACCGCTTGCTGCTGGACACGCTCGCCGCCTTGCCGCAGCTGCGCGGCGTTGCCGTGCTGCGCCCCCATGCCGCGGAGCGCCTGCGCGGGCTGCGCGCGCGTGGCGTGCGTGCGGCGCGCTTCAGCCAACGCAGCGCCAGCGGCAACTTCGCCGGTAGTGCGTCGTTGCAGGATCTGGAAGACATGGCTGCTACCTTGGCCAGCGAAGGACTGCATGCCGAGCTGTGGACCGACTGCCAAGTGCTGCCCGATATCGCGCCCCGCCTGCGCCAGCTGCCGGTGCCGGTGGTCATCGATCACATGGGCGGTTTCGATGCCACCGCGGGCGTGGATGCGCCCGGCTTTCGCCAACTGCTGTCTTTGCTGGAGGAGGGCACGGTGTGGGTCAAGTTGTGCGCCTACCGCAACGTCTTAGGCGATGCCGACCTGGAGCGTGCCCGGCCGTTTCACGACCTGCTGCTGGAGGCCAACCCCGAGCAGCTGGTATGGGGCAGCGATTGGCCGCACCTGCGTGTGACGCCTGAGCCCGATGCCGGGCAGCTGCTGGAAACCTTCAAGCAATGGTCCGGGAGCGACACAGCGGTGCGCCAGGTGCTCCAGGACAACCCGACGCGACTCTACGACTGACGAGGTGGGGCGCGCCATGCGCTCCGCCTGCGCTCAACGCCCGGTGAAAACCGGGGCGCGCTTTTCCTTGAACGCGAGCTGCGCTTCCTTGGCATCGTCGGTCTTGGCAATCTGCGCTGTCATGTCCTGTTCATAGCGGTAGCCATCGCGCAGGCTCATGTCCTCGACCACATTCATGGTGTGCTTGCCCATGCGTGTCGACACCGGGCTTTTGGAGGCGACGACGGCCGCCAGCTTCATCGCGGTGGGCATCAGCTCTTCGGGAGTGGTGCAGGCCAGAACGATGCCAAGGCGGTACAGCTCGGCGCCGGGCATACGGTAGCCCGTGAGCATCATGTGGCGCAGCTGGGTATGGTTGAACAGCCGCATCGCATGGCGGCTGCCGCCGAGCAAACCCACATCCACCTCGGGCAGGCCCAGCGATGCCTTGTCCGAGCACAGCAGCAGGTCGGACGATGCAGCCATCGCCAGGCCTGAGCCAAGCGCCACGCCATTGATCGCACAGATCACCGGCTTGGCGCATTCGCGGATCGCATGGAAGCATTCGCGCGTGCGCCGCGAGTGCGCCAGCAGGTCCCCGGGGCCTTTGATGACATCTGCCCGGCCCTTGAGATCCGCGCCGGCGCAGAACACTTTGCCAGCCCCCGTGAGCACCACGACGCGGACCTCGTCCATTTCCGAGACCCGATCCAACGCCCAGGTCAGCTCGTCATTGAGCGTGCGCGTCAGGGCGTTCACCGGGGGGCTGTCGAGCGTCATCACGGCAATATGGTCGCTGACCTCCACGCTCAACTGCGTCAATTCTTTCCAGTCGCTCATGTCTCTTCTCTTGGTGATGGCAAAGGATCAGTCTATCCAATGCCCCCCTGTGCCAGCCAGCTCTGCAGCATCACTTCTGCTATGCGCATTGGAGCGATGCAGGCACCGCCGCTATGTCTCGGGATGCATGCCAGCCTTGCCGCAGCTTGGCTGGTATTGGGCTGTGCTGTGCCTACACTCGGAGCAGTGCTGGTCCGCCGTGGCAATACAGCGCATAAGAAATGGAGAGACATCAAATGCAATGCAAGAAATTCATCGCCGGATTCGCTTTGGCCGCTTTGGCCGCTGTGGCAGTGACTGGAGTGCAGGCGGATGAGGGCCCGGGTGGCTACCCGAATAAGCCCATCCGCCTCGTTGTGCCTTTCCTGGCAGGCGGCGCCACCGACCAGATGGCGCGCGGTATGGCGCAGAAGCTGGCAGAGGCGCTGGGGCAGCCGGTGATCGTGGATAACAAGGCTGGCGCAGGCGGGAGTATCGGTGCCGAGGCTGTTGCCAATGCCCCCAAGGATGGCTACACGCTGCTGTACTCGACGATGGGGGTGTTGACCATCAATCCCAGCCTCTATCCCAACCTCAAATACGATCCGGCCACCAGCTTTGCGCCGGTGGGCCTGACGCATGTCACTGCCAACCTGCTGGTGGTGAATCCGCAGGTGCCCGCAAAATCGGTGGCCGAGCTGGTGGCGCTGGCGCGCAAGAAGCCGGGTGGGCTGAGTTTCAGCTCTGCGGGCAACGGCACCAGCAGCCACCTGTCGGGCGAGCTGTTCAAATCGATCGCCGGGGTGGACATGCAGCATGTTCCCTACAAGGGCAGCTCAGCCGGGCTTCCCGACCTGATTGCTGGGCGCATCGACATGACTTTCGATACCGCGTCGCTCTTTGGCGAGTACACCAGGAGCGGCAAGCTGCGCCCGCTGGCGGTGACGTCACGTGAGCGCATGCCGGCCATGCCGGAGGTGCCGCCCATGGCTGAGACTGCAGGCTTCAAGGACTATGACGTCTCGCTGTGGCTGGGCGTTTTGGCGCCGGCCGGGACCTCTCCGGAGATCGTGTCCTACCTCAACCGTCAGTTGGTGAAGGTGATGCGCGAGCCGTCGATGGAAAATTCACTCAAACCCTACGGCATCCAGCCGCTGTACAGCAGCCCGCAGGAGTTTGCCAAGACCATCGCCCAAGACCGCAAGAAATGGGAGGCGGTGGTCAAGTCGGCAAAAGTCCAGGCAGATTGATCGGGACGCCTCGCGTCCGGTAGAGGAACCCCTGCTTTTTTTGTGAGCAAAGGAGCTTACCAGCGCCTGCTGCATCTCAGTCATGCGCTTCACTTGCCGGCGTGAGGCATGGCTCCCAATGTGCATGCGCAGCTGCCTCCATCACCCCCGTACCGCTGCCGTCCCCGCATACAACCCCCGCGTAAACGCCTCCTCAAACACCGAATACCCCGACCAGTCGCTGTGCGCAAAATGCAGGCGGCCGGTGCTCGGGGTGGGCAGGGCTTGGAGGCGTTCGCCGTTGATCCGCGCTGGGCGCTTGGCGCTGGTGGCGGGCTGGCCGATGCGGCTCAGCACGGTTTGGGTGCCGGGGCGGGGAATGGCCATCGCGTGGCCGTAGCGCATGACCTCGACATGGGTGGTTTTTTCGTAGATGTCGGCGTGCGCGCGGGCAAGCGTCGCCAGGGTTTGGTCGCGGGCGGCTTCCCAAGTTTGGGCCAGCAGTTGCTGGCGGGCGCTGCGGGCGCTGGCGCCAGGCGCGTTGCCGCCCAAGGCGCGGTAGCAGGTCAGCACCGTGGGCAGCTGCTGCATGGCATTGAGGCGCTGGTGACCTGCGTTGACGTAGCCCAGGCCGCCGTGGGCCACATCGTCGTACAGCACATTGTCCCAGGCCAGTTCGGCGCCGGGGCGGTCGCGCAGTGGGGCGCGGATATGCACATTGGTCACCTGCCAGGGTGCCCAATCCAATGCCTGCACGGCGGCGCGCAGAAAGTCGGGTGGGTCCTGCACCACATGGGCCGCGATAAAGGTCGGCAGCGCCACGATACAGTGCGCAGCCTGCCAGCGCTCCATGCTTTGGCTCGCGTGGTTGAAGCTGTTGATCTCCACGCCCTGGCGCGTCTCGGCGATCCGCATCACCGTGTGGCCGCTGTGCAGCCAGCCGGCGGCCTGCACCGGGGCGCTCAGCTGCTCGCTGAGCCAGCCATTGCCCTGCGGCCAGGTCAGCACGCTGTCGTGCGCGTCGTCTGGCATGCCCGGGGCCTGAAAGCCGTGGCGGCTGGCAAAGTAGTGCAGGCCCGCCCAGGCCGATACCTGGACGCAGCCGGCGCCAAAGTCGTCCTGGCAGGCATAGTCCAGATACCAGCGCAGGAGCGGGTCGTCCAGCTGGTGCTGGGCCAGCCAGGTGTCAAAAGGGATCGCATCCAGCGCCTGGTGGGCGGGGGCCAGGCCGCCTTGGGCCTGCCAGCTGCGCATCACCGGCATGCTGAAGGGCTGCGCGCGCATGGCGCTGTCCACCAGCTGGGCAAAGCGCTGGTACTGGGCGATGGTGCTGGCGGCCACGTCCTGCGTGGGCAGCAGGCCTTCCTGCCATTCGCCATGGATAAAAAGGCGCTCCTGCGGGCTAAAGCACAGGTACTCGTCCTTGTACTGCCAGCGGCCAGCTACGCGCTGGCGCACACCCAGTTCTTCCAGCAGATCCTGCACCTCGGGCGCGCTGTCGCCAGGTACCGGCACGTAGTGGGCGCCCAAGGGGCAGCGCAGGCCCTGCACCGTGCCGCCACGGCTGTTGCCGCCGGCCTGGTCTTCCAGCTCCAGCAGGGCCACATCGCTGGCGCCTGCCAGCCGCAAGGCGCGGGCGGCCGATAGCGCGGCAATGCCGCCGCCGGCAATCAGCACCTGCACGCGGTGAGTACGGCTGGGCGCGGGCAGCGGCAGGCCTTGTGCCAGGCGGTCGCGCATCGCATGGCCGCGCTCCCAGGCCTGGCCCACAAAGCCGCCTTGGATATGGGCTGTGCTGGTGCTGGGTGGCGCGGGCTTGCAGCCGGCCAGCGCGCTGCTGCCAGCCAGCGCCGCGGCGCCTTTCAGGACGGAGCGGCGCTGCATCACTGGGCGGTCCGCAGTGGGCAAGGGTGGCAGGCCATCATGTCAGTGCGCCACCTTGCCCCATTCGCGCTCATAGGTGTGCACCAGCACCTGGTTGGACAGGCGGTTCACCTCGGTCGGCACCCGCGCCATGTCGGGCGGAAAGTCAAACAACAGCGGCAGGCTGGGCAGGCTCAAAAAGCGCATGCCTTCGGGCAAGGTGGTCGGCAGGCTCCAGGGGCGGCGGCTGGCAATCACAAAGCCCCATTCGCCAAAGCTGGGCACATGGGCGTGGTAGGGCGTGGCCTGCATGCCCACCGATTCGACGGTGGTCACCACGGTCCAGAAACTCTCGCGCGCAATCAGCGGCGAGGTGGTCTGGATCACCGCAAAACCGCTGGCCGCCAAATGCTGGCTCAGCATTGCGTAGAAGCTGTTGGTGAACAGCTTGCCCACTGCAAAATTGGTCGGGTCGGGGAAGTCCACGATGATCACATCGAACACCTCGTCGGCCTTCTGCAGCCACTGGAAGGCATCGGCATTGATGATGCGCACCTTGGGGTCGTTCAAGGCATTGCTGTTGAGCGCCTGCATGCTCGGCACGTTCTGGAACAGGTCGGTCATCTGCGGGTCCAGCTCGACCAGGGTCACCGATTCGACCGAGGGGTACTTGAGCACTTCGCGCACGGCCATGCCGTCGCCACCGCCAAACACCGCCACCTTGCGCGGCGCGCCAAAGCGGCTCATCACCGGGTGCACCAGGGCCTCGTGGTAGCGGTATTCATCGCTCTGGGCAAACTGCAGGTTGCCGTTCAGGTACAGGCGCGCGCCGCGCTTGCCCTGGGTCACCACAATGCGCTGGTAGGGTGTGGTGCGCGCCAGCACAATGGGCTCCTGGTAGAAGTGGTCCTCGGTCAGCGACGTCAGCCGCTCGGCGCCCACCAGGCCGCCCAGCAAGGCGGCAATCACCAGGCCGCAGGCCAGCACATGGCTGCCAAAGCGGCGCAGCTCTTCCTTGAAGAGAAAAAGCGCCCACACCGCCACCAAGGCGTTCAGCAGGCCAAACACCAGCCCGGTGCGGATAAGGCCCAGGTGCGGCACCAGCAGCAGCGGGAAGGCCAGCGACACCGCCAGCGCGCCCAGGTAGTCAAAGGTCAGCACTTTCGATACCAGATCGCGCAGCACCACATTGCGCTTGAGGATGCGCATGACCAGCGGTATCTCCAGCCCCACCAGGGTGCCCACCACCAGCACCGTGCCATACAGCATCCAGTGGAAGGCGCTGGGCACATAGGCGTTGATGATGGACAGCACGGCAGGCAAGGCCCCGCCCACCAGCGCCACCATCAGCTCGATGCGCAGAAAATGCGCCGGCAGCTCGCGCACCAGGTAGCGCGACAGCCAGGAGCCGATGCCCATCGCAAACAGATAGGTGCCGATGATGGTGGAGAACTGCAGCACCGAATCACCCAGCAGGTAGGACGCGAGCGCCGCTGCGGCCAGCTCGTACAAGAGGCCACAGGCCGCCACCACAAAGACGCTGAACAGCATCGCCACTTCCAGCGGGCTGGCGCGCCGCACGCCGCTTTCCGGCAGGGCGGCGTGGCCAAACTCCAGCGCGTGATCGCTGCCTAAAGCGCCATCGGGGCGCGGGCTGGGCGATGCTGGGGGGGAAGCGTTGGCAGAGGGGTTGTCAGGGCTGGAGGTCGACACGGGCGAACAGTGCAGGGACGGTGCCAGGCGCGCGGGCACCAGCAGCGTGGGCTAACAGGAAAAAAGGGCCAATCGCCCGCGCAGATGCCAGGCGCTGCAGCAGCGGCCATCCGTGGCCAACAGCGATCATCAACGGGCGACGGCGGTAGTGGCCATGCCAGCCGCAGCAGCTGGCGTGGCACGAACAGGCGCTAGCCGATGGCCGCTGCCACGATGATGCTGATGCCCAGGCTCATCGCCGCCACCACCACGCCCAGCGCGAGGTTCTGCTTTTCCACAATCTCGGCCCACATGTCCACGGGGGTGATCTTGTCGATGATCAGAAAGCACAGCCAGAAGACCACCACGCCCACCATGGCGAACAGGATGGAGCCAAAAAACGCCGCAGGGCGGAACCATTCCAAATCCATCACAACTCTCTCCTTCGTCAAATGCGCGCCCGGGTTGGGCTCTGCGCAGTGCTGTTGCCAGCCATTGTTTATTTGTGGCTGCCGCCGGAGCTGTAGCCACCCCAGGAACCGCTCGATGACCGGCCGCTGCCCGTGCTGGTGCTGCACTTGCTCACATAGGTCGGGTCGGCGGCCAGTTTGCGCCGCTCCAGCGCAGTATCGCAGCCCTTGGGCCACAACCAGATCAGCAAAAAGAACAGCAGGAACAGCCCAATGATGATGGGCATGCAGCCCAGCTTGGGCACCGTAAAGCTGCTGGTCTCGGGCTTGAACAGCGCCAGCTGGTCGCTCATGCCAAAGGCGGCTGCGACCGACTCGGGCGTCATCTTGCGGCCCAGCGACCAGCTCAGCTCGCGCGCGCTTTGCTCCAGGTTCAGCAGCTGCGCGCCATCCTTGCCACGGGCAAAGTCCACATTGTCGGTCTTGTCGCCCCGGGCCACCGGCCAGTAGAACTCGCCCAGCACATAGGTGGTCTCGGCGCGGTAGCGCGATTGCAGCTGGTAGGTCTGCTGCTTCCAGGTCGCCGTGCTGCGCCCTGCGCGGTAGTCGGGCGCGCCGGTCAGCGTCTTGACCAGGCTCCAGCCTTCGCTGCTGTTGACCAGAAACTGGAAGCCCTGCTGGCTGTGGTAGAGCAGGTACTCATCCCAGCCAAAGTACTCGTCGTCATCGGGTTCGATCCCCATGCGGTGCTGAAAGCCCACCAACTGCCATTTGCTGCCGGCCAGCGTCGCTATCTTGCCCAGCGGCACCAGGGGCTTGACCGGGTCTTTCTGCATCGCCGCGCGCAGCTCGCCGCCAATGCCTTGCGAGACATCGATGAGCGAGCCGCAGCTCGGGCAGGTGAGGGCCTGGGTCGTGTCCAGCTTGATGTCGACACGCGCCGCGCAGCGCGGGCAGTTGAAGTGCCGGCCCTGGTCCTTTTTGGTGGACGTGGGCCGCAGCCCTGCAATCTTGAGCGAGCCCAGCAGCACCGGCGCGCCCAGGTAGACGGCAGGGGGCTGCTCGCTGTAGTCGATGGACAGCACCTTGTCGTCTTCGGTGCGCAGCTCCACCACGGTAAAGGGCTTGCCCAGCTCGGGCTGGTGCGGCATCTCGCCCTCGGCCGCCATCAGCTGGGCCAGCACCACGCTGGTCACGCTGTACTGCACGCCGCTGATCGCAATGCGCTGGCCCGGCTGCCAGCGGTCGGCGGGGGGCAGGTTCTTGGTGGGGGCCTGGCTCGCGCGGCTCAGCACAAACTGGCCGTTGTCCTCGCTGATGACGGCGGTCTCGCCGCTGTCGCCCAGTGCCAGCCATTCGTTCCAGCTGCCGGTCTCCCCCTTGTACTGCAGCCGGCCCACCAGGCGAAAGCCCTCCGGCTTGCCCTGGCTGCCCTTGGCAAACTGGCCGGTCTGGTTCAGCTTGAGCGGGCTGTAGTCGTTGAAGACCTCGGCCATCTTGCCGATGCGCTTCAAGATATCGCCATTGCGCACGATGGCGCTTTGGCAATACGGGCAGACGGCGAAGGCGGACTGGGCGCTGGCAAATTCCACAGGCGCACCGCAGCCCGGGCAGGGTGCCGTATAGCTGCGTTGCTGGTCCGTCGTCATAGGTCGTCTGGCTTGTTATGGAGGTGTTATTACGTCGCCCGGTCGGCAACCGCACCGCATCATAGCGCAGGCCTTGGCGCGCGGGCCGCCTGCCCGTGACGGCAGGCATTGCGCTGACCTATGCTGTTTTTAGCGAGGATTCATTGGCCTTTGCCATTGCTAATAAATATCATTTACAGCACTGTCATTGATTTAGGGCCGCTAACACGACCCAGCAAACCAAAGGTTTGCGGTTGAGACTAGGCGCCAAGCCGCAGACAGTACAGTAGTACGGCAAGGCTTGGCGCGGCCGGCCAGGCAACGACGTATCAAGGGTTGTGTTAGTGGCCCTCATTGCAAGAAAGAGCCCGCCATGTCCTCCCTCCGCCGCAGCCTGCAGAACAACCGCCAAACCCTCAAAAAGACCGCCAGCTACTACCTGATCCACATCACGGTGGCTGCGATGGTGGCCTATGCCGTCACCGGCAACCTGATTGCCTCGCTCACGTTGAGCTTGCTCGAGCCCACGGTGCAGGCCTTTGCCTTTTTCTTCCATGAAAAGGCCTGGCATCGCTGGAATGCGCGCTCGGCTGCCGTGCCTGCCGAAGCGCAAGCAGCCTGACGCACCACCTCCTGACAGGACCGACGGGATGTGAGACAGTAGCGCATTGCCGCTACCTACAGGATGCCTCCATGACCCCCTCCATCTTGCGCAAGTCTTTGCCCCTGGCCGCCTGGCCCGCCCTGTGCGTGGCCGTGCTGGCCTTGCAGGGCTGCGATGTGGTGGCGCCCATTGGCAGCAATGCGGTGCTGTCGGACCAGGTGATCGCCGAGAAAACCGCCAACTACTTCAGCAGCACCGAGGCCCATGTGCAGGTCTTTGGCTTTGACCGCCAGCGCGAATCGACGCGCTACCAGGCGAGCTTTCAGGGCAACAAGTACAACTGCTCGATCTATATGAACCAGGTGCGCTGCGACCCAGCCGCACAGTAATTAGCTGCGCAGCGCCTCATCATCGGCGCGCAGCAGCGGCGCCGGGTTGGGGAAGATGTCTTGCCAGACCGGCGCAAAGGCCTGCTCGCCGACACCGGGTGCGTCGCTGAAGTCGGGCAGGCGCAGCAGGCACAGCTGCAGGTGCAGATGGGGCAGCCACCAGCCGTTTTCAGCAAAGTCGCCCAGCTGGGCAAACTCGGTACCTGCGGCAATCTGATCGCCCGGCTGCCAGCGCCGGGCCGATGCATGGCTCAGATGTCCCCAGATGCTGAAAAACTGAGGGTGTGCAGGGCCCTGGTGGCGCAGCACCAGCATGCCGCCATAGTCCAGCCGGATATCACGCACCTCCGCAACCACCACCTCTGCGGCCAGCGGCAGCCGCAGCGCGGTGCCTGCGGGCGCAAACAGGTCCAGGCCCAGGTGGCAGTCGCGCATCGCGCCCGCCAGGCGGGTGGATGCGTAGTTGCTGCTTTGGTAGACGCAGCGCTGCTCCATCCAGTGGCCCACACCCATCTCAAACCCCTGGCGCTGCTGCAGGTCCTCATAGGCGCGGATGGCGCTCTCGCGGTCCATGCTGGCGCTGGCGGCGGCCACGGCCGAATCCGGGCTGCGGAAATCGATATGGCCCATGCGCGCCTGTGCCAGGCCGGGCAGCAGCCCACTCCAGCTGCCGCGCTGCTGCGCCACCCAGGCATGGAAGGCGGCGGCCTCCGGCACGGCGCTGAGGCCGCTGTGGTGGCGCGCAATGGCATCGGCGATGGGGTCGGTCTGTTTGTCTGGGGTGGTCATGGTTGTTGGAGTTGGCAGTGCTGCTCTATGGTATCGGCCAGCGCATGCTGGTTCTGCTCGCGCAGGCGCTCGACGGCGCCGCGCATGTCGGCCGGGCGTTCGTCCTGGCCGAGCTTGAACTTGGCTTCACAGCGCACCACCGGCATCTCATAGCCCACAATGCCGGGCAGGCGCCGCTCCATGCCGCCGGGGCCCAGCTCGCTGCTGTCCCAGGGGCAGCGGCGGCCACGCTCCATATGGCCTACCAGGTCCTGCAGGTGGGCGACGAGTTCATCTTCTTCCAGCATGCGCGGCGTGCCATGCAGGTGCACTACCTGAAAGCCCCAGGTCGGCGCGCTGTCGCGCTGCGGGTAGTTGGGGTACCAGGACGGCGAGATATAGCCGCCCGGGTCCATCAGGATGGCGATGCTCGGCAGCCCTTGGCGCAGAAAGCGCACATGGTCGCTGGCCGATGCCACGTGCGAGACCACGGTGCCCAGTGCGCCACGCGTGGTGTCGAGCCGGAACACCGGGTGGGACAGCGCCACGCCTTCGCTGTGCGGCGTGACCAGGGTGCCCAGCACCACGCGGTCGACCAGCTCCTTGATCTGAGCGGGCTGCTGGGGTTGGTAATAGGGTTTGGTGTAGAGCATAGGGATCTGGAATCAAGCGTGGACGGGGGGCAGGCGCGGGTCCCAGGGCAGGGCCTGCTCCAGCTGCGCGGCCAACTGCAGCAGCCGGCTTTCTGCGCCATAGGGCGCGATGAACTGCATGCCCATGGGCAGGCCGCTGGCGCTTTGCCACAGCGGCACGCTCATCGCGGGCACGCCGGCCGCATTGGCCGGGCGGGTGAACACGGTCGCATCCATGAACTCCTGCATGAAGTGCTGCGCATCGGGCTGGCGCACATCGAGCGCCTGCAGGCCCTGGGGCAGGGTCGGCATTACCGGGCAGAGCAGCAGGTCATAGCGGCCAAACATCTCGCCCATGCGCCGGGCGATGCTGTTGCAGGTATTGCGCGCGCCCAACAGCTCGACAGCGCCCAGACGCCGCCCTTGCTCGGCCAGGCCCAGGTTCACCGGTTCAAAGAACTCCGCCGTCGCTGGCCTGCCGGTGCTGCGCACCAGGTCATCCACTTCCAGCGCGGTGTAGGCGGCAATGATGCGGCTAAAAGCAGCGGCCAGATCACTGTGCGAAAAGTTCCAGTGCGCCTCTTCGGTCGCATGGCCCAGCTCCTGCAGCAGGCGGCGCGTGTCCTGCAGGCGCTGCAGGATGTCGCCATCCAGCGCCTGGGCCGGGTCCGCATCCTGCAGCACGCCAATGCGCAGCCGCCCGGGCGGGCGCAGCAGCGCCTGGCTAAAGGCTTCGGCCTTGGCGGGCGCGGCATAGAGCGAGCCGGGCTCCAGCGCATCAGTGAGGTCCAGCATCAGGGCCGAGTCGCGCACGCTGCGCGTGAGCACATGGTGGCTCACCAGACCGCCCCAGTTCTCGCTGGAGACGGGGCCGCAGGCCACGCGGCCGCGCGAGGGGCGCAGGCCAAACAGCCCCGTGCAGGCCGCCGGTATGCGGATCGAGCCCGCGCCGTCATTGCCATAGGCCAGCGGCACCATGCGGGCGGCCACCGCCGCAGCCGAGCCCCCCGAGGAGCCGCCCACATTGTGCGCAGCACTCCAGGGGTTCAGGGTGCGGCCATGCAGGCTGGGCGCGGTGGCCACATTGGCCGAGAACTCGGGCAGATTGGTCTTGCCGACGATCACCATGCCCGCCTGCTGGTAGCGGCGCACGAGGGTGTGGTCGGTGGTCGAGACATGGCCCAGCGCCGCGCGCGAGCCATAGGACATCGCCGCCCCGGCATAGCTGGGGCAGTCGTCCTTGAGCAGCACCGGCACGCCGCGCAGCGGCGCATTGGCGGGCAGCTGGCGCAGTTGCTCCTCGGCCTGCGCGCGCATCGTCAGGATCACGGCATTGAGCTGGGGGTTGCAGCGCTCGATGGCGTCAAAGGCATGGTCCACCGCCGCCTGGGGGGTGAGCGCACCAGCGCGGATGGCCTGGGCCAGTGCCATGGCGTCGGCCAGGCGGTAGTCGGTTGCAGAAAAAGACATACAGGGTGTGAAACGCAGAGAGCGGAATGCGGGGAAAGAGGCGGGCGCGTGGCAGAACCAGGCAGTTCTGGCCACGCGCAGAGGCGGCTTTAGGGCACGGCGCGGGTCACGCCCCAGAAGCGGTGCGTGCCGGCGGGCCAGCCCTTGTAGCCCTTGATGCTGGGCGCCATCGCGGTGACGACGGGCAGGTTGTACAGGCCGATGATCGGCACCTCCTTGGCCATCAGCGCATGGAGCTGGTTGAACAGGTCCTTGCGGCGGGCCGGGTCGCGCTCCATCGCCACCTGCTTGAGCAAGGCCGAGGCCTGCGCATCGTCCCACTGGCGGGTGGGTTCGGCCTTTTTGTCGCCGATCAGCGATTCATACATCAGCAAGGGATCGAGCCGCGCCGAGTAGGCAAAGATGGCCAGCTCGTACTGGCCCTTGCCGTACAGATCGAGCTGCGAGGCCCAGTCACGCACCTTGATGTCGATGTTGATGCCGGCCGAGCCCAGCAGCGCCTGCAAGATGGTGGCCAGCTGCACGCGCTCCTGGCGGTTGGCCACCAGCAGCGTGATGGGCTGGCCCTTGTAGCCCGCCTGCTTGGCCAGTGCGCTGGCGCCCACCGGGTCATAGCCGGGCCAGGCCTTGCTGCGCTGGTCGTAGTAGGGGCTGAGCGGCGATATCACCGAGGGGTTGGGCGTGAACAGGCCCTTGCCGGCGGCTTCGGCCACATCGGGCAGGCTCAGCGCCTTGGCAATCGCCTGGCGCATGCGCACATCCTTGAGCGCCGGCGCCTCGGTCTGCAGCTGCAGCACCACCCAGCTCGGGGTGGGTTGCACCTCCACCTGCACGCCCTTGTCCTTGAGCACCTTGATGGTGTCGGGGTCCACATCGTCGATGACATCGAGGTCGCGCGAGAGCACGCCGTTGGAGCGGGTGCTGGCATCGGGCACGGTGACAAAACGCAAGGTGGCAATGCTGGCCTGCTTGTTGCCGGCATAGCCATCGCGCGCGCCGGGCAGCGCGCTGTAGTCGGCAAAGCGCTTGAGCTCGGTGTAGCGGCCGGTCTGCTTCTCGGCAAAGCTGTAGGGGCCGGTGCCGATCACCTGGCTGACGCTGCCGTTGGCAGCTACCGAGTCAGGATGGATGATCCAGGGCGTGCACTGGATGGTGGCCAGGGTCATCAAGAAGTTGGGCGCAGGCGCCGAGAAGCTGAAGCGCACGGTCTGCGCGTCGACCGCCTTCACCTCCTGCAGCGCCGGCCCGATCTTGCCGTTGTAGCGGTTGATGCACTGGAAGTTGGTCTTGGGATCGAGGTAGCGCTTGAAGTTCCACACCACATCGGCGGCCGACAAGGTCTTGCCATTGTGAAAACGCACATTCGGGCGCAGCTTGAAGTCGTAGCTGGTGCTGTCGTCATTGGCCTTCCAGCTGCTGGCCAGCATGGGCTTGATGGTCAGGTCCTCGCCATAGGCCACCAGGCCCTCGACCACATGGGCCATCACCATGTCGGAGTTGGCGTCGCGGTTGACACCGGGGTTGACGCTGGCGATATCGGCATGCAGCGCCACGCGCAGCATATCGGGGGCGCCGGCGGCCTGGCTGTGGGCACTGAGCGCGCAGGCTGCGGCAAGCAGCGCGGGCGACCAAAGAGAGCGGCTGGTGGGCATGGTCTTCCTTGTGGTGGTGGGGACGGTGGCGTGGGGGCTTGGAACAGGTTCTTACACCGAGGCAGCTTGCGGCGTGCGCAGGCACTGCTGCAAGAAGGCCTCGACCGGCTCGATGACCTTGAAGGGCTCGTGCGCAATGCCGGGCACGGTGTCGCGCTGCACGCGGATGCCATGCGCGGCAAAGCTGTCGGCCAGCGCGGTGATGCGCTCGATGCGGTTGTCGCCCTGCAGCTGGGCGCCATCCATCCACAGCGCGCTGTCGCGCGGAATGGTGATCTCCCAGGTGGCGGTGTCGGCCGTGCCGATGATGGTCTGCACGGCTACCTCGCGCATCGCGGCCAGGTTGAGCGTGCGGCCAAAGCGCTGCTCGATATCGCGCACGCCCACCCACCAGTCGTAGTCGGTGTTGAGCAGGGTGACCA
Organism: Comamonas sp. JNW; assembly: GCF_003105075.1. Taxonomy (NCBI): domain Bacteria; kingdom Pseudomonadati; phylum Pseudomonadota; class Betaproteobacteria; order Burkholderiales; family Comamonadaceae; genus Comamonas; species Comamonas sp. JNW. Next base: position 131,642 of record NZ_QETI01000004.1, read on the forward strand.
CGCCCGGCGCGCCAATCGAGACGGCCTGCAGGCGCTCGGGGTGCAGCAGAAAAAAGCGCTGGCAGAACTGGCCGCCGCCCGAGAAGCCGTACATCAAAAAGCGCTGGCTGCGCACGCGGTACTTGGCCGCCACCTCATCGACCATGGACAGCAGCACCTGGTCATAGCGGATGCCATGGAAAAGAATGCGCTTGTAGTTGGCCAGATCGCCCGCCACGCCAATGCCGGCGGGGAAAAGCGGCGCCAGCACGATGCAGTCATTGCGGTCGGCAAAGTCGGCAAAGCGGTCGCGGTACTGGCTGGCGGTGCGGCCCGTGCCGTGCACGATCACCGCCAGGTTATAGAGCTTGTCCTCGCTTTCGCTGTAGTTCTTGGGCACGTAGAGGCAGTAGCTGAAGCGCTGGTCGAACTGGCTGGCAAAAAAGGTGGTGGCGCCAAAGTCGTAAAAGCTCAGTTGGATGCCGTGACCCTGGCGGGCGGGAGGGGATGACATAAAGGACTCCTGAAAGTTTGCTGAATTTTTAGGCATGGCAGGCGGCGTTGTCCGCATGGGCGTTGGCATGGCGCCAGCGCAGGTGCACGCCGCCATCGGGCGTCGCCTGCAGCATCGGGATGGCATCGAGCAGCTGGCGCGTATAGGGGTTCTGCGGCTCGTCAAACACGGCGTCGCGCGTGCCCTGCTCGGCAATCACCCCGCCTTGCACGACGATGACCCGGTCGGCAATCTGCTCGACCACGCCCAGGTCGTGGCTGATGAACAGGCACGAGAAGCCATAGCGCTGCTGCAGCTCGGCCAGCAGGTCCAGCACCTGGGCGCGCACCGTCACATCGAGCGCAGAGACCGCCTCGTCGGCAATCATCAGCGCGGGGCGCCGCACCAGCACCCGGGCAATGGCCACGCGCTGGCGTTGGCCGCCCGAGAGCTCATGCGGGTAGCGTGTCGCAAAATCGCCGCCTAGCCCCACATCGGCCAGCGCCTGCTGGACGCGCTCGCGCTTGTCGCTGGCGCTCAGGCCCTCGGCCATGCGCAGCGCCTCGGCCACCAGGGCCTGCACCGTCATGCGCGGGTCGAGCGATGAGTAGGGGTCCTGGAAGACCATCTGGCAGTTGTAGCGGTAGTCCTTGAAGCCCGGGCTGCCCGGCAGCAAGGGCTGGCCCTTGTAGCGCAGGCTGCCGCTGGTGGGCTGCAGCAGGCCCGACAGGATCATGCCCAGCGTCGTCTTGCCCGAGCCCGATTCGCCGACCACGGCCACCACCTCGCCGGGGAAGATATCCAGGCTGATGCCCTTGAGCACGCGCGCCGGTGCCCCCTTGCGGAACCAGCGCTGGCGGCCGCCAAACTCCAGCACCAGGTCGCGGGCCGACATCAGCGGGGCCGTGCGGTCGATCTGGCGCGGTGCGCGGCGCTGGGGCAGGGTGCGCAGCAGCTGGCGCGTGTAGTCATGCGCGGGGGCGGCCAGCACCTGGGCGGTGGGGCCGGTCTCGACGATGTCGCCCTGCTTCATCACCACCATGCGGTCCGCGTAGCGGGCCACCATCGGCAGGTCATGGCTGATCAGCAGCACAGCGGTGCCGTTCTCGCGCGTCAGCTCCAGCATCATCTCCATCACCTCGCGCTGCACCACGGCGTCCAGCGCCGTGGTGGGCTCGTCGGCAATCAGCAGCGCCGGGCGCAGCAGCATGGCCGAGGCGATCATGATGCGCTGGCGCATGCCGCCCGAGAACTCATGCGGAAACGCGCTCAGGATGCGCTGGGTATCGCGCAGGCCCACGCGCTCGAGCATCGCGTGGATGCGCGGCATGTGCTCTTCGCGCGCCTGGGGCAGGTGCATGCGCAGGCCTTCGAGCAGCTGCTCGCCAATGCTCAGGGTGGGCGTGAGCGAGGTCATCGGCTCCTGGAACACCATGGCCACGCGCGGGCCGCGCACAGCGCGCAGCTGGCGCTCGTTCATCGCATAGAGCGACTGGCCGTCCAGCAGGATGTCGCCCGCGCTGCGGCTGATGGCATGGGGCGTGAGCCGCATCACGGCGCGGCTGAGCATGGTCTTGCCCGAGCCCGATTCACCGACAATGCCGACAATCTCGCCAGCGGCCAGCTGCAAGGATGCATTGCGCACCACCAGTTTGCCGGCGCCGGCCGAGAGGCTCAGATTCTGGATCTGCAGCAGGGTAGGGGATGGGGTCATACGCGCCTCCGCATGCGTGGGTCGAGCCGGTCGCGCAGGGCGTCGCCGAGCAGGTTGATGCCCAGCAGTGCCAGCGAGATCGCCAGCCCTGGGAAAATCGCCAGCCAGGCCGCCTGGCTGACATAGGAGCGGCTGCCCGCCAGCATGTTGCCCCAGGTGGGTGCCGGTGGCGCCACGCCCAGGCCCAGAAAGCTCAGCGAGCTCTCGGCCAGGATGATCCAGCCACACATGGAGGTGGCCATGACGATCACCGGTGCAATGCAGTTGGGCAGCACATGGCGCAGCAAGGTGTAGGTCTCGGAGTTGCCCATGACGCGCGAGGCACGCACAAAATCACGCTCGCGCAGGCCCAGCACCGTGCCGCGCACCACCCGCACCACCGATGACGCATAGGCCAGTGCCAGCGCGATGATGATGCCGCTGGTGCTGGCGCCAAACACCGCCAGCAGGCCCAGCGCCATCAACAGGCCCGGGAAGGCCAGCAGCGCATCGTTGATGGCCATCAGGATGCGGTCGGGCCAGCCGCGCAGGTAGCCGCTGAGCGCGCCAATCAGAACACCAAAGAAGGTGGCCAGAAACACGGTGCTGAGGCTGATGCGGATGCTGGTGGCGGTGCCACGCATCAGGCGGCTGAGCACATCGCGGCCCAGCTCGTCGGTGCCCATCCAGTGCTGCCAGCCGGGCGCTGCCAGGCGGGTCTTGAAGTCCAGCTTGAGCGGGTCATACGGCGTCCAGAACGTGGCCAGCAAGGCCACGACGACCACCACGGAGACCAGGCCAGCGCCCAGCCAGAAGGAGAGGGAGCGGCGGTTCATGATGCGGCCACCCTGGGGTCAAAAATGGGGTAGAGCAGGTCCACAAAGAGGTTTACCAGGACATAGATGCTGGCGATGAAGAGCAGGCAGCCCTGGATCAGCGGGTAGTCGCGGGCAAAGATCGCATCAACCAGCAGACGGCCCAGACCGGGAATGGTGAACACGGTCTCGATCACCGCCACCCCGGCGAGCAGGTTGCCCAGAATCAGGCCCAGCAGGGTCCAGGTGGGGCCAAAGGCGCTTTTGAACGCATGGCGCAGCATCACCGTCATCTCGCTCAGGCCCTTGGCGCGGGCATGGGTGATGTAGTCCAGGTGCAGCACCTCCAGCGTGGAAGCGCGGGTCATGCGCAGGATCACACCGATCTCATGGAGCAGCAAGGTGGTGATGGGCAGCACCAGGTAGAGCAGCGCCTGCTGCGGGTTCTCGCCAAAGGCGACAAAGCCGACCACCGGAAACCAGCCCAGCTTGAGCGCGAAGAACATCAAGAGCAGCAGCCCCATCCAAAAGGCTGGCAGCGACAGCAGCAAGGTGGCGGTGGCGACCAGCGCCAGGTCGGTGAGGCGGCCCTGGCGCCAGGCGGCCAGCATGCCCAGCGGCACGGCGACCAGCGTAGCCAGCAGCACGGCAGGCAGCACGATCTGGGCGCTGACGGCAAAGCGCTCCCAGATCAGCGCGGCGACCGGTTGGCGGTTGGAGATGGACTGGCCCAGGTCGCCCTGCAGCACATGGCCGGACCAGACCAGGAACTGCGTGGGCAGGCTGGCGTTGAGGCCCAGCTGCTCGCGCAGGGCCGCCAGCGATGCGGCATCGGCCGAGTCACCCAGCATCAGCGCTGCCGGGTCACCGGGGATCAGGCGCACCAGAATGAAGACGGCCAGCGCCACGATCACCAAGGTCGGAATCGCCATGCCGATGCGGGTGGCAGCGAATTTCCACATGGCGCTCAGTGCTCCAGCGCCGCAGCGGCGGCGGCAGAAGGTTCAGCCGCGCCATCGCCATGCAGGCGGTAGGTGGTGAACTGGCGGTTGATGGCCGGCAGCGGCGCGATCTCCATGATGCCCAGCGCCGGCTCCATGACGATCATCGCGACGGTGGCGGTCAGGTTGCCCCCATCGGCGGGGCGCGGTGGGCGGCATACCGCATACGGCGAGAGGAAGTCGTCAAACAGCGCCTTCTTCAGCGATTCGCGCGTCAGCAGGCGGCCTTGCTCCTGCAGGATCTTGCGCACCCGCCAGTCGCGGTAAAAGCTCTCGGGCACATGGGGGATGCCGGTGTCGCGCAGCTTGGCCAGCGCCACCGGGCTGACCCAGTGGTTGGCGTGCACGATCATGCCGTCCTCGGGGTAGAGCGGGAAGGCCTCGTCGGGCGCGCATTCAAAGTCAATGCCAAAGCCCGCGGCCGATGCCACCATGATGTTGTTGGAGCAGGACTTGGGCGTGGTGGCCACCGCCTTGGCGGCCAGCGCAAAGTGTTCCTGCTCCAGCACCTTGCGGCGGATCAGGCCCAGCGGAATGCCCAGCTTGGTGTAGTCGCGCTCGCATTCGAGGTAGTTGGCGGTGATCGAGATGCCTGCGGCGTTGAGGCCGCTGCGGGCCAGGCCGCCGGCTTCGACAAAGGTCAGGTAGTCGGGGCCATGGTCCTGGCGCACGCGCAGCACCACGCCGGTCTCGGCGCATTCGGCGCGCCAGTCCCAGTTCTGGCCATGGATCAGGTTGCCCGAGGCGCTGCGCTCGGGCAGCAGCATGGCGCCGGTGCAGCCGTCGTCCAGCTCGTCATCGACGGGCTTGGTGGACTGGGCGCGCGCCAGGGCCACCACCTCGGTGCGGGCATTGATCATCACGATGTCGTCGAGCGCAACGCCCGATCCTTCGGCAATGCCGCGCATTTCTTCGAGGTAGTTCTCGTCAAAGGCGGCGATCTTCTGGGCGTACTCGGCGATCAGCGCGGCCTTGTGTGCGGCACTGATGCCGTACTTCTCCAGCGCGCCGCCGTAGAGGGCTGCGCTGCGGGCAATGCGGTCTTTGAGCGCCGCGCCATACTGGCGCCCACGGGCTTGGGGGGCGCCAGACAGCGTGACGAGTGGAAACGGCGACATCTTTTTCCTTTTGTGTTTTGTGAACTTTTAATACATTAATTTCGTGGTCATTGACTGTCAATTTGTTTTTTATAGAATCAAACAAAACTTAGGGAAACTACGATGAAGGATGCTGCCAAGACGGGAAGCCTGGCGCGTATGCTCGGGGCTGGCCGGCAAAAACAAGATGCTGCGCGCCACCGCCACTGCCGCCGCATTGCGCAGGCGCGGGCCGCAGCAGCACTACCCAGGGGAGAATCGGTTTGAAGCAATCGCTGAGTTCTTTGCAGATCGACGTCGCGCGCCAGCTGACGGCGCTGATGCATGGCGGCCGCTGGCGCGTGGGCGACCGCATCTCCGACCTGCACCTGGCCGATGAGCTCAAGGTCTCGCGCACGCCGGTGCGCCAGGCGCTGATGCTGCTGACGGCCCAGGGCCTGGTGGCCTACCACCCGGGCCGGGGTTTTCGGGTCGAGCGCGTGCCCGATGGCGACGATGCGCTGGAGCAGCTGGTGCCCCCTTCTGAGGCCGAGGCGCTGTATAGCCAGATCATGAACCACCGCGCCAGTGGCCAGCTGGCCGGCGAAGTCTCCGAGGCGCAGCTGGTGGAGCTGTTTGGCGTGACCCGGGGCGCCGTGCGCCGCGTGCTGATGCGCTTTGCCGCCGAGGGCCTGACCGAGCGCCTGCCCGGCCATGGCTGGCGTTTTACCGAGAGCCTGGACAACCCCCAGGCCGTGCATGAGAGCTATGACTTCCGCTTGATCGTCGAATGCGGCGCACTCAAGATGGCGGACTTTGCGCCCGATCCCGAGCAGCTGCAGCAGCTGTTCCGCGAGCAGTCAGATATCTTGCAGATGCCCGTTGAGCAGCTGCGCCAGGATGTGTGGTTCAAGGCCAATGCGAATTTTCATGAAACGCTGGTGTCCTGGTCGCGCAACCGCTTTTTGATCGAGTCGGTGCGCCGGCAGAACTCGCTGCGCAAGATCTCGGAGTTTGCGCATTTCAGCCATTTGAGCGAGCAGCACATCCGCCAGGCCTGCACCGACCACCTGGGCATTCTCAAGGCGCTCAAGGAAGGCGATGCCGACTATGCCGCGGCGCTGCTGCGCCGGCATATTTCGCGCTCGGCGGAGATCTAAAAACAGGGTCTAGGTTTTTTCCAGGTCCGCCTTGGGCGCGCGCAGCTCGTTCTCGCTCATACCCCGGCGCCAGTAGGCCACGATCAGCTGCTCCTGCTTGCCCAGCCCCAGGCTGTCCACTGCCCAGGCGCGCAGCGCCTGCGCGGTGGCAAACTCGGCGCCTACCCATAAAAAGCGGCTGGCGCCTTCAGTAGCTTTTGCGGCGCTCCAATCCAGTGCTTGCACCGCCCGCTGCAGCTGCTCGCCGGTGCCTGCAGCTGCGCCTGCGCGGTACAGCCAATGCCACTGCATGCCGGGTGGCAGGCGTATGTCGATCGCGTCCTGCGGGTCGGCTATCTCGCAAACCACATGGCCGCGCGTGCTGGCAGGCAGCCGCTCTGCGATGCGGGCCAGTGCGGGCAGCGCGCTGTCGTCACCAGCGAGCACCATCCAGTCGGCAATGCGGGCCGTGCGGCCACCGGGTTTGAGGATCTCGACACAGTCGCCGACCTGCGCCTGCTGGGCCCAGCAGGCGCCCGGGCCGGCATCGGCATGCAGCAAGAAATCGATCTCCAGCCATTGCGCATCGGCATCGAAGGCGCGGACGGTGTAGACGCGTGTGCTGCTGGCTCCGTCGCGTTGCGGCGCTGGAAACACCAGGCGGCAGTGGATGTTGTCGTGCTGGCAAAAAGGCGCCAGCTGCGCGCCGGCAAAGCGGATGCGGCGGTAGCCGGCAGAGGGGGAGGCGAGGGAGAGAACCTGGAGAGTCGAAGGCATGCCGCAGTCAGGAGACAAGACGAGAAAGTGGGTGGCCGCTGGCGCCGTGCTGGACACCAGAATGCCGAGCGGCCATTATGCGGGCGCTCCTGCGCTTGGCCCGTCTCCCTCAGCTCAGGCCTGGCTCAGATCAAACCCGCCTGCAGGCTTCTCACCCGCCAGCACCTGCAGCAGGTTGCTGGTCGCCATCTCGGCCATCGCGTGGCGGGTCTCGTGCGTGGCCGATCCGATATGCGGCAGTGCCACCACCTTGGCATGGGTGCGCAGGGGCGATTCGACCGGCAGCGGCTCGGTGGCAAACACATCCAGGCCGGCGGCGCGGATCTGGTCGGTATCGAGCGCATGCAGCAAGGCGGCCTCATCGACGATCGCGCCGCGCGAGCCGTTGATGACGATGGCGCTGGGCTTCATCATCGCAAAGGCGTCAGCCCCCAGCAGGTGCTTGGTCTCGGGGGTCGATGGCACCACGGAGACGACAAAATCTGCCTCGCGCATCAGCGCATCGCGCGCCACATAATGCACCTGGCCGGCCAGCGTGCCCAATTCGCTCTCGGGCACCACGCTGCGGTTGTTGTAGAGCACGCGCATGCCAAAGCCCAGCGCCGCGCGCCGGGCGAGCGCCATGCCGATGCGGCCCATGCCCAGAATGCCCAGCGTCTTGCCATGCACATCCCAGCCAAACAGCTCTTCGCCAATATTGCGCTGCCATTGGCCCGAGCGCACATACATCGCCAGCTCCGGAATGCGGCGGCTGGTGGCCATCAGCAGCGCAAAGATGGTGTCGGCCGTCGTCTCCGTCAGCACGCCGGGCGTGTGGCACAGCGCAATGCCGCGCTCGCGCAGCGATGCCAGCGGGTAGTTGTCCACCCCCACCGAGATGCTGGAGATCACCCGCAGCTGCGGTGCTTCATCGAGCAGCGCATCGGTGATCGGGTAGCTCGACCCGATCAGCGCCTGGGCCTGGGGCAGCGCTGCAAAAAACGCATCGCGCTGCGCTGCGACGCGCGGGTTGGCCACGGTCACGTCATGCGCGGCTTGCAGGCGGGCCAGTTGGTCCTCGGGCAGTTCACGAAAAACCAAAATCTGGTGGCGGTTGCTGCTCATTGCTGCTCCTGGATGCGTTGAAATCAATAGCCGGCGGCGGTCAAGGCTTCGCGGGTCGGCAAGCCTTCGGAGTCGCCCAGCACCTGCACCTGCAGCGCGCCAATCCAGCAGCCGCGCTTGACGGCATCGGCCACCGAGCGGCCGTCGAGCAGGCCGCTGATAACGCCCACCGCAAACGCGTCGCCGGCGCCCACGGTGTCCACCACCTTTTCGACCGGGCAGCCGGCCACATAGCCGGTACCGGCCTGGGCGTCATCGTAGTAGGCACCTGCTTCGCCGAGCTTGACGACGACCAGGCTTGCGCCCTGGTCGCGGTAGAACCGGGCCACCGCTTCGGGCGTTTTGTGGCCGGTCAGCAGCTCGCCTTCGGCCAGGCCGGGGAAGACCCAGTCGGCGCCCGCAGCCAGCGCATTGATCTCGCGGCGCATCGTGGCCTCGTCCTGCCACAGGGTGGGGCGCAGGTTGGGGTCAAAGGAGATGGTGCTGCCCGCTGCGCGGGCGATTTGCAGCGTGCGCTGGGCAGTGGCCAGGCTGGTCTGCGAGATCGCGGCAAACACGCCGGTGGCGTGCAGGTGGCGGGCCGAGGCCAACCAGGGCTCATCGATGTCAGCCGGGGTCATCAGGCTGGCGGCCGAGCCCTTGCGGTGGTATTCCACCTGTGGGTCGCTGCCGTCATCGCTGCGTCCCTTGATCTGGAAGCCGGTCTTTTGCGCCGGGTCCAGCACCACATGCTCGCAGTTCACGCCTTCGCTCTTCATCTGGTTGATGAGGTAGCGCGCCATCGAATCGGCACCCAGGCGGCTGGCCCAGTGGGTGTTGAAGCCCAGGCGTGCCATGCCGGTGGCCACATTGATCTCGGCGCCTGCAATGCGCTTGGTAAAGAACTCGGCGTTCTCCAGCGGGCCGGCGCGGTCGGCAATCAGCAGCATCATCGCTTCGCCAAAGGTGGCGACATCAAAGGTCTTGGTGGTCATGGCCGTGTCTCTCTTGGGTGCTGGTAGCTGTTGGTTTGTTGGGAGCTGATCAGGAGGCTTTGGCCTGCAGTGCCGTGGCGTCGCGCAGCACGGCCAGCTCCTGCTGGGTGACGGCGACCAGGTCGTCGCCGATCAGCGGGTACTCGATGGCGCGGGGTGCATCGCTGGGCAGCGCGCGCAAAATGGCGCGCCAGGCGGCGGCCGATTCGGCCAGCGGCACGGCCACCCATTTGGCGGGCAGGCGTTGCACGCCCTTGGCATGCACATAGGCCACGCGGCTGCCAAACAGCTGGGCCGCTTGCAGCGCGCATTCGCCCAGGTAGTGCCAGTTGCCCATGTCAAAGGTCATCGGCAAGCTCAGGCCAGCGGCATCGGCAGCGGCAAAGAAGCGCTGCAGTGCCTGCACGGTGCCGGCGGCCGTGGTCTGGTCGTTCTCGATCAGCAAGGTGAGGCCCGCGCCATCGATGGCGCTCTTGAGCGCCGCAAAGCCCTGGGCCGAATGTGCGACCGATTGGCTGGCAAAGCCGCCGATCGACATCTTGAGCCAGGTGGCGCCCAAGGTATGGCTGGCGGCTATCGCGTGTTGCACGGCGGCGGTGTTCAGGCTGCCGTCCATCGCAAACAGCGGCTGGGGGCAGGAGTAGACCAGGTCCAGCTGGTGCTCGCGGCCATAGGCGGCCAGCGCGGGCAGTTCCTGGGCGGCATTCAGCAGCAGCTCTTCGCGCACTTCATAGCCGTTGGCACCTGCGCGGTGCGAGAGCCGGGCAAAGTAGAGCTGGCCGTGGCGGCGCACTTCGGCATTGCCGAACGAGGTGAGGGAGATCAGCGCGGGCGAGCCCGCGTTTTGCAAAGACAAGGCCATGGTTGTTATCTGTAGTGGCCGTTGGCGCCCGCCGGCCGGCGGGGCGCTAGCAGCGATCAAGGAAGTCGTGGTGCACAGTGTTCGGTTGCGGCATGGGCGTTGTACGGGCCCAGGGGCGTGGCGCTGGCGCGCCCCCCGCGCCGCCACACCATCAATGGTTGCTGAGAATCTGGCCCAGGAACTGCTGGGTCTTGGGGTGCTGCGGGTTGTCAAAGAACGCGGCCGGTGGGCCTTGCTCGATGATCTTGCCGTCGGCCATGAAGATCACGCGGTCGGCCACGCTGCGGGCAAAGCCCATTTCATGGGTCACGCAGAGCATGGTCATGCCGTCTTCAGCCAGGCCGATCATGGTGTCCAGCACTTCCTTGACCATCTCGGGGTCAAGCGCCGAGGTGGGCTCGTCAAACAGCATGATCTTGGGGGCCATGCACAGCGCGCGGGCAATCGCTACGCGCTGCTGTTGGCCGCCCGACAGCTGGCTGGGGTACTTGTCCGCCTGGTCCGGAATGCGCACCCGCGTCAGGTAGTGCATCGCGCGCTCCTGCGCCTCGGCCTTGCTCAGGCCGCGCGAGCGCATTGGCGCCAGCATGCAGTTCTCGACAATCGTCAGGTGCGGGAACAGGTTGAACTGCTGGAACACCATGCCCACTTCCTTGCGGATGGTGTCGATCGCCTTGCTGTCACCCGTCAGGTCCGTGCCGTCCACGGTGATCTGGCCCTTTTGGATGGCTTCGAGCCGGTTGATGCAGCGGATCATCGTCGACTTGCCCGAGCCCGAAGGCCCGCAGATGACGATACGCTCGCCGGCACGCACGTCGAGGTTGATATCGGTCAGCACCTGGAAGTTGCCATACCATTTCTCGACGCCTTGGAGGCGAATGATGGGTGCTTGCGAAGGGGTCGTCATAAAGCAGTCGTTTTTCAAGATGATTGCAACACTGGCATGCCCGAGCTAAGAGACAGCCAGCAAGGGCCGCCCCGCAGCGGTGCCGTCGTCCCCCTCTTAGGGAGGCTCTGCAAAACTCCCTGCCTTGGTCTGAACGCGGGCTCGGGCGATTCGCTGTGTTGTCTTCCTTGTCAATAGCTCGCTATTGACTGCAAAAGACGCCTTGCGTCTCATCCCGATCCGCGTCCATCCCATGGGGCGAGGGTCTTGCAGAGCCTCCCTGGGGGAAGGCGCGCAGCGCCTCAGGGGGGAGCCCGTTCTAGGGTTAGTCCAGTTTTGGCAGGTCAGCGCCCAACCACTTTTGGTACAGCTTGTTGAGCTCACCATTGGCGGTGTTCTTGGCGATAAAGGCGTTCACGGCTTCGGCCACTTCGTCCTGGCCTGGGCGCAGGGCCACGGCCATGTTCTGCTGCAGCAGCTGGAACTTGTTCTCGAACTGGCCAGCAGGTGCGCGCTTGGCGATCTGCGCCGCCACGGTCACCGAGCAGCCGATGGCATCGACCTGGCCCGACAGCAGCGCTTGCATGGCCGATGCGTCGTCGTCAAAGCGGCGGATCTGCGTGCCTTCTGGCGCAGCCTTGGTGACGGCCACGTCCTGGGTGGAGGCACGTGCCACGCCCACGCGCAGGCCCTTGAGGTTTTCCGGGCCCTTGATGGCGGTCTTGGTCGCGCCAAACAGCACGATCGATGCGGCCGAGTAAGGCTTGGAGAACAGCACCTGCTTGGCGCGCTCGGGCGTGATGGCCAGCGAGGCGATCAGCATGTCGACCTTGTTGGTCAGCAGGAAGGGGATGCGGTTGGGGCCGGTCACGGGCACGATCTCGGCGGTCACGCCCCATTCCTTGGCCAGCAGCTTGGCCACATCGGCGTCGTAGCCGTCAGGCTGGTTGCTGCCGTTCAGGATGCCGTAGGGCGGGAAGTCCACCAGCATGCCGATCGTAATCTTGCCCTTTTTCTTCAGATCGGCCAGCGACTGGGCCGATGCGGTCAGGGGCAACAGGGCGCTGGCAGCCAGGGCGGCAGCAGCGGAGGTGAAAGTGCGGCGGGAAATCTGCATGCTCATGTCTCCTAAGGGTTTAATAACGCAGCAAGAAGGGAAAAGGAATGAATACAGGCCTATCGTCAGAAGCACCCGCGTTGTTGCGGCAGGGCCCATCGGCGGGACGCCGAGCAAGGGCCGCCCCGCAGCAAGGGCGTCGTCCCCCCTGGGGGGAAGGCGCGTAAGCGACTCAGCGGGGTGTTCATCTGGCTTGGCGCTTCTCAAGGCGGCCGGCCCACAAAGATAGTGGCCAGCACAGGATGAAGTAAACGGCACCGACGACACCGAACACCAGCATTGGCTGGAAGGTGGCGTTGTTGATGATCTGTCCGGCGCGCGTGATCTCGGTAAAGCCGATGATGGCCGCGAGCGACGTGCCCTTGATGATCTGCACCAGGTAGCCCACGGTGGGGGCCACGGCAATCTTCATCGCCTGGGGCAGCACGACGGCGCGCATGCGCCAGAAGTAGGACAGCGACAAGGCCTCGGCCGCTTCCCACTGGCCGCGTGGTACCGCCTGGATACAGCCGCGCCAGATCTCGCCGAGGAACGCGCCGCTGTTCAAAATCAGCGCAGCAGCGGCTGCCACCCAGGGGTTGATCTCAAAGCCCAGAATGGGCGCGCCAAAGAACACCAGGAACAGCTGCAGCAGCAGCGGCGTGCCCTGAAAAATCTGGGTAAAGGCGGTGGCAATGCCGCGCGCCAGGCCGTTCTCGGAGGTGCGCGACAGCGCAATCACCAGGCCCACCAGGGCGCCGCCAATAAAGGCGATCAGGGACAGGGCCACGGTCCACTTGGCCGCTTCCACGATGAACCACAACTCGGGCCAACCAAAAGTACGCATATTTCTCTCCGAGGGGGCTTATCGGCGGTCTGGGTAGTTCAAGGCCATCTGGTAGATGAGCTTGAACAGCAGGTTGAAGGCCAGCGACAGCAGCAGGTAGATGGCGGCCACGACGATGTAGACCTCAAAGCTGCGGAAGGTCTCGGACTGGATGTTGGCGGCCACCGAGGTCAGGTCGTCGGCCGAGATCACAGACACCACGGCCGAGCTGAGCATCAGCAGGATGAACTGGCTGGTCAGCGCCGGGTAGATGGTCTTGAGCGCGGGCTTGAGGATCACAAAGCGGAAGATCTCCCAGCGCTTCAGATCCAGTGCCAGGCCCGCTTCGATCTGGCCCTTGGGGATGGACTCGATGCCGGCGCGGATGATCTCGGTCGCATAGGCGCCCAGGTTGACCACCATGGCCACCAGCGCGGCGGTTTGCGGCGACCAGCGCAGGCCGATGGCCGGCAGCGCAAAGAAGAAGAAAAACAACTGCACCAAAAAGGGCGTGTTGCGGATCAGCTCGATATAGGCATTGATGACAAAGCGCAGCGGCGCCGGGCCGGAGGTCTTGCCCCAGGCGCAGACGATAGCGACGGCCAGGCCGATGACCATGGCGAGAAAAGACAGCTGGATGGTCACCCAGGTGCCCTGCAATAGCTGCGGCCAGGCTGCCAGGACCTGGTCGAATTGGAACGTGTAGTTCATGGCGATGCGGCGCTTTTGAAACCGGTTTCAGTAGCGCCGCAGTTTAGCGCAAGGTTACGGAACGATTACTAGGGTTTGCCCTAGTTTGGTGCGTAACGCTGTTTTTAGTGGTTGTGAATCAATGGTTTGGAGATTTTGTCGAGCCGCGCACAATGATGGTGCCTGGTAACTCCACGGTGCGGGCGGGGCTTTGCAGGCCCTGGATGCGCTCGATGAGGCAGGTGGCTGCCGCCTGGCCCAGTGCATCGGTGGGCTGGGCCACGGTGCTCAGGCCCGGGCCTACCAGCGCGGCCCAGTCGGTCTCGTCCACGCCGATGATGCCCAGCTCCCGCCCGGGCACCCAGCCCAGTGCATGCACGGCGGTGGCCACGCGCAGGCTGGCTACGGCATTGCCGGCCAGCACGGCGGGGTGGCGGCCCGCTTGCAGCGCCTGCTGCTGCCACTGCTGCAGGTGCTGCTGCAAGGCGCTGGCGTTGTGCGGTGTGCTCTCCCACACATTGCCCTGCATGCCGCCGGATTTGCCGCGCCGCGTGCCAGCCTGGCCTTGCAGGTAGCGGGCAAAGGCCTGCTGGCGCGCGGTGCGCGAGCTCACATCGGCAATCGGCTCGGTCACCAGCAGCACTTCGTCAAAGCCTTGCTGCTGCAGGTGGTCCATCGCGATCTGGACCACGCCGGGGTTGTCCACGGTCACAAAATCGGCGTCCATCCCTTCCTGGAAGCGGTCCACCAGCACGATGGGCTTGCCGTGCAGCTGCGCGTCCTGCCAGAGCTGGGCGCTGGTGTCCACGCGGTTGAGGATCATGCCGTCGAGCTGGTAGGCCGACAGCGCATGCATGGCATCGCGCTCGCGCCCGGCCTCATTGCCCAGGTTGAACAGCACCAGCAGGTAGCCAGCGGCCTGACAGGCCTTTTCTGCACCCTGCAGCACCGCCACCGAGAAGGGGTTGGTCACATCGGCCACCGCCAGGCCGATCAGGCGCGTGCGGCCATGCTTGAGCGCCTGCGCCATCGGGCTGGGCCGGTACTGCAGGCTGGCAATGGCCTCCTGCACGCGCTTGGCCATGTCGGGGGTGAGGATGTCGGTGCGGCCATTGAGGTAGCGCGAGACCGTGGCCTTGGAGACCTGGGCCGCCAGCGCCACATCGGCAATCGTGGCCCGGGCCTTGGGGGCGGCAGGCTTGGCTGCGCCCGGTGGGCTGGGGCGCTGGGGAGTGGCAGGGGGCGCGGGCTTGGGCACGGGGCAGTCCAGGGTGGTCGTTACGGTAGCGATGGTAGCGCCGAACCGCACGCCTGCCGCATTGGCCGGCCTGCGGGCGGAGGGAGGCAGTCGCGCAGGTGCGACCCCGGGGGCCCGGTTGGCACCAGGCGTTTGCTGCAGTGCAAAAGCGGCAGTTTTCCGATTCTCACCCTGTGGATAATTTTGTGCAATGTTCCCGTTGTTGCGTGAGAAACTCCCTGCAATCTCCCTCTAGAGAAGAAATGCACACCGGGAAGCCGGTTTCTGTGGATAAGTTAATTTCATAGCAACTTAGTCAAGTGCTGTGTGGGCGTTGAGGAGGCAGTCGATGAAGGCTTGCGCCACACGGCTCGGCGCAGGCGATAAGCGCCACATGGCCACGAATTGGCAGCGGTATTGGAAGCGTTCTGGCCGCACAGCCCGCATCAAACCTTGGTTTTCAAAACTGGCGGCATAGTGGTCTGGCAGAAAGCCCAAAAAACACCCGGACAAAATCAAGGTGGCAATCGACTCCTGGTCAAACCCGGTGGCCGCACGCGGCAGGCGCACGCTGTGGCTCAGCTCCATATTGGGCGAGTGGTAACCCAGGCCGGCAAACGGGTAGCTGCGCAGCTGCTCCCAGTCCAGGTCTTCATGCGCCTGCTCCCACAGGTCATGGCCGGCGGCGCAGTACAGCTGCATGTTCTCGGCAAACAGATCGCGGTAGACCAGGCTGGCCGAGCTGCGGTGCGCCGGGATGATGCCCACATGAAAGCGCCCATCCATCAGGCCGCGCTCGATCGCGTTGATCGAGCTGACGTGCAGCTGCAGGTTCACATCCGGCGCCTGGCCGTGGAACTGCGCAATCGCGCGGTGGATCTGGGCCTGCGGGTTGCTCACCGTCTTGTCGAAGATGGCGATCTCCAGATTGCCGCCCATGCGGGCGTGGATATCGTCAATGCGGCTGCGGAACAGATCGACGCCGCCCAGCAGCTGCAAGGTGGCCTCGTAGACCTGGTGGCCCTCCGGCGTCAGCGCAAAGCCCGCGCGCCCGCGCCGGCAAAGCACCATGCCCAGGCGGGTCTCCAGGTCCTTCATATGGCGGCTCAGCGTCGACGTGCCGATGTTGAGCTCCAGCTCGGCGGCCGACATGCCCCCGCACTCCACCACGCTCTTGAAGACCTGCAGCAGCCGCAAATCCATATCGCTGAGCTGGCCCAGCACCGCGCGGGCACGGCGGGCTGCAGCTGGGGGGTGGGGCGGGGAGGCAAACACGGGAGGGCGGGCAGGCATCCGCATAGCTTAGCGGCTTTGGCGGCCGCCGCCCTCGGTGTTTACAGAACGTGTTTAGAACCGCTTACACGGCCCAGCAAACCGAAGGTTTGAGGTTGAGGCTGGGCGCCCCCGACTGGGCGCCCCCGACGAGGCGCCAAGCCGCAGGCAGTACAGAAGTACGACAAGGGTTGGCGCGGCCGGCGAGGCAACGACGTATCAAGGGTTGTGTGAGTGGCTCTTAGCGCACGCCTACCGCTGCGCCACGGAACAGCTTGCTGTACTCACGCGGCTGGCTGCGCCAGTACTGGCGCGGTGCATCCACCTGTGCGCCCAGGCTGGCGGCCGCATGCCAGGGCCAGCGCGGGTCGTACAAGGCGGCGCGGCCAATGGCGACGGCATCGGCCTGGCCCGAGGCCACAATGTGCTCGGCCTGCGCAGGCTCGGTCACCAAGCCGACGGCAATCGTGGTCAGGCCGGTGGCCTGTTTGATGGCCTCGGCAAAACCCACCTGGTAGCCCGGCTGCACGGGGATCTGCTGGGCAGTCGACAGCCCGCCGGAGGACACATGGATGGCGCTGCAACCCAGCGCCTTCAGCCCCTGGGCCAGCGCGATCGAGCCATCGATATCCCAGCCGCCCGGCGCCCAATCCGATGCCGAGATACGCACCCACACCGGCTTGGCCGAAGGCACGGCCGCGCGCACGGCGGCAAACAGCTCCAGCGGGTAGCGCAGGCGGTTCTCCAGGCTGCCGCCGTAGGCATCGTTGCGGCTGTTCGATAGCGGAGAGAGGAACTCGTGCAGCAAGTAGCCATGGGCCATGTGGATCTCGATGCCATCAATGCCCAGCGCATCGGCCGCCTTGGCCGCTGCCACAAACGCATCCTTCACCTCTGCCAGCTCGGCAGGCGTCATCTCCGCCGGCGGCACCTCGCCCGCCGCATGGGCAATCGCCGAAGGCGCCTGCGCCACCCAACCCCGGGGCGCATCGGGCGCAATCTGCGCAGCGCCTTCCCAAGGCAAATGGCTGGACGCCTTGCGGCCCGCATGGGCCAGCTGAATGGCCACCGGAATGTCCGAGAGCTTGCGCAGCGACCCCATCAGCCGCCCCAGCGCCTGTTGGTTGTCATCCGAATAGATACCCAGGTCCTTATCAGTAATACGCCCCACCGCCGACACCGCCGTGGCCTCCAGCACCAGCATGCCCGCGCCCGATACGGCCAGGCTGCCGTAGTGCATCAAATGCCAGTCATTGGCATTGCCTTCTTGCGCCGAGTACTGGCACATCGGGGCGATGACGATGCGGTTGGGGAGGGTGAGCTGGGAGAGCGTGAGGGGTTGGAACAGCTGCGAAGGGGCAGCGTGGCTGGAGGCGGCAGGCGTGGCCAGCGAAGGGTCGGTGGTTCTTTGCATGGGTGGGTGTCCGGTTGGTCATCGCGCTGTGGCTAGAAACTACAGCAGCAGAGCTTGCGCTGCGCAGCTGCATCGACAGGTTACTGGAACAGCGTGCAGCGTAGTCCCATATTCCGAGCATAGTGTTGTGGATGATAGGAAAGACTTGACCTGCAAGGGCATAAGGATGAGGGTCGTGCACGCACCAGTTTTTGGTGCTCGCACTCGATATGCGGCTCGTGTACAGCATTAATCTGCCCTGCATGCCTGTAGTGACTCGCTGAGGATTTGTCGGTGGAAGTCTAAGCGAGCAGTCGGTACCCAACGCATGGAGATCAGCCAAGCACCGCTAGACATCTGTGCGATAGCTGCGAGTGCTAATGACGCTTGGCAATCATTGCGGTCGTGGTCTATCCGGCGGCCCTACTGGACCACCGAGATCGACCTCCCGAGCGTCTGATCACGACACGATAGTAGGAGCCTGCACCTGACGATATGCAACATTTGCTGTGCTGCAGATGAAGCCATCACGCAAACGTACTCATATCTTTGCTGTATATAAAAACAGTATCTGTCTATGATGGTGACTGAGCGCAGTCGATTGCCTGTCTGGATCGCTAGCTCGTTAGTACAGCGACGATTTTTCGAACGCAAGGCCGACCTGTTGCTAGTAGGTTTGGCCATGGAGTGTCCGGGCTTCACATTAGGGAGAGTCAATGAGACTGCCGGCTTAATCCAAATCTTAGATCTGAGCTGGTCCATCAACTTCCGCGACGTGCAGTCTTCACTTGAGCCGTTGATCGTCGAGAGATAAAGAGTTCTCAGTGCGGAATTCGGATCAAAATTGGAAAAATCATCATTTTTCTTATGATGAAGCGGATCATAATTGGTTTTAATCGGATCAAATATGAATTAAACTGGATCATTTTTTGGAAATCACAGTGGAACACCTTTCCGAAATTCTCAAAATCCTTGACGGTGCCCTGAAGTCCAATCAGTCCATGGCAACGAACTACGCAGGCCTGTTGGCAGACAAGTTGGAGCGTGATGGGAGCCGTCGTGAGGCTGCAGCCATCCGTGAACGCCTCGCGCGTGTACCCTCGGCACTTGTCGCGGCACAACGAGGCATCCATGAGGATCTGCCTGGCAACCTTCCTGTGGATGGAGACAGTCGACTCAACACTGTTGATGTGAGTCGACCAGTACGCGGTGATATCCAAGTCCTGCTGCCTAGTGGTTTGCAGGCTCGAATACAGGATTTTTTGTCTGCCATCCTCTTCCGCGACAAGCTTTTGGCCGCTGGTGTTTCCCAACCCAATCGATTGATCATGCATGGTCCACCTGGCACTGGGAAGACCCAGACTGCGCGTTGGATTGCAGGAGAGCTGCAGCTACCACTGCTGACAGTCCGGTGCGATACCCTTATCAGCAGTTTGCTGGGACAAACAAGCCGTAACTTAAGACGTGTTTTCGACTATGCCCAGGAAGTGCCCTGCGTGCTTTTTCTGGATGAATTTGACGCTTTGGGCACTGCGCGTGGTAACCAGCGCGATGTAGGTGAGTTGCAGCGAGTGGTGATTGCGTTGTTGCAGAACATTGATGCGTTGCCAGAAGAAGCTATTTTGCTGGCAGCGACCAATCACGACCAATTGCTGGACTACGCAATATGGCGAAGGTTCACTTTTCGCTTGGCTATGCCGCTACCCGATGTCGAATTACGTCAACGTCTATGGGAACAGTTTCTAGGCTCAGATGCAGTATCTGCCCAAAGTTTTAAGGAGCTAGCCGAAAGATCAGAAGGTTTGTCCGGAGCGGCGATCCAGCAAGTGTCTTTAGACGCAAAACGCACCGCAATCCTCTCAGGAGTAATGAATGTCGAGGAAGTCGAGATATTTCGCCGTTTAGGCCTTACAGTAGCGATGGGTGAAGAGCTACGACTTCACAGTGTGCAGTCTGAGATTCAGTGGCTGCGGCGCTGGTATCCAAAGTTCTTTTCTCAAAGAGTCTTGGCTGCTGCATATGGCATATCGCTGCGCCAAGTTAGAAATTCGCTAGGGGAAAAGGGTGACTATGGCGACAAAGGAGTTGACAGCGCTTAGTGCGCGTAATGCCAATCCATTTCAACGAATTCCGTTTCAACCATCAGATCTTTCCGCACCGGAAAACGGTGGGGGTGGTAGCAAGGAGCTTGTACCCGTAACTAAGGAGTATAGGGCTGCTTTAATCGGCGCGTTGGCGACAGCAGCAAAGAAACTGAAGCCTGAGATTGCAATCCATCCGGCATCTCCAGGCGTTTTGATCTTCAAGTTACGTGATAATGCAATTGCAAAATCTCATCGGCCTAACACTCTCGCGGCCGAGGCGGGGCTGCAATTAGCAGGTGTCGCTCGCATTGAAGAGATGCTTGTTGCTGCTAATGCAGCAAGCATCCACGCTCTCGCCGGTGTAATCAATAGCCGGAACACAAAAATGATTCGGGCCAACCTTTCAGCTATAGATACGATCTTAGCTTGGGATCAAACTAGGCGTATTACAGTGCCTGTTTCAGAGTTGCGAAAGCGAGGAAGGGCATTGCTCAGCCTATTTCGTTTCAACGCTGCTGATGCCACGGCACGCAATGTCGATGCGCTACGGAACTTGCTCCATCGGTTCAATGTTCAAGCCGATGAACTGGTTCAGAGATGGGGACCACCAATATTTCGCGTGGAAATGGACGCAATCAGCAATGAGGCTCTTGAAGTGCTCAGCGCTTTCCCCGGGCTGCGATCAATTTTTCCTGAGCCAAGAGCCTATTCCGCTGCCACTATTGCTGGCGTTGCCCCCGGTCCGATTCCGCCGCCAATTGCAGGTGTGCAGTTGCCAGTTATTGGGGTTTTTGATACTGGAGCTTCGGCTGGCGCGACCAGCCTGCAGCCCTGGATTTCTAGCTCTGAGCCCTACGTTCTGCCCCCTGACACGGACTATGTTCATGGCACGGCAGTAGCATCCCTTATCGCAGGCGGAAAATCATTGAACGGGGCCCATGCATGGTTACCCTCTACACCGTGCCAAATTCACGATGTATGCGGTTTGGAGGCTGCTGGAGGCAATTCCTCTGACCTTGTCATCCGGCTCTCTAACGCTATTCGCAAGGCGCCCCATGTGAAAGTATGGAATTTGTCGTTGGGTGCGGGCCAAATCGGTGACCATGAATTCAGCTACTTTGCACAACAACTCGATGCACTTAGTGATGAGCACAAAGTTCTTTTTGTCGTCGCGGCTGGCAACTATCTTGATCTGCCCCGGAGAGGCTGGCCAGCCAGTCCCAGCTTGCAAGACCGCCTGAGTAGTCCAGGGGATTCTGTGCGCGCCCTTACTGTCGGATCGATTGCTCACTTGGATGCGCCAGGCGCGATGGTTGCGGCGGGCGAGCCCGCTCCATACTCTCGCCGAGGACCAGGACCAGTGTTTACACCTAAGCCTGATCTGGTGCATGCTGGCGGTGGCGTTCATTCAGCTTGGAACGCGGGCGCCAGTAGCATTCAGGTGCTCGCCACGACGAACGCACCTTACGGCAACTTTGGAACAAGCTTTGCAGCACCGATCGTGTCATCAGTTGCGGGACACGTTTGGCAGAGCCTTGAGGGCAGGAGAAATGTTGATGTAGCGCCCCACATCGTCAAGGCTTTGCTCATCCATGCGGCAAGATTGGCATCTCCTGACTACAGTGCTCACGAGCGCCGCTACTATGGAGGTGGAATACCGAAGGATGCGCTGTCAGCCCTCTACGACACCGATGACTGTTTCACCATGATGTTTGAAGCATTGGTGGTACCAGGCTTTAAGTGGCGAAAAACGCCCTACCCAATCCCTGCCTCACTTTTGCACAACGGCAAGCTTCGCGCGGAAGTCATCATCACAGCCGTGTACTCTCCACCACTTGATCCAAACTCGGGGGCTGAGTATGTCCGTGCAAATGTAAGTGTGAGCTTTGGTGTTCTGGAAAGCGGCAAGATTAAGGGAAAAGTGCCGATGGAGGGTGAGCAGGGCACCGATGGCTACGAGGCAGCGCAGATTGAGCATGGAGGTAAATGGTCACCTGTCAAACTCCATCGCAAGCAGTTTTCTCAGGGAGTCGCTGGTGATCAGTGGGCAATTCAGTTGGAAGCATTGTTACGCGCCAACGAGCCACCGCTTGCGGAGCCTATGAACGTCGCTCTAATCGTAAGTTTGCGCTCGGTTGACGGAAATACTCAAGTGCATGCCGATGGCATCCGCGCACTCGTTGCCTCCAACTGGGTTCACGATCAATTGCCTGTGCGTGTGCCAGTCACGGTTTAAAGGCTACGATTTCCTCTTGGCTGCGTTGCGACGGCAGAGAGGGGGCGCTCACCACCTGCGAAGATATTTTTGAGGAGAGTATGTTTAGATTGGTCGATTGAAAAAATTCAATAACTGTTAACGTGGCCTGGCCCGAGTCTCAGGCCTGTTAACTTGCAAATGTGCGCGGAACATTTAAGTGCAGAAAGTCATAGGCCAGTTCAAAAATTGTTGATTCTGCTACCCTCAAGCGCCTCAGAGAATTCCCTCGCTGCGCCCTTCAATGCCAGGCGAAAGTGATACCGAGCTGATGTCGCGATTTTCGTCTGAGGCAGTGATTGTTGAATTGGTCCGTTGAATCGACAGCTTTAGCTGACCTAGATCTGGAGCTCCCGAGAGAAGCCGACGTAGCCGTCGTAGAGTGCGCTAGTAAACAATCCAAAAACCCTGCCTGTCCTCGCAACAGTACCTCCCCCATGCCCGCCCTCCTCCTAATAGACATCCAACAATCCCTCTGCACCGGCCCCAACGCCGCCTGGGATTGCCCCACCCTGATCGCCCGCATCAACCAGGTCACCGCCGCAGCACGCCAGGCCAACACCCCCATCATCTGGGTGCGCCACGCCGAGCCTGGTCTGGAAACCGGCACCCCAGGATGGCAATTGGCCGAGGGCCTGCAGGTGGAGAGCAGCGACCTGACCCTGGACAAAACCACCGGCGATGCGTTCTGGAAAA
Organism: Comamonas sp. JNW; assembly: GCF_003105075.1. Classification (NCBI taxonomy): domain Bacteria; kingdom Pseudomonadati; phylum Pseudomonadota; class Betaproteobacteria; order Burkholderiales; family Comamonadaceae; genus Comamonas; species Comamonas sp. JNW. The sequence goes on from NZ_QETI01000004.1 coordinate 153,989, forward strand.
CGGACCTGCTGCCCATGCTGCAAAACCTGGGTGTGCAGGAGCTGGTGATAGGCGGCATGCACACGGAGTACTGCGTGGATGTGACCACGCGCGCGGCGCTGCGCCATGGCTACCCGGTGGTGCTGCTGGAGGATGCGCACACCACTTGCGGCAATGCCGCCGTCACGCCGCAGCAGGTGATTGCGCACCACAACATCACCCTCAGCAGCACCAGCAGCTTTGGGCCGCGTGCGCGGCTGCAGACGGCGCAGCAGTGGGCGGACTCGGTCAGCCAGGCTTGAGAAAACCCGGCTTGGCTGGGGTTAGCCCAAGGCGCTAGGGAGGCGTTCTAGCTCCCAAAGTGGAAGCAGCCCAGCCCAGTGCAGGCTGGTGCTGCACCGATGCCCTTCATGCTTGGCCCCTGTCAAGCGCGCAGATCACATATGCATCTGCGCATTCCTCAGTTGGAGTAGCTGCTTGCAACATGCACAGTGCAAGCAGGCCCTGCCGTGATGGCAGCCTTTTCTCCCATGACCTGAAGGACGACACAGCATGACTATCCGCACAGCAGCGCCTTGGCGCGTTTTGATTGCCGGCACCATCGCGGCAACCGTTTGGGGCGCAAGCCCTGCTTTTGCCAACACGCCGCAAGCGGTGCCTGCGGGCGCGCTGGTCAGCACCGAATGGCTGGCGGCCAACCTGCAGCGGCCCGATGTGCGGGTGATCGAGGTCAGCGTGAACCCGGGGCTGTACGAGCGGGCGCATATTCCGGGGGCGGTCAACTTCTCCTGGCACAACGATCTGAATGACAAGGTGCGCCGCGACATTGTCAGCAAGGAGGCGTTTGAGCAATTGCTGTCCAAGGGAGGGGTGAGCGACAACACCACCGTGGTGCTCTACGGCGACACCAACAACTGGTTTGCGGCCTGGGGCGCCTGGGTGTTTGATGTGTATGGCGTCAAGAACGTGAAGCTGCTCGACGGCGGCCGCAAGAAGTGGGAGGCCGAGAACCGTGCGCTGAACAACCGCGCGCCGGACTACGCCGCCACCACCTACCGCGTGGGGAAGGTCAACACCGATTTGCGGGCCCGCCTGGGCGATGCGCTGGCGGCGGTGGAGGGCAAGGGCGCCACGCAACTGGTGGATATCCGCTCGGCCGACGAATACCAGGGCAAGGTGTTTGCGCCGGCCGGCGTGCCGGAGCTGTCGATCCGTGCCGGCCATATCCCTGGCGCGGTGAATGTGCCCTGGGGCAAGGCGGTCAATGAGGACGGCACCTTCAAATCGCGGGCCGATCTGCAAAAGCTCTATGCCGATGCCGGCATCGACGGCAGCAAGCCCATCATCACCTACTGCCGCATTGGCGAGCGCAGCAGCCACACCTGGTTTGCGCTCAGCAAGATCCTGGGCTACCAGGTGAAGAACTATGACGGCTCCTGGACCGAATACGGCAACAGCGTCGGCGTGCCGATCAACAACCCGGCCGGCACGATCTGGGCTGCCAAGTAAGCCGATTCTTTGGTGTATTGAATGTCTCCGCATGGGCTCGGTCCTGTGTTCACTGCCCGCCTAGCGCGGGCATTTTTTTGGATGGAATGCCATGACTGATTCCAGCGTGGGTTTGGGAGGTGCGGGCAGCGCTGCCGGGCAGCGTGCGGCCGGGGCTGTCAGCGCTGCGAGCGCTTATTGGCAGCCGGTGGCGGCCGCCGTGCTGCTGCTGGCGCTTTGGCCATTGCAGCAGACCTTGCTGCAGCGCGATGGCGGGCGCACCCTGGTGTTTGCGCTGGCCATTGGCCTGGCGCTGGGCGTGGTGCTGCAGCGCTCGCGCTTTTGCTTTTACTGCCATGCGCGCGATTGGCTGCAGCGCGATGACCCGCGCGGGATTTTGGCGATCATTCTGGCGCTGGCCGTGGGCGTGGTGGGCATGACCGTGGTGCAAAGCAGCTGGGTGCCCAACCCGCAGGCGGGGCAGTTGCCGCCGGATATGCACATTGGCCCGGTGAGCTGGGTGCTGGTGCTGGCGGGCCTGGCTTTTGGGGCGGGCATGCTGGTGTCGGGCTCCTGCATCAGCGCGCACTGGTACCGGCTGGCAGAGGGATCGGCCGCATCGCCATTTGCGCTGCTGGGCACGGCGCTGGGTTTTGCGCTGGGCTTTCAGACCTGGAACCCGCTCTACAGCCTGGCGGTGGCCGATGCGCCCGTCGTCTGGCTGCCGCAGCACCTGGGCTATGGCGGCGCGCTGCTGCTGCAGCTGGGCGTGCTGGCGGCTTGGGCCGCCTGGGTGTGGCAGCGCCATGTGCAGCAGCGCCAGCGCAGTTTGCCGCTGCCTGCAGTACCCGCAACGGCTGCGCCGCGCAGCGTGACTGCGCTGTGGCGCAGCCTGTGGCAAGGGCGCTGGAACTATGCCTTGGGCGGCCTGCTGGTGGGGCTGATTGCCACCGCCGCCATTGTGCGCATGCGGCCCCTGGGCGTGACGGCCTTGATCGGCAGCCAGGTGCGCGGCGCGCTGCAAGGCCAAGGCTGGGTGCCTGAGCGGCTCAATGGCCTCGATGGCTTTGCCGGCTGCGCCACCTTGCCCGCGGCGACCTGGGCCACGCCCAATGCGCTGGTGCTGCTGGGCTTGCTGGCCGGCGCGTTTATCGCCGCCTTTGCCAGCCGCCAGTTCCGCCCGCGCCTGCCCACCGGGCGCGATGCGGGCCGGGGTTTGCTCGGCGGTGTGCTGCTGGGCTGGGGTGCTATGACGGGTATTGGTTGCACCGTGGGCACCTTGTTGTCTGGCGGCATGGCGGGTGCGCTGAGCGGCTGGGTGTTTGGCGCGGCCATGCTGCTGGTGCTGTGGCTGGGGTTACGGCTGCAGACCTGGTGGGGCAGCCGGGCTTGATCGCCGATTGCATGCGATGAAGCCGCTTGGCGGCGATGACCAAGCGCTATGGTTTTAGTAGCGTATTGGGCCAGCGCGCCAGTCGGCTGTCATACCCACAGTGTGGTTTTGGCGCTATATTTCCAGTCGCTTGCCACACCCACGGGATCGACCATGCTTTTAGGCCTTGCCGCCAACCGTTTGCACCACCAGAACGAAGATGCTGCGCTGTTCAGTTTTTTGCGCGCCTGCGAGCAGGGGATTCGGGAGCTGAACATCGGGTTCCATGCGGTGGGCCGCACCTATGACGCGATTGCAGCGGCAGAAATGCTCAAAGGCCACAAGGGTATGGTGCGCTACCCCTATGGCCGCGAAGGCGGCCTGATGAAGCTGGTGGCCGAGGTCGTGGGCATGCCCGGTGACAACCGCGTGCTCGATGGCGCGATCTACCTGATCGATCCGGTGGACCCCTCGTCGATCTTCCCTGAAGCACTGGCCTTGAAGCGCCAGTGCGTGATCCATGGCAAACCCTTTATCTCAACAGCCGCCAGCGCACGCGACTGGGTGGAGATGGAGCGCATCCACGCTGGGTTGGCGCCCGACCGCCATGCCGACCGCCTGCACGACTATGGCAACCAAACCCTGGCGCTGATTGCGCATGATGCGATGAAGCCGGCGATGCTGGAGTTTTGCGAGCGCAATTTTGCGCTGCTCTCGCGCTACCGCCGCCGCGTGGGCACCGGCACCACCGGCCAAAAGCTCAACGAGCTGGCCTGGAGCAAGGGCTGGCCGGCTGACAAGCCCTGGGTGGACCGCTTCAACAGCGGCCCGCTGGGGGGTGACGCACAAATTGCCGACCTGGTGCTGGAGCGCCGCTGCCAGCGCGCGATCTTCTTTGAAGATCCGCATGTGGCCCGCCAGCATGAGGCCGATATCCAGCTGCTGGAGCGCGCGGTGACGACCGTCACCCAGGAGGTGGTGTGCATGACCTCGCCAGCGGTGGCTCAGCGCTGGTGCGATGCGGCCGTTAAGCGGGCGTAGGCACTCGCCTATCGGCGGTTAGTCTGCTTTTACCGTGTCAGTCACCTCGTTCGCGACCTCGATCAGGTTCTCATCGGGGTCGTAGAAATACAGCGATTGCAGCGTGGCCTGCGCACCCGTCGCGCGCACCGGCCCCTGCACGATGGCGACCTGCTCGCGCTGCAGGTGGGCGATGACATCGGCCAAGGGCATGCGGGTCAGAAAGCAGACATCGGCAGAGCCAGGGGTTGCATGCTTCACGTTCGGGTCGACGACATTACCGACCTCGTGCAGGTTGATTTTTTGCCGGCCAAAGTGCAGTGCATAACGGCCGGGCTTGAACTCCTGGGCCTCCATGCCCAGCACCCGCTCGTAAAAGGCAATGCTGCGCGGGATGCTGTGCACGGTGAGCACCAGGTGGTCCAGGGCATCGACCAGAGAGGTGGTGGTAGGCATAGGGCTTGCTCCAAAGGTGGATTCCAGGGGGCAGTATGCGCCCAAGCTGGGCGGTGCTCTGTGCTGCGCGTTGCAAGCGGTGCCCATGTCAAAAAGCCGCAGCGCCCCATGGCGTCTGCGGCTGGCCGTTATGGCGCGCGGCCCGTGGCTCAGGCCTGCTGGGGCGCCAGCGTCTTGGTGTAGAGCGCGGCGCCGTTGAGGTCCTTGAGCACCACGGTCAGCGCGCGGCTTTGGTGGTCGATATCGAGCTGGCCAAAGAACTGGTAGCCCTCGCTGGGGGCGGAGTTGGCCTTGGGTGGCGCCTTGTGAAAGACGACATCAAGGCCAAAGGTCTGGTCGGCCTCATTGGGGCCAAAGCCGCCGGCATTGAGGGGGCCGGAGACAAATTCCCAGAACGGTGCGAAATCCTTGAACTGCGCGCGCTCGGGGCTGTAGTGGTGGGCGGCGGTGTAGTGCACATCGGCGGTGAGCCACACCACGTTGTGGATGCCCGCGTCCTTGATGCCCGTCAACAGGCGCGCCATCTCCAGCTCGCGCCCCTTGGGCACGCCGTGCTCGCCATTGGCAATGGCCTCCCACTGGTCGCGGCCTTGGGCGTCCTTGCCGTCGGGCACAAACAGGCCGATGGGCATGTCGGCGGCAATCAGCTTCCAGGTGGCGGTGCTGGCCTTGAGGCCCGCCAGCAGCCAGTCGAGCTGGGGGCGGCCGAGGAAGTCGGTCTCGGCGCTTTCGGCGGCCTGCAGGTTGTGGCTGTTGGGGCCACGGTAGCTGCGCATATCCAGCACAAAGATATCGGCCAGCGGGCCTTGGGGCAGGTGGCGGTAGACGCGCTGCTGCTCGGCCGCGCCAAAGGGGCGCATGGGCGCGTATTCCATAAAGGCGCGGCGGCCCCGGGCCGTGAGCAGCTGCACATTCTTTTCGGTATAGCGCTTGTCGTTGGCCACGCTCTTGCTGTCCGAGTAGTTGTTGGTCACCTCATGGTCGTCCCACTGCCAGATCTGTGCGACTTCGCTGCCCAGCGCGCGCACGTTGCGGTCCATCAGGTTGTAGCGGTAGCGGCCCCGGTACTCGTCCAGCGTCTCGGCCACCTTGGCGACCTGGGGCGTGACCAGGTTCTTCCAGGTGCTGCCATCGGGCAGCGCGACGGTCTCGGCGATGGGGCCATCGGCATAGATGGTGTCGCCGCTGTGCAAAAACACATCGGGGTTGGCTTTGCGCATCTCGTCATAGATGCGCATGCCGCCGATGTCCTCGTTGATGCCAAAGCCCTGGCCCACGGTGTCGCCGCTCCACACCAGGCGAAAAGGGCGGGTGGCAGGGCCCTGGCTGGCCAGCGGGGTGCGAAAGTGCCCCAGCACCGCCGGGCTGCGGGTGTTGCTGCTGGCCAGGTCATCGAGCAGCACGCGGTAGAAGATGTCCTGCCCGGCGGGCAGGCCCTGCAGATCGACGCGGCCGGTGCCATCGGTATCGGGCAGCAGATCGGGCCCGCGCACCAGCGTGCTTTGGGCAAAGTGGCTGGTGGTGGACCATTCCACGCGCATGCGCGCCTCGCGGCTGGCCCGCGCCCAGACGATGGCGCTGTGGGCCAGCACATCACCGCTTTGCAGGCCCGACAGCAGCATCGGCCGCGCGGCATCCTGGGTGATGGCGGCGGGGGCCGTTTGCGCGCGCAGGATGCCGGGCAGCAGGCCGGTGCCGGCGATGGCGGTGGAAGAGAGCAGAAAGCGGCGGCGCGCAGAGGGATCGTGGGAGGTCATGGGGTGGTAGCAATGGCAGAAAAACCGCCACGATAGCCGGGCTGTGTGACGCCGGGATGAAGCGTGAAACAGCGTGTAAACAAGCTCTGTGTCTGCATTCGAAGCTATTTATTCAGTAGCGCTTTTCAGGCAGAAGGGCCCTGCGTACGGGCGGGAGGAGCGGCGCGTATAGTGCGAATGCGTCACCCGCTTTACTTGCAAAATTCAGCAAGTGAGCTTTGATATGTCAATATTTGAATAAGAAAAGAACCGGCCCACAATCGCCTATCAACACTGGGAAAATGGGACGCCGCCGTTCCAAGGAGAAAACCATGAGCTTTGTGCAGATCGACGACCAAAACGCAGGCACCACGCTGCGCACCGATGCAGCCTGGCTGGACGCGCACTGGATGCCCTTCACCGGCAACCGCAACTTCAAGGCGCAGCCCCGCATGATCGTCAGCGGCCAGGGCGCCTACTACACCGATGCCGATGGCCGCAAGATTTTTGACGGCCTCTCGGGCCTGTGGTGCTCGGGCATCGGCCATGGCCGCAAGGAAGTGGCCGAGGCGATTGGCAAGGCGGCGTTGCAGCTCGATTACGCACCGGCTTTCCAGTTTGGCCACCCTGCCTCGTTTGCGCTGGCCAACAAGATCAAGGAGCACACGCCAGCAGGCCTGGACCATGTGTTCTTCACCGGCTCGGGCTCCGAAGCGGCCGACACCTCGCTCAAGATGGTGCGCGCCTACTGGCGCCTCAAAGGCCAGGCCGGCAAGACGGTGCTGGTGGGCCGCGAGAAGGGCTACCACGGCGTGAACTACGGCGGCATCTCGGTGGGCGGCATTGCCGGCAACCGCAAGATGTTTGGCCAGGGCATTGTGGCCGACCACCTGCCGCACACCCAGCCACCGGCCGGCACCTTCCAGAAGGGCATGTCCGATGAAGGCGGCCGCGCGCTGGCTGACAAGCTGCTCGATGTGATCGCGCTGCATGACGCCAGCAACATCGCCGCAGTGATCGTCGAGCCGTTCTCGGGCTCGGCCGGTGTGGTGATCCCGCCCAAGGGCTATCTGGAACGCATCCGCGAAATCTGCACGCAAAACGGCATTCTGCTGATTTTTGATGAGGTCATCACCGGCTTTGGCCGCTGCGGTGCCTGGACCGGTGCCGAAGCCTTTGGCGTGGTGCCCGACATCATGAACTTTGCCAAGCAGGTGACCAATGGCGCCCAGCCGCTCGGCGGCTGCGTGGTGACGAAAGAGATCTACGACACCTTCATGGCCGCAGGCGGCCCCGAGTACATGCTGGAGTTTGCCCACGGCTACACCTACTCGGCCCACCCGGTGGCCTGCGCGGCCGGTGTGGCTGTTATGGACATACTGGAAAAAGAAGACATGCCCGGCCGCGTCAAGGCGCTGGCGCCGTACTTTGAAAACGCTGTGCACAGCTTGAAGGGCGCCAAGCACATCGCCGACATCCGCAACTATGGCCTGGCTGCTGGCTTTACGATTGCCGCGCTGCCCGGCGAGCCGGCCAAGCGCCCCTATGAGATCGCAATGAAGTGCTGGGAAAAAGGCTTCTACGTGCGCTATGGTGGCGACACCATCCAGCTGGCGCCGCCCTTCATCAGCGAAAAGGCCGAGATCGACCGCCTGATCAACGCGCTGGGCGACGCGCTGGCTGAAACCAACTGATGGCGCGCCCCTGGCTGCTGGCGACGGTGACGCACCGGCCAGCAGCATTTTGCGTTCAGACCCGCGTTATTTCGCCCCCCATTTCGAGACATTTCCAAGAGAGACTTTGATGAACCACGACAAGAATGTGACGGCCACGGTAGGCCATTTGATCGACGGCAAGATCGTGCACGATGGCGGCCGCACGCAGCCGGTGTTCAACCCGGCGACGGGCCAATCGACGGTGAGCGTGGAGCTGGCCAGCAAGGCCACGGTGGAGGCAGCGATTGCCTCTGGCGAAAAGGCCTTCCCCGCCTGGCGCAATACGCCGCCGCTCAAGCGCGCGCGCATCATGGGCCAGCTCAAGGTGCTGCTGGAGCAGAACGCCGACAAGATCGCAGCGATGATCACCGCCGAGCACGGGAAGGTGCTGGCCGATGCGCATGGCGAGCTGCAACGCGGTATCGAGAACGTCGAGTTCGCCAGCTACGCGCCCGAGCTGCTCAAGGGCGAGCACAGCCGCAATGTGGGCCCCAATATCGACAGCTGGAGCGAGTTCCAGGCGCTGGGTGTGACGGCAGGCATCACGCCCTTCAACTTCCCCGCGATGGTGCCTTTGTGGATGTGGCCCATGGCCGTGGCCTGCGGCAATACCTTTGTGCTCAAGCCCTCCGAGCGCGATCCGACCAGCGCACTCTTCATTGCCCAGCTGGCGCAGGAGGCCGGCCTGCCACCGGGCGTGCTCAACGTCGTCAATGGTGACAAGGAAGCGGTCGACACCCTGCTGCATGACCCGCGCGTCAAGGCGGTGAGCTTTGTCGGATCGACCCCGATTGCAGAGTACATCTACGGCGAAGGCTGCAAAAACGGCAAGCGCGTGCAGGCGCTGGGCGGTGCCAAGAACCATGCGGTGGTGATGCCCGATGCCGACATCAGCAACGCCGTGACCGCGATGATGGGCGCCGCCTACGGCAGCTGCGGCGAGCGCTGCATGGCCGTGCCGCTGGTGGTGGCCGTGGGCGACGAGGTGGCTGAGCAGATGATTGCGGGTCTCAGCGCCGAGATCGCCAAGATGAAGGTGGGCCCGGGCACCGACAACGGCAATGACATGGGTCCGCTGATCACCAAGCCGCATTTCGAGAAGGTCAAGGCCTATGTGGACAGCGGTGTGCAAGAGGGCGCCAAGCTGCTGATCGACGGGCGCAGCCTGCAGGTGGCAGGCCATGAGGAAGGCTACTTCCTGGGCCCCTGCCTGTTCGACAACGTGCGCCCCGGCATGAAGATCTACCAGGAAGAGATCTTTGGCCCGGTGCTGGGCATTGTGCGGGTCAAGACCTTGCAGGAGGCGATGGACCTGATCAACGCGCACGAGTACGGCAACGGCACCTGCATCTTCACCCGCGATGGGGAAGCGGCCCGCTACTTCAGCGACCACATTCTGGTGGGCATGGTCGGCATCAATGTGCCGCTGCCGGTACCTGTGGCCTACCACTCGTTTGGCGGCTGGAAGCGCAGCCTGTTTGGTGACCTGCACGCCTACGGGCCTGACGCCGTGCGCTTCTACACCAAGCGCAAGACCATCACCCAGCGCTGGCCCAGCGCCGGTGTGCGCGACGGCGCGGTGTTCAGCTTCCCAAGCAGCCGCTAATACCTGGATGCAGCCGCCCCGCGAAGGGCCAGGCTGCAAGTTGGTGCGTTTCTTGCGAAGGCTGAGGCATTGCCCCCAGCCTTTGCACCATGCGCACCAGCACCGCCCACCGCCGATCGCCGGACACCGCCGCTTCAGCCGAAGCCGCAGCCCGCAGCACCTCCCCCAGCACGCCACCGGCACACCCATCGGTGGCGGCTTTGTCTGAGCCCGCCTCCGACAGCCTGTTCAACCTCTCGCTGGCCAAGGGCCTGCAGGTGCTGTGCGCCTTCAATGCCGCGCACCGCAGCATGACGCTGGCCGAGATTGCGCAGGCCGCCGGCATGACCAAGGCCTCAGCCCAGCGCTCGGTGCATACCTTGCAGGCGCTGGGCTATATTGGCAAGCACCCGAGTACGCGGCGCTTTGTGCTGCTGCCGCGCGTGGTGGAACTGGGTTTCAACTACCTGGAGGCGCACCCGATGATCAGCGCCGCCCACACCTATCTGGCGCAGCTGGCGCGGCAAAGCGGCGAGACGGCGACCCTGTCCGAGCCGGCGGGCACGCACATGGTCTACCTGGCCCAGGTGCTGACGACGCAGCACATCCCCGTGCTGACACCGGTGGGCACCCAGGTGCCGCTGTATGCCAGCAGCTGCGGGCGCGCCTACCTGAGCCAGCTGCCTGCGCCAGAGGCGCGCGCACTGCTGCAGCAGGCCCCGATGCCCGCGCGCACCCGCGCCACCTTGACGACGGTGGATGCCGTCATGGAGCGCCTGGCGCTGTGCCAGCAAACGGGCTATGCCACCAACTGCGAAGAGCTGTTTCTGGGCGACATGGGCATTGCCGCGCCGGTCTTCAATGCACGCGGCGTGGTCGTGGGTGCCATCCACCTGGCGCCGCCCACCAGCCGCTGGAACATGGCCGATGCCCAGCAGGCGCTGGCGCCGCTGGTGATTGAATGCGCGCGGGCGGTGTCGCAGCTATTGCCGGCTGACTAAAAACGCGGAGCCCGAGCGCTCCACGTTCTTCTACCGCTTTGATGGCCTTTCAGCGCCGCATCAAGCCACGCCGGCATGCGCCAGCATCGCATGCAGCAGCACATTGCAGCCAGCGGCCAGGTGCTCGGACTTGGCGTCCTCGATCTCGTTGTGGCTGATGCCATCCTTGCAGGGCACAAAGATCATCGCGGTGGGCGCGACGCTGTGCACATAGACGGCGTCATGGCCGGCGCCGCTGACGACCTCCATGTGGTCATAGCCCAAGGTGTCGGCCGCGCCACGCACGCTGGCCACGCAGTCGGGGTGGAAGATGCAGGGCGCAAAGCGCACCACCTGATCGATGGCCACCTCGCACTGGCACTGGGCAGCGAGGCGCGCAAACTCGGTGCGCATGGCGGCGTCCATCGCATCCAGCCCGGTCTGCGAGAGGTTGCGAAAATCGACGCTGAACTTGACCTGGCCGGGGATCACATTGCGGGAGTTGGGCAGCACCTGCAGATGGCCGACGGTGCCGCGCCCGTGCGGCGCCTGGTCCAGCGCAATGCGGTTGACGGCATCGACCATGCGGGCTGCGGCCAGCATCGCGTCATGGCGCAGGTCCATCGGCGTGGGGCCGGCATGGGCGTCCATGCCAGTGACGGTCACGTCATACCACTGCTGGCCCAGCGCGCCGCTGACGATGCCAATCGGCTTGTCATAGGCTTCCAGCACCGGGCCTTGCTCGATATGCGCTTCAAAGTAAGCGGCAAACGCGCCACCGGGCACATCACCGCAGGCCACATCGCCCAGGTAGCCGATGCGGGCGAGCTCAGCGCCGACGGTAATGCCTGCACCATCTTGTTGCGAGCGGATGTGGTCTGCACCAAAAATTCCCGCAAATGCACCAGAGCCCATCATCACCGGCGTGAAGCGCGTGCCCTCCTCGTTCATCCAGAAGGCCACTTCCAGCGGCGCAACGGTCTGGATGCCATGGCTGTTGAGCGTGCGCATCACCTCCAGCCCGGCGAGCACGCCGTAGTTGCCATCGAACTTGCCTCCGGTGGGCTGGGTGTCGATATGGCTGCCGGTGGCCACGGCGCGTGCCTGCGGATCGGTGCCGGGGCGGCGGCCAAACACATTGCCCACTTCGTCCACACGCACCTGCAGGCCTGCGTCGCGGAACCACTGCACCACCTGGTCGCGGCCGGCCTTGTCCTCGTCGGTCAAGGCGATGCGGCAGACACCGCCCTTGGGCGTGGCCCCTATCTGGGCGAGGTCCATCAGCGATTGCCAGAGGCGGTTTTCATCAATGCGCAGGTGGTCTATTGGGGTCATGCGGGTACTCCTGGGTTGAGGCGAACAATGCGCAGAGCGTTCGCATAAAGCATGCCAAAAATATCGATGAATCAAACACTTGTATCGATTATCGATATGTGTGATGTGGCACGCAGCTTGCTTTGGACTTGTCATCCCCCCACTCCTTGGAAAGGTCCTGTGATGCAAGCGTCTTCCGGTTTCTCCGTCTTCCGTCCCGCGCTCAAAAGCCTGGCTCTGGCTGTCACCCTGGCGCTGGGCGCGGGAGCTGCCATGGCCCAGGAAAAGGTGCTGCGCATTGCGATGACTGCGGGCGATATCCCGCGCACCTCGGGCCAGCCCGACCAGGGTTTTGAGGGCAACCGTTTTACCGGCATCCCGATGTATGACGCGCTGACCCAGTGGGACCTGAGCAAGGCCGACAAGCCCAGCGAGCTGGTGCCGGGCCTGGCGCTGTCCTGGGAGGTGGATGCCAAGGACAAGACCAAGTGGCTGTTCAAGCTGCGCCCCGGCGTCAAGTTCCACGATGGCAGCGCCTTCACGGCCGATGCCGTGGTCTGGAACGTGAACAAGGTGCTGGACAAGGAGGCCGAGCAGTTTGACCCGGCCCAGGTGGGCGTGACTGCCTCGCGCATGCCCACGCTCAAGTCCGCCAAGAAGATCGATGACCTGACCGTCGAGCTGACCACCACCGAGCCCGATTCCTTCTTGCCGATCAACCTGAGCAATCTGTTCATGGCCTCGCCCGCGCACTGGGCCAAGAAGCTGGCTGCAGTGCCGGCCTCCGTCAGCGGCAAGGCCGAGCGCAGCAAGGCCGCCTGGACGGCGTTTGCCGCCGACCCCTCGGGCACCGGCCCCTTCAAGGGCGCACGCCTGGTGCCGCGCGAGCGCTTCGAGATGGTCAAGAACAGCAGCTACTGGGACCCCAAGCGTACGCCGACCATCGACAAGGTGGTGCTGCTGCCGCTGCCCGAGGCCAACTCGCGCACTGCCGCGCTGATGAGCGGCCAGGTGGACTGGATCGAGGCGCCGGCGCCCGATGCGCTCGATGCCATCAAGGCACGCGGCTTCAAGGTCTACGCCAACCTGCAACCCCACATCTGGCCTTGGCAGTTTTCGTTTGTCGAGGGCTCGCCCTGGTTGGATAAGCGCGTGCGCCATGCCGCCAACCTCTGCGTGGACCGCGCCAGCATGAAGCAGCTCTTGAATGGCCAGATGGAGCCGGCTACCGGCATCTTTGAGCCCGGCCACCCCTGGCGCGGCAGCCCCAGCTTCCAGATCAAGTACGACGTGAAGGCCGCGCAGGCGCTGATGACGCAGGCCGGTTTCAGCGCCAGCAAGCCGATCAAGGTGAAGATCCAGACCTCCGCGTCGGGCTCGGGCCAGATGCAGCCGCTGCCGATGAACGAGTTCATCCAGCAGAACCTCAAGGAATGCTTCTTTGATGTGGAGTTCGACGTGGTGGAGTGGAACACGCTGTTCTCCGGCTGGCGCCTGGGCGCCAAGGACCCGGGCGCCAACAAGGCCAGTGCGACCAATGTGACGGCCGCCACCATGGACCCCTTCTTTGCGATGGTGCGCTTTGTCAGCACCAAGTCCTTCCCGCCGCTGTCCAACAACTGGGGCTTCTACAGCAACAAGCAGGTCGATGCGGTGGTGGACAAGGCCCGCACCACCTTTGATGCCAAGGAGCGCGACAAGGCCCTGGCCGAGCTGCACACCCTGGTGGTCGATGAGTCGCCCTTCCTGTTTGTGGCCCACGATGTAGGCCCGCGCGCCATGTCGGCCAAGGTTGGCCATGTGGTGCAGCCGCAAAGCTGGTTCATCGATATCGCAACGATGACGATGAAGTAAGCCGGGCGTCCCCGGGCATGCAGACCGGTGCTGAGACATCGCTGCATGCCGGGCGCAGGCCGATGGCCCAACCCGCCAGTGCGACCCCGCATGGTCCGCTTCTCCCCCACGAACCTCTGATCCGCCATGCTTGCCTACCTGTTCAGACGCATTGTCTACACCCTGCCCATCATGCTGGGCGTGGCCCTGCTGTGCTTTGCCCTGGTGCATATCGCGCCCGGCGACCCTCTGGTGTCGGTCTTGCCCGCCGATGCATCGGCCGAGCTGCAGGCCCAGATGCGCGAGCTCTATGGCTTTAACCGGCCGCTGCCCGAGCAGTTTCTGCGCTGGGTCTGGCGCGCGCTGCAGGGCGATCTGGGCCAGTCGATTGCCACCAGCCGGCCGGTGACCACCGAGGTGATGGCCGCCGTGGTCAACACCTTGCGCCTGGCCGTGGTGGCGACCTTGATCGGCTTTGTGCTGGGCAGCCTGTTTGGCTTTGTGGCGGGCTATTTCCGCAACTCCTGGGTGGACCGCAGCTGCTCGATGCTGTCGATGCTGGGCGTCAGCGTGCCGCACTACTGGCTGGGCATGGTGATGGTGATCGTCTTCTCATCGCAGCTGATGTGGCTGCCCGCGACGGGCGCGGGGCCGGGTGGCTCGGGCGACTGGGCCTGGGACTGGGCGCATGTGCAGTTCATGATCCTGCCGGCCATCACCATGTCGGTGATCCCCATGGGCATCATTGCGCGCACGGTGCGGGCGCTGGTGGCTGAGCTGCTGGACCAGGAGTTCATCCTCGGCCTCAAGGCCAAGGGCCTGGGCCATCTGGGCATCTTCCGCCATGTGCTCAAAAATGCAGCGCCCACGGCGCTGGCGGTGATGGGCCTGCAGCTGGGCTACCTGCTGGGCGGCTCCATCCTGATCGAGACCGTGTTCTCCTGGCCGGGCACCGGCTTTTTGCTCAACCAGGCCATCTTCCAGCGCGATCTGCCGCTGCTGCAGGGCTCCATCCTGGTGCTGGCCGTTTTCTTTGTGCTGCTCAACCTCATCATCGACGTGGTGCAGACCTTGCTCGATCCCCGCATCGCCCGCTGAGCGCAGATTTCTGGAGGTTCCGTCCCCATGACCAGTCTTTCCCTTCCCGATGCAGCAGCGGCCCAGGTGCAGCCGCTGCCGGCCCAGCGCTCACGCGGCTATTGGTCCTCGGTGCTGCAGCGCCTGCTGCGCGACCCGGTGGCCATGGGCGCGGCCGCCGTCATTGTGCTGCTGATTGTGGTGGCGGCGCTGGCGCCCTGGATCACGCCGTCCGACCCCTACCTGGCCTCCATGCTCAAGCGGCTCAAGCCCATCGGCACCGCGGGCCTGCCACTGGGCAGCGATGAGCTGGGCCGCGACATGCTCTCGCGCCTGATGATGGGCGCACGCCTGTCGCTGTTCATGGGCATCACCCCGGTGCTGTTGGCCTTTGTGATTGGCACGGGTATCGGCATTGTGGCCGGCTACGCGGGGGGGCGCACCAACACGGTGATCATGCGCACCATCGATGTGTTCTATGCCTTCCCCTCGGTGCTGCTGGCCATTGCGCTGTCGGGTGCGCTGGGCGCGGGCATCTTCAACTCGCTGGTGTCGCTGACGATTGTCTTTATCCCGCAGATCGCCCGCGTGGCCGAGAGCGTGACGGCCCAGGCCCGCAACCGCGACTATGTGGAGGCCGCGCGCGCCACTGGGGCCAGCGCCTTCACCATCGTGCGCGTGCATGTGCTGGGCAATGTGCTGGGCCCCATCTTTGTCTACGCCACCAGCCTGATTGCGGTGTCGATGATCCTGGCCTCGGGCCTGTCGTTTCTGGGCCTGGGTGTGAAGCCGCCCGAGCCCGAATGGGGCCTGATGCTCAACACCTTGCGCACGGCGATCTACACCCAGCCCTGGGTGGCGGCCTTGCCGGGGCTGATGATCTTCATCACCTCCATCTCCTTCAATCTGCTCTCCGATGGCCTGCGCACGGCCATGGACAACAAGGGGTAAGCCATGCTCCAGCCTTCTTCTCTGAACCCGGCTGCCACCCTGGCCGCCGATGTGGGTGGCCCGGCCCAGCCGCTGCTGACGGTGCGCGGGTTGACCAAGCATTTCCCGCTCAAGCAAGGCAAGCTGGTGCGCGCGGTCGATGGTGTCGATTTCGAGGTGCTCAAGGGCGAGACCCTGGGCGTGGTGGGCGAGTCCGGTTGCGGCAAGTCGACCACGGCGCGCCTGTTGATGCACCTGATGGACCCGACCGCCGGCGAGCTGGTGTTCGATGGCCGCACGGTGGGCTCGCGGGATTTGAGCCTCAAGGAGTTTCGCCGCCAGGTGCAGATGGTTTTCCAGGACAGCTATGCCTCGCTCAACCCGCGCCTGACCATCGAGGACTCGATCGCCTTTGGCCCGCAGGTGCATGGCGTCTCGCGCAAGGAGGCGGTCGCCCGCGCGCACCATTTGATGGACCGGGTGGGCCTGGCGCCGGCCCGCTTTGCGGAGCGCTACCCGCATGAGCTCTCGGGCGGCCAGCGCCAGCGCATCAACATTGCGCGCGCGCTGGCCTTGCAGCCGCGCATGGTGATCCTGGACGAGGCGGTCTCGGCGCTCGACAAATCGGTGGAGGCCCAGGTGCTGAACCTGCTGGCTGATCTGAAGCGCGAGTTTGGCCTGACCTATGTCTTCATCAGCCATGACCTGGGCGTCGTGCACTACATCAGCGACCGGGTGATGGTGATGTACCTCGGCCAGGTGGCCGAGATCGGCCCGTCGGATGCGCTATTTGCCGCGCCGGCCCACCCCTACACCAAGGCCTTGCTGTCGTCGGTGCCGTCGATGGACCCGAGCCACCGCACCCTGGTGGCCCCGCTGGCTGGTGACCCGCCCAACCCCATCAACCCGCCCACGGGTTGCCGCTTTCACCCGCGCTGCCCCCTGGCGGCGCCGGTCTGCGCCCAGGCCGCGCCGGCCGTCACCCCGGTGCAGCTGCACCATGCCGCGCGCTGCCTGGTGCATGAGCCTGGCAGTGGCCACCCCCTGGCCGCCGCTGCTGCGCTGGCCGCCTGAACCCGGAGCACCACGATGAACACAGCCTCTCCTCCCCTGGTCCAGATCCAGGACCTGAATGTGCAGTTTGCCAGCGGCAAGAAAGTGGTCCAGGCCGTCAGCGGCGTGAGCCTGTCGGTCGCCAAGGGCGAAGCGGTGGCGCTGATTGGCGAATCGGGATCGGGCAAGAGCGTGACCCTGCGCAGCCTGCTGCGCCTGCACCCCGAGCGCAAGACCACGATGAAGGGCCAGATCCGGGTCGCCGGCCAGGATGTGCTGGCGCTGCGCGGCGGTGCGCTCAACGACTTTCGCGGCAAGACCTGCGCGATGATTTTTCAGGACCCCTTGCTGGCGCTGGACCCGGTCTACCCGGTGGGCGCGCAGATTGTCGAAGCCATACGCCGGCACGAGCGCGTGAGCCAGAGCGAGGCGCAGCAGCGCGCGCTGGCGCTGTTCGAGCGGGTGCGCATTCCCAGCCCGGAGCAGCGCCTCAAGGCCTATCCGCATGAGATGTCGGGCGGCATGCGCCAGCGGGCGATGATTGCGCTGGCCCTGGCCTGCAACCCGCAGGTGCTGCTGGCCGACGAGCCCACCACCGCCCTCGATGCCACCGTGCAGATCCAGATCCTGTTGCTGCTGCGCGAGCTGCAGCGTGAGCTGGGCCTGGGCATTGTGTTTGTGACCCACGACATTGGCGCGGCGGTGGAAGTGGCCGACCGCATTGCGGTGATGTACGCGGGCCGCATCGTCGAAGAGGGCACAGCCGAGCAGCTGATCCGCAGCCCGCGCCACCCCTACACCATGGCCTTGCTGCAAAGCCGATCCCATGGCGCTATGGAGCGCGGCCAGCCGCTGCAGACCATTGCTGGCGCGCCGCCCGATCTGACCGCCATCCCGCCGGGCTGCGCCTTTGCACCGCGCTGCAAGCTGGCCACGGCCGCCTGCCTGCAAGCGGTGCCGGAGCCGGTCACGCTGGCGCCTGGCCATATGGCGCGCTGCGTGCACACTGCAACGGCGGCAGCCTTTGCGCCCAACGTGCTGGCCGCTGCTTAGGCCCCTGCATTTCTATTTTTTTGCCCAGGACTGACCCCACCATGCCCTTGCACGACCCTGCCCATGCCTTTGTTCCCTACCCCGATGTGCCGGTGCGCCATGCCGCCACCGGCCCGCTCAGCGGCCTGTACTTTGGGGTGAAGGACCTGTTCGACATTGCCGGCTATCCCACGGGGGGCGGCAACCCGCTGCTGCTGGCCCTGTCCGGCATCAAGACGCAGACGGCGCCCACGGTGCAAAAGCTGCTCGATGCCGGCGCGGCGTTGGCGGGCAAGACGGTGACCGATGAGCTGGCGTTCTCGATGAATGGCAACAACGCCCACTTTGGCGCGCCGATCAATGGCAACGCGCCCGCGCGCATCACCGGCGGTTCGTCATCGGGCTCAGCCTCGGCGGTATCGAGCCGGCTGTGCGACTTTGCGCTGGGCACGGACACGGGCGGCTCGGTGCGTGCGCCGGCCAGCCACTGCGGCCTGTACGGCATACGGCCCACGCATGGCCGGGTGAGCCTGGAGTCAGCCCTGGCGCTGTGCCACAGCCTGGATACCTGCGGCTGGTTGGCCCGCGATGCCCACACCTTTGCCCGCGTGGCCGATGTGCTGCTGGCGCCCGACACGACGCTGCTGCCGGCCCGCCCACGCCTGCTGATGCCCAGCGACGTCTGGGGCCTGGTGGACAGCGCCGTGCGCCCGGCCTGGGATGGCGCGCTGCAGCAGATCACACAGCTGCTGGGCAGCGCGCAGGATTGCAATGCGGTGCTCGATTCTTTCGACGCGATGTACTGGAGCTTTCGCTATATCCAGGGGCGCGAAGCCTGGATGACCGATGGCGCCTTTATCAGCCGCTATGCGCCGGTGCTGGGCCCGGGCGTGAAGGAGCGCTTTGACTGGTCGAGCAATGTGAGCGATGCCCAGGTGCAGGAGGCCGAGCAGTTCCGTGCGCGCTTCCGCCAGCATCTGGCCGATCTGCTGGGCAGCGATGGCGTGCTGGTGATGCCGACCATGCCCGATATTGCGCCACTGCGCAGCGCCGATGAGGTATCGCTGGAGGCCTACCGCAACCAGGCGGTGCAGATGCTGTGCCTGGCGGGCTTGGCGGGTTTTCCGCAGATCTCGCTGCCGCTGGCCAGCCGCGACGGCGCGCCCTTGGGGATCTCGCTGCTGGGCCCGGCAGGCACGGACCGCAGCTTGATCGCGATTGCGCAGCAGCTGGCGGCTGCGGTGTAAGTGATTAAGCGAGATCGGCGGGCAGGCGGACCTGCAGCGGCGCGCTGATTGCTTCGCAGCGGCAGTCCAGCGCATCGGCGCGCCGCTCGATGACGGCGAAATCACCGCCCTCGACGGCGAGCAAGGCATGGTGCCAGGTGCCGGGTGCCAGCACGATGCCCTGGCGGCCATCGGTGACAAAGGCCTGCATGTCGTCAGCCTTGGGGGCGGGGCCGGCAGCGGCCACCACCACGACAAAGCGCTGGGTGCCCAGTGGCACAAAGCTCTGGCTGCCCAGTGCATGGCATTCGACCTCGGTCACCGCCAGCGGAAACTGCCGCGCCTGCGCGCGAAACAGCGCCAGCATCGGCCAGCCGCCTTGCGCCGTCAGCTGCAGATCGGGCAGCAGGTCATAGCGCAGCGCATTGCCCTGGTTGATGGACTGGCTGGGCAGGCTGGGGTCGGCCAGGCCAATCACGGTGCCAAAGGCCGAGAAGTTGTGCGCGGTCAGAGGCCGCGCCTCCAGAACCAGCGCAGCGGGGTGGGTGTTGGAGGTCGTCATGGCCAGCTAGCTAGCAAGGACGGTGCCTGATTGGCGATGCGGCACCCGCGCCGCAGACCGGTCAAGGCTTGCCATCGGCTTCGTGCTGCGCGCCCTTGCTGTCGGTGATGACGGCGCCCATGCCGGCCGAGGGGTTCACGCTGCCGCCTTCTGCCGTGGTGCCGCCGTTGGAGGTCTTGGGGTCATCGGCAGAAGCCAGTGGCACCGCAGGGGGGAGCGGATCGTGTTTGTCGGCCTTGGCGGGGGGCAGCACCGAGTGGCTGTCGGTGATGGGCGCGTTGAACAGCGGCTTGTCGGGCAAGGGCTGGCGCGAAGCCGCTACCGTGCCGGAGATAGGCTGCATGGGCCCGGGGCGTTCGTCACAGGCGCTCAGCAGGCTGGCAGTGGCAACGACGGCTGCCAGGGCGGCAAGTCGGGTTGGAATGGCTGGCATGGGCTTTTCCCTGTAGTGGTACTGGTAACACCGACATTGTCGCCGCAGGCCGGGCGCCCAGGTGTCAGCCAATCACGGCAATCAGCGCTCGCCCAGCAGCGCCAGATAGGCATTGCGCGTCTCGGGCGAGACGCTCTGTATAACCTGCTCATAGGTGGTCTGGTTGCGCAGCTGCATGCGCGCCGAGGCCACGGCCTTGGATTTGCAGTACCAGTGGCAGGTGTGCTGCATCAGATACATCTCGGCCAGCAGCGTAAAGGCGCGGTCCTTGGGGCTGCGGCCGGCGGTGTTGGCCACTACGCGTGCAATGCCATCGGCATGCAGGCGGATGGCGGTGCGCAGGTCAAAGGACCTGCTGCCGCCCTGGAGCTTGTCGATCAGCTGCGAGAAGGGGAAGTAAAAGCTTTGGGTGCTGATCTTGAACGTGGCACCATTGGCCGGCTCGGGCGCCTTGGCCAAGGTGTCGGCAAAGCTGCTGAACTGGCTGGCCAGGCTGTTTTCCACCGATGCCTGCAGCTCCCAGATTTGCTGCTGGCGGTTGCTGTCTTTCTCGTCCAGCGCCCGCATGTAGCTGCTGACCAGGCGCTCCATCAGCTTTTCGATGTCGTAATTACGCAAATATTGGGCCAGCAAGGCGATGCGCTGCTTTTGGGCCTTGGCGCGCAGCACATAGCTCACGCCCAGGATGAGAACGACCAGCAGCATTAAATCCATGACAAATGAGGCCTTGCAGGGCCTATATAGCGCAAACGTGAGCCATTGTAGACCTTGGCTTCCGCCGAGATGGGCGGGCTTTACGCAATGTATGCCTAAACTGGAAAAAGCTATACATCTTTTTCATAGTTCTAGACGGCGACTGGAATACTTGATTTTTAGCCTGCGCCTAGAATGGTGAGTGCCTTGTATACGATCCACAGCATTTGGCCGTGGGAAAATCGTTCTGGGCCCTTGGACATACTGTTGAGACATGCATGCAGATGGCAGCATGTTCCAGCTGTTTTTCGTAGTGAATGCTGCGTGATGCCGGAGACCGCCATGACTGAGAAGAATTCAACCCCCACTGCGGTGGACAAGCGTGCGCTGCTGCGCCAGTCCGCACTGGAGTACCACCAGTTTCCCCGCCCCGGCAAGGTGGCGATTGCCGCGACCAAGCCCATGGCCAACCAGCATGACCTGGCGCTGGCCTATTCGCCCGGCGTAGCTGCACCTTGCGAAGAAATCGTCAAGGATCCGGCAGCTGCCTTCAAGTACACCAGCCGTGGCAACCTGGTGGCCGTGATCTCCAACGGCACGGCTGTGCTGGGTCTGGGCGACATCGGCGCGCTGGCCTCCAAGCCGGTGATGGAAGGCAAGGGTGTTCTGTTCAAGAAATTTGCAGGTGTCGATGTTTTTGACATCGAAATCAACGAAAAAGACCCCCAGAAGCTGGTGGAAGTGATCGCCGCGCTGGAGCCCACCTTTGGCGCCGTAAATCTGGAAGACATCAAGGCGCCCGAGTGCTTCTATGTGGAGCGTGAACTGCGCAAGCGCATGAAGATCCCGGTCTTCCACGACGACCAGCACGGCACCGCGATCACTGTGGCAGCGGCCATGGTCAATGCGCTCAAGGTCGCAGGCAAGAAGATTGAAGAAGTGAAGCTGGTGGCCTCGGGGGCGGGCGCTGCAGCGCTTGCCTGCCTGAACCTGCTGCTGGAGATCGGCCTCAAGCGCGAAAACGTGATTGTCACCGACATCGTTGGCGTGGTCTACAAAGGCCGTACCGAGCTGATGGACGAAGATAAGGAGCTTTTCGCGCAAGAAACCGACAAGCGCACGTTGTCGCAGGTGATTGACGGCGCCGATGTGTTCCTGGGCCTGTCGGCGGGCGGCGTGCTCAAGCCCGACATGGTGCAGCGCATGGCTGCGCGCCCCATCATTTTTGCGCTGGCCAACCCCAATCCCGAGATCTCGCCCGAAGACGCCAAGGCGGTGCGCGACGACATCATCATGGCGACCGGCCGTTCGGACTACCCGAACCAGGTCAACAACGTGCTGTGCTTCCCCTATATCTTCCGGGGCGCGCTCGATTGCGGCGCGACGACGATCACCACCGAGATGGAAATCGCCACGGTGCACGCGATTGCCGACCTGGCCCAGGCCGAGCAGACCGAAGAGGTCGCCAATGCCTATGCCGGCCAGGACCTGTCCTTTGGCCCCGAGTACCTGATCCCCAAGCCGTTTGACCCGCGCCTGATGATGAAGATTGCGCCCGCTGTGGCGCAGGCGGCAGCGGAATGCGGCGTGGCCGAGCGTCCGATCCAGGACATGGATGCTTACCGCGAGCACCTGCAGACTTTTGTCTACGCCTCCGGCACCGCGATGAAGCCCATCTTCATGGCGGCCAAGCGCGCTGCGAAAAAGCGCATTGCCTACGCCGAAGGCGAGGAAGAGCGTATCCTGCGTGCGGCCCAGATCGTCGTGGACGAGCGTGTGGCGCGCCCCACCTTGATCGGCCGCCCGGCGATCATTGCCCAGCGCATCGAGAAGTTCGGCCTGCGCCTCAAGGAAGGCACGGACTACGATGTGGTCAACGTCGAGCATGACGACCGCTACCGCGATTTCTGGCAGTCCTACCACCGCATGGCCGAGCGCAAGGGCGTGACGGTGCCGATCGCCAAGATCGAAATGCGCCGCCGCCTGACCCTGATTGGCTGCATGCTGCTGCACAAGGGCGAGGTCGATGGCCTGATCTGCGGCACCT
Source organism: Comamonas sp. JNW (assembly GCF_003105075.1). Taxonomy (NCBI): domain Bacteria; kingdom Pseudomonadati; phylum Pseudomonadota; class Betaproteobacteria; order Burkholderiales; family Comamonadaceae; genus Comamonas; species Comamonas sp. JNW. The sequence goes on from NZ_QETI01000004.1 coordinate 176,520, forward strand.
GGAACAACACCGCCATCCACCTGCACTACATCGACCAGGTGATTGGCAAGCGCGCCGGCACGGCGACCTACGCCTGCATGAACGGCCTGCTGCTGCCCGAGCGCCAGGTCTTCCTGGTCGACACCCATGTGAACTACGACCCGACGGCCGAGCAGCTCGCCGAGATCACGATCATGGCGGCCGAGGAGATGATGCGCTTTGGTATCAAGCCCAAGGCCGCGCTGCTGTCGCACTCGAACTTTGGCTCCAGCAACCAGCCCAGCGCCATCAAGATGCGCCAGACGCTGGAGCTGCTGCGCATCCAGGCGCCCTGGCTGGAAGTGGATGGCGAGATGCACGGCGATGTGGCGCTGGACCAGAAGCAACGCGCCAGCATCATGCCCGAGAGCCCGCTGGTAGGTAACGCCAATCTGCTGGTGCTGCCCAACATCGATGCGGCCAATATCAGCTACAACCTGCTCAAAACGGCCGCTGGCGGCAATATCGCCATTGGCCCGATTCTGCTGGGCGCCGCGCAACCGGTGCATATTTTGACCCCCAGCGCCACGGTGCGCCGCATTGTCAACATGACGGCTGTTGCGGTAGCGGACGCGAATTTTGCGCGCTGATAAAGATATTTACAGCGCATTTGGCTTGAGTCTGCCACGCTTGCAGCTGTAAAATACTGAGAAGCCTGCTCAAATTTTGGGCAGGCTTCTTGCATTTTGGGGGGCAATCCGTCACACTGACCGGCTGAACTTTCGGTGCGCCCGCAGTTCTGAAAGGTGTTGTCGATGCTCAAAGCATGGGGTTTTCTGGCCCGCTCGTCTGTGAAGGCTGGTGTGCTCGCTGCGGTCATGGCTGCGCTGCCGCCTGGGGTTCAGGCCCGAGGCAGCGGGCTTTCCGCATTCGATGGGCCGGTCGTGGCTGTGGCCGAATTGCCGCCACAAGGCCGCAAAACCTATGCATTGATCTTCGAGGGCGGCCCTTTTCCTTATGACAAGGACGGCTCGGTATTTGGTAACCGTGAACGCAACCTGCCCAGGTACCCGCGTGGTTACTACCGGGAATACACCGTCAAGACACCCGGCTCCCGTGATCGGGGGGCGCGTCGCATTATTTGTGGCGGTCAGGTCGCCACAATGCCCGATACTTGCTACTACACCCAGGATCACTACAGCAGCTTTCGGCGTATTGTGAATTAGCCAGTCAGATTCCTCCTATGTCGCTTTTCCGCAAGAGATGTCTTGCGCAGAGTGATGTGCTAAGTCAACAATGCCCAATGAGCCCCAGGGATGGGGTGTGGTTTTTAAAAAATGCTAATGGAAAGAGCAACGGAGATGGACACTCCACTTCGTCAGGTACAAGATACATCGCTGCGTTTTGTGCGTCCCAACATCGTGCAGGCCATTCGTGCCTACCGGTTGGAAGACCTGCGCGACGCAGCCCAGAACCTGGGGCAGCACTTTTTGTACGCCAATCTGGCGCACGCCCTGTCCAAGGCCGATGTGCTCGAGTTGATTGGCATGCAGTTTTATTTTCCGTCGCACTACGGCAAGAACTTCGACGCGCTGTTCGACTGCCTGACCGACCCTTTGCACAAGAGTGGCCCCCAGCCCGGCTTTGTCGTGGTGCTGGACCAGATCCCGACTGCGATGAAGTTTGACCGCGAAGCGCGCGAGCAGCTGCTCGATGTGTTTCGCGATGCGGCCGAGTACTGGGCCGAGCGCAAGGTGCCTTTTCGCTGCTTTTACTCTTTCCTCTGATCGGCTTGCTGATGACCCAGAAAAAACGCCCGGCTTGCGCCGGGCGTTTTGCTTATGGGCGGGGCCCCAACGCTCAGGCCACCTTGGAAGCTGCTGAGAGGCTGGCAGCGGCCTGTTCGTATTCGGCCACCGGCACTTCTTCGGCGCGGCGCTGCAGGTCGAAGTTGCCGCTGTAGCCTTTTTCCTCCAGCCATTTGCCCAAGGTGTTGCGCAAGATCTTGCGGCGCTGGCTGAAGGCCACGCGCACCAGGTCTTCGAGCAGCTTGGCATCGAGCTGGGCGGGCTCGGCGCGCGGGACCATGCGCACGACGGCGCTGTCCACCTTGGGGGGCGGGTCAAAGCTCTCGGGCGGCACAAAGAGCACGTTCTCCATCGCATAGCGCCACTGCAGCATGACCGTCAGGCGCCCGTAGTCGGAGGTGGCGGGTGCGGCCACCATGCGGTCGATCACCTCTTTTTGCAGCATGAAGTGCTGGTCTTCGACCACATCGACCTGGTCGAGCAGGTGAAACAGGATGGGGCTGGAGATGTTGTAGGGCAGGTTGCCGGCCACGCGCAGCTTGTCCACGCCCAGGCGCTGGGCGAGGGCGCGGAAATCGACCTTCAGCACATCGGACTCGACCACATCGAGCTGCGGGTGCGTGCGCAGGCGCACGGCCAGATCGCGGTCGAGCTCAATGACGCTGAGCTTGCCCAGGCGCTCGACCAGCGGCTGGGTCAGCGCCATCAGGCCCGGGCCGATCTCCACCACCGTCTGGCCGGGCAGCGGGTGGATGGCGTCGACAATCGCGTCGATGACGGCGCGATCGGTCAGAAAGTTCTGGCCAAAGCGCTTGCGGGGAATGTGTTTCATGCAATGACAAAGCGGTGCGAAAGCACCGCTCTTGGAGTGGGCAGACCTAGGCCGATGATGACACCGCCGCAGCGCCACAGCGCCGGGCAGGGTCATCGCGCCCCAGGCCGCTGGATGGGTTACTGGGGCGGCTCGCGGTATTCCACGTAGGCCCGCGCACGGGCTTCCTGCGCCCAGGTGCTGAAGGCCTGCTCGAGCTTGTTCTCGCGCACGATGGAGCGCACCATGTCGCGCTGCTCGCGCTGGTTGAGCTTGGCTTCGCGGCGCTCGAGCAGCTGGATCAGGTGAATACCAAAGCGGCTGGCAATGGGCTGGCTGATCTCGCCGGGCTGCAGTGCGTTGAGCGCTTCTTCGAACTCCGGCACGAACTTGCGTGGGCTGGCCCAGCCCAGGTCGCCGCCTTCCTTGGCGCTGCCGTCTTCCGAGTAGCGCTTGGCCAGGTCTTCGAACGTGTCCTGCTTGGCCAGTACACGGCGGCGGTAGTCTTCGAGGCGCTCCACGGCCTGGGCTTCGCTCAGCTGGGGGCCGGGGCGCAGCAGGATGTGGCGGGCATGGCTTTGGGTGACGATGGCGGGCACCTCACCGCTGGTCTTCTCCAGCACCTTCAGGATGTGGAAGCCCGCAGGCGAGCGCACCGGGCCGGCAATGGCGCCCAGCGGGGTGGACTGTGTGGCCTTGACGAACAGCTCGGGGTAGCGGTCGGCCGGGCGCAGGCCCATGGCGCCGCCGCCCTTGCCGTCGGGCACATCGGAGAACTCGGCCACGGCGGCACCAAAGTCTTCGCCAGCGCGGATCTTTTCGGCCGCCTGCTGGGCCTTGGCCTGCAGCTGCTTGACCTGGTCGTCGCTGGCGTTTTCTGGCACGGTGATCAGGATGTGGCCCAGGTTGAGCTGGGTGGCGGCACTGGCCATGCCGGCCTTGGCCTTTTGCTCGCGCAGGTACTGGTCGATGTCGAGGTCGCTCACGCGCACCTTGGAGTCCACCTCGGCCTCGCGCAGCTTCTGGATCACCAGCTGCTTTTTCAGATCGGCGCGGAACTGCGCTTCCGGAATGCCTTCGCTGGCCAGGCGGCGGCGCAGCTCGGGCATGGTCATGCTGTTTTGGCGCGCGACGGACTCTTCGGCCTGTTGCACGGCGAAGTTGTCCACCGTGATGTTGCGCTCGGCAGCCATCTGCAGCTGGATCTTCTGGCCGATCAGCATCTCCAGCGCCTGGCGGCGAGCGGTCTCGGCGGGCATGTTGTTGGCCTCGGCCTGGGCGCGCAGGCGTTCGTACTGCTGCTGCACTTCGACGTTGGTGACCGGCTCGGAATTGACGACCGCGACGATGAAGTCCGCAGAGCGCGGGGCATTGCTGCTGCGCTGGGCAACAGCGGCCGCCGGGATGGCCACCGAAGGAACGGCCGTCGGCGTGGCCAGGCCTGCGCCAGGGGCCCGCATGCGAGCCGATGCGCTGTCGCCGCTGGCCTTCATGCCTTGCGCTGCGCTGGCACCGGCCAGCAAAGCCAGGCTGCAGGCCACGCTCAAAGAGAGAATGCGTTGTTTCATGGTCAGGGAATGCTTCAATCGTAATTGCTGAAACGGCTGGGCACTGCAGCGCCGTTGCCGCTGGGCAGAGACTGGTAGCCGGGCACGTTTTCGCGCATGCTGGCCAGCGGGTCAGCGCCCAGGGTGAGTTTGGTCAGGCCGGTAAATTCCATCTGGAACAGCAGCTTGGTGTTGGACTGCACCAGCGAGTTCTGCAAGCGCTGCAGCACAATGCGGCTGCTCCAGCAGCATCCGGCGTATTCCACACCGACCACAGAGTCCACCAGTTTCTTGTCGCGCATGCTGTAGTTCAGGCGGCCCACAGTGTACCAGCGGCCTTCGCCCTTGGCTTTTTTGCCCCCGGAGCCAAAGATTTCATTGACTGGCCATTGCCAGCCCAGGTCCATCTGCTCGCTGTTCTGCGCCTGGTAGCGGTAGGCCAGTGCCAGCGTCTTGTAGTCGCCGGGCTTGTAGCGCGCCTGCATGGTCGAGCGCACCGAGCGGCCGCTGTCCGGGTTGAACTGCACCGTGGTGTCAAAGCCCCACTTGGGTGTCCAGTTGATGCCCGCGCCCAGCATGATGTCCGACCAGCGCTCTTCGACCGAGCTGGCATTGGGCATGACCACGCGCTGGTCCGAGAAGCGCAGGCGCTGGGCGATGCCAAAGCGCGCGGCCTCGGCGCCGGTCTCGGCATCGAGAAAGCGCGTGGTGGCGCCCACGGTCAGCATATTGTTGTCGGCAATGCGGTCATAGCCGCTGAACGAGTTCGAGCTGAAGATGGTCGCAAAGCTGAAGTCGTACGGCGCCGTGTCGTAGACCGGGATCATGCTCTGGTCACGGTAGGGCGTGTAGGTGTAGAAGGCGCGCGGCTCCAGCGTCTGGATCAGGTTGCGGCCAAACAGGCGTGTGCTGCGCTCAAAGGTCAGGCCGCTGTCGAGGCTGACGGTGGGCACGGTGATGCTGGCGCTGCTGACAGTGGCCAGGCCCGAGTTGTCAAAGTTGTAGTGCCGGGTGTTGAGCATCAGCTTGGGCGTGATGTAGCCCTGCGGCGCAATGAAGGGTCGGCTCAGCTCGGCCTGGATATAGCCCCGGTCGGCATTGGGCTGGTTGAGCAGGCTGGTGTCGGCACGGAAGCGCGTGGCATCGGCCTCGATCGAGCCTTCCAGGCCCAGCGGCAGGTTCTGCGGCGTGTAGCGGTACTGCAGCTGGGGCATGCGGTCATACGGCGGCACGATCGGCGAGAGCGGGTCCTGCAGGGTCTGCCACTTCTGCGCACGCAGCAGCAGGCTGTGGTCATCGCGCGACCAGCTGGCCGAGGCTTCGCTGTTGAGCAGGCGCTCGTTGAGCTTGTAGCTGTTGCCCTGGAAGTCGCGCCAGTAGTCCGAGTCGCTCACGCGCTTGGCGTTGATGTTTAGCCCCAGGCCGCCAATGGGCGTATCCAGGCTGCCATTGTGCATCCACAGCCAGGACCAGCGGTCGCGGTCGCGCAGGCGGTCGCCGGGCATGTAGAGGCCCGCCAGGGTGCCGCTGTAGGTCGGCTCCAGGTAGCGGAACTCGCCGCCCAGCGCCAGGCCGCGCTTGACCATGGCCGTCGGCGTGATCGTCGCATCGCGGTTGGGCGCAATGTTCCAGTAATAGGGCTGGGCGTAGGTGAAGCCGCTGTCACTGTCGAGCGACATCGTGGGCGGCAGCAGGCCCGATTTGCGCTTTTCCGACAGCGGAAAGCTCATCTTGGGGATGGGGATGATCGGCACGCCCTTGAATTCGAGCACGCCGTTCTCGGCCACACCGACCTCTTCAAGGTTGTCGATGCTGATTTTTTCAGCACGGATGATCCAGTCGGGCTGCCAGCTGGCCTCGTCGTCGCGCTGGCAGGTGGTGTAGGTGCCGTCATGCACGACCGAGCGCTCGCGGTCGATGAAATCCACGCGCGAGGCCACGCCATAGCCGTTGTTGGGCAGCAGGCGGTAGTTGGCGTCCTTGAAGAAACCCTCGTTCGAATCGAGCTGCATCTGCAGCTCGGTGCCGTCAAACACGCTGCCGGCGCGGTTGATGTGCACATTGCCATCGGCATAGGCGGTGTTGCTGGGCTCGTAAAAGCGCAGGCGGTCGGCGCGGATCATCGTGTCGGCGCGGCGCAGGCTGGCATTGCCAGTGACGGTGGTCATGTCCGCCGTCTGGCCGGTGAGCTCGTCGCCCTCGAGGTAGACCGGCATCTTGCCGCGCTGCTCGGAGCTCAGGCTCTCTTGCAGGCGGGGGCTGGCGCGCAGCACCAGGCCGGCGTCATCGCTGCCAGCGGGCGCCTGGGCCAGTACCAGCGCGGGCGATGCCCAGAGCATGGCCATGCACAGCCGGGCGATGGTGGTGGGGGAGAAGCTAAGGGGGGTGCGGGACAAGGTGCGGGGCGATGTGTTGGTGTTTGCGCGCGCGCGCAGCCCTGCGGCGGCGCCTGCAGGGCGGGGCGAGGCTGGCGCCACATCGGTTAAAGCGTGAATATCCATGGGAAATAGCCACTGGCCTGTGCATCTGCGGTGCATACATGCACACGGATCTGGATCTGGGGCCCAGCCGGGCGGCAGGGCTTTGTAGAATCTGCATTATCCATGAGCCAATCTATTTCCCCCATGTCTGACCCTATTGCTGCATCTTCTGTAGCACCCCAGCCTGACAGCGCCAAGCAATCTTTACAGGGCGTTACCCCAGTCGTGTGGGCCGATGCCACCCGCGCCGCGCAGTTTGCCCCCTGGCTGGCAGCGGTAGCGGCCCGCCATGGTCTGCGGCCCGAGAGCGTTCGCCTGGCGTCTGCCGATGCGAGCTTTCGCCGCTATTTGCGGGTGGACGACCTGCAGGGCGGCACGCGCATCATCATGGATGCGCCGCCGGACAAGGAAAACAGCGAACCCTTTGTGAAGGTGCAAGCGCTGCTGGCCGAGGCTGGCCTGAATGCCCCCCAGGTGCTGGACTGGGATGCCGCTCACGGCTTCATGCTGCTGTCCGATCTGGGCACGCAGACGGTGATCGAAAAGCTCCAGCCGCCCGATTCCCAGGCCGCCTACCAGTGGTACATGCAGGCGGTCGATATCCTGGTGGACTGGCAAAAGGCATCGCGCGAAGGCGTGCTGCCCGTCTATGACGAGGCCGTGCTGCGCCGCGAGCTGCAGCTGTTCCCTGACTGGTACATCGCCCAGCACCGCCAGGTGCAGCTGAGCGACAAACAGCAGGCCGTGCTGCAAAACGCCTTTGACGCCATCGTGGCGCAGAACCTGTCGGTGCCACGCGTGTTTGTGCACCGTGACTTCATGATGCGCAACCTGATGGTGCCCCCCAGCGCCGGTGCGCCGCTGGGCGTGCTGGATTTCCAGGATGCGCTCTACGGCCCGATCACCTATGACATTGCCAGCCTGATGCGCGATGCCTTCATCAGCTGGGAAGAAGACTTTGTCGTGGACATCACCATCCGCTACTGGGAGAAGGCGCGCAAGGCTGGCCTGCTGGGCGCTGACAGCCCCTCGGGCTTTGGTGCCGATTTTGGTGACTTCTACCGCGCAGTCGAATGGATGGGCATCCAGCGCCACCTGAAAGTGGCTGGCATCTTTGCCCGCCTGACCTTGCGCGACGGCAAGCCGCGCTACCTGGCCGATGCACCGCGCTTTTTGCACTACATCCGCGCGACGGCCTCGCGCTACCGCGAGCTGGTGCCGCTGATGCGCCTGATCCATGAGGTCGAGGGCATCGAGGAGCAAGGCGGCTGGATGATGGGCCGGGGCTGAACCTCGTTGCTTCAATCTCTGCCCTTTCCTGCCATCCACATTGACCCAGCACCATGCCCCGTTTTTACTGCCCCGTTGAGTTGCGCGTAGGCGCTGCACTGGATCTGCCGCCCGAGGCTGCGCGCCATGTGCAGGTGTTTCGCATGCAGCCGGGCGAACATATCACCTTGTTCAATGGCGTAGCCGGCAGCCCCGCAGGTGAATATGACGCCACCATCGTGCAGATGGGCCGCAGCCATGTGACCGTGCAGATTGAGGGCCACACAGCGATCGAGCGCGAAGCGGCCCGCGCCGTGCACCTGCTGGCCGGCATTACCGCTGGCGAGCGCATGGAATGGCTGGTGGAGAAGGCGACCGAGCTGGGCGTCGCCAGCATCACCCCGCTGGAGGCCGAGCGCTCGGTCACCCGCCTCAAGGGCGACCGCGCCACCAAGCGCCAGGAGCGTTGGCAAGCGATTGCCGCCAGCGCCTGCGAGCAGTGCGGCCGCAACCAGGTGCCACGCATCCATGCACCGGTGGACCTGGTGCAATGGATCAAGGCCGGCGGCCTGGCCGATGCACAGCGCTTGGTGCTGTCGCTGGCAGACGGCACGCAGCCGCTGGCCCAGGCGGTACAGCAGGCGGGCGCCCAGCCTCTCGTCTTCCTCTCTGGCCCCGAAGGCGGCCTGTCGCCCGCCGAAGAAGCGCTGGCGCGCGGCAACGGCTTTGCACCGGTGACCTTGGGCCCGCGTGTTTTGCGCGCCGAGACGGCGCCGCTCGCGGCTTTGGGCTATCTGGCAGCACTTTGACCGCAGCCTGTGCGCTGACGAAGCGTTGACTCAACGCTGATGGAGCGGCGCCCCCACCACGGGCCCGCCCAAACACTCCCCTCTCTCTCCCGTCCACCCCGCCCTGCACGGGTGCGGCGGCGCTGGCCTGCGCGCCAAGCGCCGCACCACGCCGGTGTTTTTACATTTCAAATTCCCAATAAATGGGAATTGAATGGGCCATTCAATTCCGACCTAGGGTTTGCGCTAGGGTGCAATACAGGGAGCAAATCGACAATTCTGGCATTGATCTTGCAAAATCCTTGTTGTCACTAGTCCCGAAGAATGGGAATTGCGAATGGATGCTACAGAGTTGTTGGTCAGCGAGCGCACGGCAGCGGATACCCCGGGTTCCGAGGTGTCGGCGGCCGACCGGGTGCTGCAGGTGCTGGCGGTATTGGCCTGCGCCGGGCGGCCGCTGTCGGCCAGCGAGCTGATGCAGGGCACCGGCTTGCCCCGCAGCAGCCTGTACCGGCAGCTCGCGCGCCTCAAGCGCTTTGGCTTTGTGGCCGACAGTGGCGCGCTGTATGCGCCCGGGCCGCTGGGCCTGCAGCTGGCGCGTGGCTTTGACGATGGCTCCCATTTGGTGCATGTGGCCCGCCCTGTGCTGGTGCAGCTGTCGCAGCAGACCCAGGAGAGCGCAGGCCTCTTGGTAGCGGCCAATGGCCAGGCCGTCTGCCTGGACATGGTGGAAAGCCCACTGTCGCTGCGCTGCTCGTTCGACAAGGGCAGCAGCGTGCCGCTGAAGGTGGGGGCTTCTGCCAAGTGCGTGCTGGCCTACCTGCCCGCCGTGCAACGCGAAGCGCTGCTCAACCAGCACTACGGCGAAGGCACCCCCGCTCGCGCCGAGGCCGCTGCCGAGCTGCAGGAGCTGCGCACACAGGGCTACATCACCACGGTGGGCCAGGTCGACGCCGGTGTCTGGGGTTGCAGCGTGCCGGTGTTTGCCAGCGGCCGCCGCGCGGTCGCTGCGCTCAGCCTGATGGCCCCGCAGCAGCGCGTGCAGCACCAGCAAGCCCAGCTGGTGCAGGCGACCTTGGCAGCAGCGGCCCGCATCTCCCGCAGTCTGGCTGGATGACATTGCGATTTTGCTTGGTACTTGAATTGAAAAAGGACTCTCCCATGAACTTCCGTCGCCTGGTCTTGAAGACCTCTTTGATCGCCCTGGCCTGTGGTGCAGGCGCTGCCTTTGCCCAGAACAATGTGCTGCGCGTGGCCACCGATGCCACTTTCCCGCCGATGGAATTTGTCGAAAACGGCAAGAAGACCGGTTTTGACGTCGAACTCGTCGAGGCCGTCGCGGCCAAGATGGGCAAGAAGGTCGAATGGGTCGATATCGACTTCAAGGGCCTGGTGCCGGGTCTGATCGCCAAGCGCTACGACATGGCCGTCTCTGCCATCTACATCACCGATGAGCGCAAGAAGGTGGTGGACTTCACCCAGCCTTACTACGCCGGTGGCCTGGTGGCCATGGTCAAGGAAGGCAGCCCCATCACCAAGCTGAGCGATCTGGACGGCAAGAAGGTCTCGGTGCAGGTGGGCACCAAGTCGGTGGGTTACCTCACCGAGCACTTCCCCAAGGTGCAGCGCGTTGAGGTCGAAAAGAACCAGGAAATGTTCAACCTGGTCGATATCGGCCGCGCCGATGCCGCCGTGACCGGCAAGCCTGCCGCGTTCCAGTACAACCGCACGCGCGGCGGCATGAAGGTGCTGGCCGAGCAGATCACCACCGAGGAATACGGCATGGCCATCCGCAAGGACACGCCTGAGTTGACCACCGCCGTGAACAAGGCGCTCGAGCAGCTCAAGGCCGACGGTGGCTACAAGGCCATCGTGGACAAGTGGTTCCCCAGCAGCAAGTAATTGGCAAGGGTGCCGCAGCGCGCTGCCCAGGCAGTGCGCTGATCTGAGACGACAGGATTGACTATGGATTTGGATTTTTCGCCCGTTTGGGCAGGGTGGCCCGATCTGCTGCGCGGTGCAGCGGTGACGGTGGAGATCACGGCCGCTGCGCTGGTGCTGGGCTGCGTGATGGGTCTGCTGATCGGCATTGGCCGGCTCAACCCCAAGAACAGGATCATCTACGGCATCTGCACGGCCTATGTGGCCGCCATCCGGGGCACGCCGCTTCTGGTGCAGCTGTTCATTCTGTTCTTCGGGCTGCCGCAGTTTGGCATCATGCTGCCGGCCTTTGCCTGCGGCGTGCTGGGCCTGGGCATCTACTCGGGCGCCTATGTGTCCGAAGTGGTGCGCGGCGCCATCCAGTCCATCGACCGCGGCCAGATGGAGGCGGCGCGCTCCATCGGCATGTCGTCGGGCCAGGCCATGCTCTCGGTGATCCTGCCCCAGGCCATCGTGCGCATGATTCCGCCACTGGGCAATGAGTTCATCGCGCTGATCAAGAACTCGGCGCTGGTCTCGCTGCTGACCATCCATGATGTGATGCACCAGGGCCAGAAGATCATCAGCGTCTCCTACCGCTCGCTGGAAGTGTATTTGGCGATTGCCGTGATTTATTTTGTATTGACCGGCGTGACCACCCTGGCCCTGCGCCATTTTGAAAAGCGCCTGCGCGCTGGAGGCATGGTGCAATGACCGCAGCTCCCCAACTTTCCGAATCCATGATCCGCATCCGTGGCCTGCGCAAGGCCTTTGGCACGCATGTGGTGCTCGATGGCATCGACTTCGATGTGCAGCCCCAGCAGGTGGTGGTCGTCATCGGCCCCAGCGGCTCGGGCAAGAGCACGTTCCTGCGCTGCTGCAATGGGCTCGAAGCCCCGCAGGGCGGCCGCATCGACATCTGTGGCCGCACCCTGGTGCAGGACGGCCAGATGCTGCCCGAAAAAGCCCTCAATGCGCTGCGCGAAGAGGTGGGCATGGTGTTCCAGTCCTTCAACCTGTTTCCGCACCTGTCGGTGCTGGACAACGTGACGCTGGGCCCGCGCAAGCTCCACGGCCTGAGCCGCAAGGATGCCGATGCGCTGGCCCATGACCTGCTGAAAAAAGTGGGCCTGGGCCACAAGGCCGATGCGATGCCCGGCAGCCTCTCGGGCGGGCAGAAGCAGCGCGTGGCGATTGCGCGCGCGCTGGCCATGCGGCCCAAAGTGATGCTGTTTGACGAGCCGACCTCGGCGCTCGACCCCGAGCTGGTGGGCGAGGTGCTGCAGGTGATGAAGATGCTGGCCGCCGAAGGCATGACCATGATGGTGGTCACCCATGAAATGGGCTTTGCCAAGGAAGTGGCCGATGTGGTCGTCGTCATGGATGGCGGCGGCATCATCGAAGCCGGTGACCCGCAGACCATCTTCAGCAACCCGACCGCGGAGCGCACACGCAGCTTTTTGCAGGCCGTGTTGACAAAGCAATAAACGGGCAGGGATGAGCATGCAATTTTTCAGCAGCAGCGCGCTGCCCGCCGCGCCATGGAAGAACGGCGGCGGCACGACGCAAGAGGTGCTGTGCTGGCCGCCTGGCGCCAGCATCGACAGTTTTGCCTGGCGCATCAGCATTGCGCAGATCGCCAGCAGTGGGCCGTTCTCGGCCTTTGCCGGGGTGGACCGCATCATCACCTTGCTGGGTGGTGATGGCGTGCATTTGCAGGCTGCCGATGGCAGCGTGGACCATTTGTTGCAGCACTGCCTGCAGCCCTTTGCGTTCTCGGGCGATGTGGCGCTGGACTGCCAGCTGCTGGGTGGCGCCTCGCAGGATCTGAATGTGATGACCCGGCGCGGCCGCGTGCAGGCGCAGGTGACGATCCACCGGGGTGGCAGCCTGCAGCTGGGCAGTGCCCAGGGCCTGCTGCTGGCGCGGGCTGGCAGCTGGCGCCTGCCTGCGCAAGCCGCTGCGCTGGTGGCCGGTGGCGAAGATGGCCTGTACTGGACCGCTGCGCCCGGCCAGCCGCTGCAGCTGGAAGCGAGCAGCGACGACGCCCTGTTGATCGCTGTCGCGCTGCAGGAGGTAGCAGCCGGTGTCTGATGCGATGAATACCCATAACCAACTGTTTGCCGCCCAGGCCTTGCTGCCCACGGGCTGGGCGCAGAACGTGCTGCTGCGCTGGGATGCGCAAGGCCTCTTCAGCTCCATCGAAACGGGAGTGGATGCGGCCCGCTGCGCCGGCGTGGCGCAGGCCGGCGGACCGGTGCTGCCGGGCATGCCCAACCTGCATTCGCATGCGTTCCAGCGCGGCTTTGCCGGGCTCTCGGAGTTCCGCGGCCAGGCGCAGGACAGCTTTTGGAGCTGGCGCAACCTGATGTACCGCTTTGCCGCGCGCCTGGGGCCCCAGCACCTGGAGGCGATTGCCACCTGGCTCTACATCGAGATGCTCGAAGCGGGCTACACCAGCGTCTGCGAGTTCCACTACCTGCACCACCAGCCCGATGGCCAGGCCTACGCCCCCGATGGCGAGCTGAGCCTGGCGCTGCTGCGTGCCGCGCAGACAGCGGGCATCGGCATCACCTTGCTGCCGGTGCTCTACCAGAACAGCGGCTTTGGCGGCCAGGCACCCCATGACGGGCAAAAGCGTTTTATCCGCAGCACCGACAACATGCTGCGCCTGCTGGAGACCTTGGCCCCCGCCTGCGCCGCCCAAGGCGCGGCGCTGGGCCTGGCGCCGCACTCGCTGCGCGCGGTGGCGCCCGAGGCCTTGCAAGAGGCCGTGCAGGGCCTGCATGCGCTGAGCGCCCAGGCGCCCGTACACATCCACATTGCCGAGCAGATGGCTGAGGTCAACGCCTGCGTCGCCTGGAGCGGCCAGCGCCCGGTGGCCTGGCTGCTGGACCATATGCCGGTGGACGCGCGCTGGTGCCTGGTGCATGCCACGCACATGGATGAGGCCGAATACGCAGCCGCAGCCGCCTCGCAGGCGGTGGCGGGCCTGTGCCCGCTGACGGAAGCCAACCTGGGCGACGGCATCTTTGACCTGCCGCGCTGGCAGGCCGGTGCCGGCCGCTGGGGCATTGGCTCGGACAGCCACATCGGCGTGAACGCCGCCGAAGAGCTGATGATGCTGGAGTACAGCCAGCGCCTGCAATCGCAGCAGCGCAATGTGGCGGCCAGTGCCCAGCAGCCCCATGTGGGCAGCCATATGCTGTTGGCAGCGGTGCAGGGCGGCGCGCAGGCCAGTGGCCGCGCAGTGGCCGGCCTGGCCGTGGGCCAGCAGGCCGATTTTGTGGTGCTCGATGGCCAGCACCTGGCGCTGGCCGGGCTGCCCGCTGCCGAGCAGCTCGATGCCCATGTGTTTGCCAGCAGCCGCAGCAGTGCGGTGGCCAGTGTCTGGGTGGGCGGCCAGTGCCGCGTGGCCGACGGCCGCCACCGGCTGCACCACAGCGCGCAGCGCGGCTTTGTCGCCGCGCGCAGCGAACTTCTTCAGGAGACGTGATCCATGCATTTTGAAACCGACCGCGCAGCGTTTGAATTCCGCCAAGGCACGGCGCCGCTGCTGATCTCCTTCCCCCATGTGGGCACCTATGTGCCGCCCGCGCTGGCCGAGCGCTTCACGCCCGAGGCGCGCGAGGTGCATGACACCGACTGGCACCTGCCGCTGCTCTATGCGTTTGCGCAGGAGATCGGGGCCTCGACCCTGGTGGCCACGCATTCGCGCCTGGTGGTGGACATGAACCGCCCCCCCGATGGCGCCAGCCTCTACCCCGGCCAGAGCGTGACGGGCCTGTGCCCGGTCGACACCTTTGCCGACACCCCCGTCTACCAAAGCGCCGCGCTGCAGCCCGATGACGCCGAGATTGCCCAGCGCCGCGACCAGGTCTGGAAGCCCTACCACGACCAGCTGGCCGCCGAGCTGGCCCGCATCAAGGCCCAGCATGGCGCAGCCGGCCTGTGGGATGCGCACTCGATCCAGTCGGTGCTGCCGCGCTTTTTTGACGGCAAGCTGCCCGATCTGAACCTGGGCACCAACAAGGGTGCGAGCTGCGGCGAAGGCCTGGGCGAGGCGCTGCTGGCCGAGGCCCGCAAGGGTGAGGCTGACGGTTTTACCAGCGTGCTCAATGGCCGCTTCCAGGGCGGCTACATCACGCGCCACTATGGCCAGCCGGCGCTGAACGTGCATGCCATCCAGCTGGAGATGACGCAGAGCAGCTATATGCAGGAGCACATGCCCTTTGACTACCTGCCGGCCGTGGCCGCCAAGGTGCAGCCCCATGTGCGCCGCATGGTGGAGACCTTGCTGGCTTACGTGCAGCAATCGGCACGCTGATTCCAACGCCTCCGCAAACGGTATCCAGGGCTTGCACGGCAGGCCTGGGATGCCGTTTTTTGCTGTAGTGGCCCAGCAGGTTTTGCTGCTGGCGGGCCGCGCCTGTCAGGCAAACCGCCCGACAATAGCGGTCTATGACTACCTCTCGCACCGACAACGCGGCAGCCGCTCCTGCGGCGGCTTTCTGGACCGATCTTGAGCAAGCGCTGGGCCCCAACGGCTTTTCGCGCGGCGCGGGCGCCATCCCCGAGAAGTACTGGACCGACTGGAGCGGAACGCCGCCGGTGCCGCCGCTGGCGCTGCTGCGCCCGCGCAGCACCGAAGAGGTCAGCGCCTTGCTGCGCATCTGCCATGCCCACCGGGTGCCCGTGGTGCCCCAGGGCGGGCTGACCGGCCTGGCCGGCGCGGCCGTGCCAGTGGCCCAGGGCGTGGCGGTGGCTTTGGACCGCATGCAGCAGATCGAGGACGTGAATGCACGCACCGGCCTGATGACGGTGCAGGCCGGCGTCACCCTGCAGGCGGTGCAGGAAGCGGCCGTGGCGGCGGGCTGGGTGTTTGGCGTGGACCTGGGCGCGCGCGGCAGCTGCCAGATTGGCGGCAATGTCTCGACCAATGCGGGCGGCAATGGCGTGCTGCAAAACGGCATGATGCGCGAGCAGGTGCTGGGGCTGGAGGTGGTGCTGGCAGATGGCACGGTGCTGCCGATGCTGCGCCCCATGCTGAAGAACAACACCGGCTACGACCTCAAGCAGTTCTTTATCGGTGCCGAAGGCACCTTGGGCATCATCACCCGCGTGCTGCTGCGCCTGCGGCCCGCCCCGCAGGCCAAGGCCACCTGCATGGTGGCGCTGCCGGGCTTTGACGAAGCGCTGGCGGTGCTGGCGCGCATGCAGGCCCGCTTTGGCAACAGCGTGGCCGCGTTCGAGCTGATGTGGAGCGACTTTGTGCAGACCTCCATCCAGTGGCAAAAGCTGCAGCCGGCGTTTGCCCAGCAGCACCCGCTGCAGGCGCTGATCGATGTGGATGGCAAGGACGAGGCTGCGCTGCGCGCTGCGGTGGAAGAGGCCCTGGGCGAGGCCATGGAGGCCGGTGAGGTGGTGGATGCAGTGATTGCGCAGTCGAGCGAGCAGGCCAAAAGCCTGTGGAAGCTGCGCGAGGCGCCCGCCGAGATGACGGCGCACATGCACCCGCCGGTGAACTTTGACGTCAGCCTGCCCCAGGTGGATATTGGCCGCTTTGCTGCGGCCTGCCGCGCCGCCTTTGATGCGCGCTGGCCTGGCCACCACAGCCTGTTCTTTGGCCATGTGGGCGACGGCAACCTGCATGTCACGACCGACAGCCAAACCATCAATGGCGAGGACGAGGCGCTGGAGGCCGTGCTGTACGGCCTGGTGCAGCAGTTCCAGGGCAGCGTCTCGGCCGAGCATGGCATTGGCCTGCACAAGATGCCCTACCTGGGTTTTAGCCGCACGCCGCAGGAGCTGGCCGCCATGCGGACGATCAAGCAGGCGCTCGATCCGCTGGGGCTGATGAACCCGGGCAAGGTACTGGCGGCGGACTGAATTCCGTTGTAGTCCCCTCAGACAGAACCGGCGCCTGCAGCGATGCATGCGCCGGTTTTCCGTTGGTGGCTGCTCCAAGGCCCATGGCACCGATGTGGTGCGATCGGGCATAGGCCGGCGGCCTGGCCACCCCTGCGCATGCCCGCAGACCGCGTATCCAGGCGCTTTCCCGCTCCATGGCATAGAAACTGCTACCTTTTGAAACAAACCCGCAATGGATGACAACGTAAAAAGGGGATGGCATGCAAATGGTGCAGATGGCTGCGATTGACAAGGCCGATACGGCCTGGCTCTTGGTCTCTACGGTGCTGGTGTTGCTGATGACACTGCCGGGCATTGCGCTCTTCTATGCCGGGTTGGTGCGGCGCAAGAACGTGGTCAACACGGTGGTGGCCGTGTTTGCGGTGGCGGCGGTGGTGTCACTCACCTGGTTTGCGCTGGGCTACTCGCTGGCCTTCAGCAAGTCCACGGCCTGGCTGGGCGGGCTGGACCGGGCCTGGTTCTCATCGATGCGCCTGGATGCGGCAGCGGGCACCGTGTCGGTCAGCCACCTGGCGCCCCATCTGCCCGAGTCGCTCTATGCGCTGTTCCAGATGGCCTTTGCCGTCATCACCACCACCTTGATCATTGGCGCCGTGGTCGAGCGCATGCGCTTTTCGGCGCTGCTGCTGTTCTCGGCGCTGTGGAGCGTGCTGGTCTATGCGCCGGTCGCCCACTGGGTCTGGGAGAGCGATGGCTGGCTCAACAAGCTGGGCGCGCTGGACTTTGCCGGTGGCGCGGTGGTGCACGTCAATGCGGGCGTCTCGGCCCTCGTCTGCGCGGCCATGCTGGGCCGGCGCCAGGGCTATGGCCGCCAGGCCTTTGAGCC
Source organism: Comamonas sp. JNW (assembly GCF_003105075.1). Classification (NCBI taxonomy): domain Bacteria; kingdom Pseudomonadati; phylum Pseudomonadota; class Betaproteobacteria; order Burkholderiales; family Comamonadaceae; genus Comamonas; species Comamonas sp. JNW. Next base: position 193,858 of record NZ_QETI01000004.1, read on the forward strand.
GCACAGCCTGGGCTGGACGGCGATGGGTGCCGCGCTGCTGCTGATTGGCTGGTTTGGCTTTAACGCGGGCTCTGCCCTGTCGGCCGATGGCCGTGCGGCGCTGGCGATGCTGGTGACCATGGTGGCCGCTGCTGCCGGCGCGCTGTCCTGGATGCTGGTCGAGTGGTGGGTGCGCGGCGCGCCCACCTTGCTGGGCGTGCTCTCGGGCCTGATTGGCGGTCTAGTGGCCATCACACCGGCGGCCGGTTTTGTACAGGTGGGCGGCGCAGTCGCCATCGGCCTGATGGCTGGCGTAGCCTGCTTTTGGGGCGCCACCTGGCTCAAGCGCCGCCTGGGTGTGGACGACTCGCTCGATGTGTTTGGCGTGCACGGCGTGGGCGGCATTGCCGGCTCGCTGCTCACCGCCTTGTTTGCCGACCGCGCCATTGCCGGCGTGGATGCCACGGTTCTCAACCAGCTGGTGGCCGTGGCGGCCGTGGCTATTTACAGCGCGGCGGGCACTGCCATTTTGCTGACCGTTATCCGCGTGGTTCTGCCTTTGCGGGTGACGGCGCAGCAGGAGATCGATGGGCTGGATATCAGCCTGCACCAGGAAAGCCAAAACTAGCGTGATAGGCCCGGCGCCACCGGGTGCCGCCGGGCCACCAGGCTGCAGCGCTCTGTGCCTGCCGCCTGCCCCTCAGGTTCTGCCATGGAGGAGCTTGTATGAACGACAGTGAACGCCTGGCCATCGCCGCGCATTTGCATGTGGCGCTGCGCCGCAAGACGGGCCGGGTGACCGATACCGAGTGGATGGCCAGCGATACCGCCTACGGCCAGGCGATGGCGCGCTTTGCGCTGAGCCATGCGCTGGCCAACCAGGATGCGGAGCTGGAGCGCCTGGCGCAGCGCTTTGCGGCCAGCCTGCCGGGCGCACCCGCCCCAGCGGCGCCGGCCCCTGCCAGCGATCCGGCTGCACCGCAGGGGCTGGTGGCCTCGGCCAAGCGCTATGTAGGCGGCTTGCGTTGAACGGATAGCGACAGGGAGGGAAGGGGAAGCCTGGGAACAGAAATAGGTGGAAATGGAGCAAATGATCCATTAATCTATTGAAAAATTACAAATGATCCTTATACTGTGCGTATCGCTGCCGGCGCAGGGCTGGTGACGCATTGTCAAGGAGTGCTCGCATGAGCCATGTCATCCATCGTTCTCTGGCCCAGGTTCCTCTTGTTGCGGTCGGCGGCAAAGGCGTGGAATTGTTTGACCAGGCCGGTAAGGCCTACCTGGATGCCAGTGGCGGGGCAGCCGTGTCGTGCCTGGGCCATGCCCACCCGGATGTGCTGGCAGCGATGCACCGCCAGCTCGACCAGCTGGCCTATGCCCACACCAGCTTTTTCACCACCGAGGTGCAAGAGGCGCTGGCCGACCACCTGGTCGCGCATGCGCCCGCGGGCATGACCGATGTCTACTTTGTCTCCGGCGGCTCCGAGGCGGTCGAGGCCGCGCTGAAAATGGCGCGCCAGTATTTTGTCGAGATCGGCCAGCCCGAGCGCACGCACTTTGTCGCGCGCCGCCAAAGCTACCACGGCAACACCTTGGGTGCCTTGGCCGTGGGCGGCAATGAATGGCGCCGCAAGCAGTTTGCCCCCATCCTGATGGACGTGGGGCGCGTGGCCCCCGCCTATGAATACCGCGACCGCCTGGACGGCGAGAGCCAGCCCGCCTATGTGGCGCGTTTGCTGGCCGAGATCGATGCCAAGTTCCAAGAGCTGGGCCCGGACAAGGTGATCGCCTTTGTCGCCGAGCCCGTGGTGGGTGCGACCCTGGGCGCGGTGGCCGCCCCTGCCGGCTACTGGCAGGGCCTGCGCGCGCTGTGCGACCGCTATGGCATCTTGCTGATTGCCGACGAGGTGATGTGCGGCATGGGCCGCACCGGCAGCTTGCATGCGGTCGAGCAAGAGGGCATCAGCCCCGATCTGATGACCATTGCCAAAGGCCTGGGCGGCGGCTACCAGCCGATTGGCGCGGTGCTGGCCCAGCGCAAGATTGTGGAGGCCATGCGGCGCGGCAGTGGCCTGTTCCAGCATGGCCATACCTACATCGGCCATGCGATGGCGGCGGCCGCCGCGCTGGCGGTGCAGCAGGTGATACAGCGCGACCAGTTGCTGCCCCAGGTGCTGGCACGCGGCGCCTATCTGCAAAAGCAGCTGCATGCGCGTTTTGACGAGCACCCGCATGTCGGTGATATCCGGGGCCGGGGCCTGTTCTGGGGCGTGGAGCTGGTGCAGGACCGCAGCAGCAAGGCGACGTTTGACCCGGCGTTCAAGCTGCATGCCAAGGTCAAGGCGCAGGCGATGGAGCAGGGCTTGCTGTGCTACCCGATGGGTGGCACGATCGACGGCCTGCATGGCGACCATGTGCTGCTGGCGCCGCCCTTTATCAGCGGCGAGGCCGAGCTGGACCAGGTGGTCGAGCGCCTGGGCGATGCCATCGACAAAGTGCTGGCCCAGCAACCGGTAGCCGCCTGAACACGCCCCCGAAACGATCTGAAAGAACCTGCCCGATGACGCCCTTCCAGGACCGCATGCCGCCCTTGCCCCCCGAGACCTGGAGCGAAGAGCAGCGCCGCTATGCCCAGCCCATCATCGATGGCCCGCGCGGCGCGCTGATATCGCCCTTTGTGCCTTTGCTGCGCAGCCCCGAGCTGATGGACCACACCCAGCGCCTGGGCGAGTACCTGCGCTACCGCAGCGCCATCGGCCTGCGCCTGACCGAGCTGGCCATCCTGGTCACGGCCCGCCAGTGGACGCAGCAGGTGGAATGGGCCATCCATGCGCCCATTGCGCTGCGCGAAGGCCTGAGCCAGGCCACTGTGGACGCCGTGGCCCAAGGCCGCCGCCCCGATGCGATGCCTGAGGATGAGGCCGTTGTGCATGACTTCTGCATCGAGCTGCACCAGCAGCGCCAGGTGAGCGATGCCACCTGGACCCGGGCCCAGCAGCTGTTGGGCGACCAGGGCGTGATGGACCTGATCGGCATCAATGGCTATTACAGCCTGCTGTCGATGGTGATGAACGCGGCGTGCACGGCGGTGCCAGCATCGACCGCCCAGCCACTGGCGCCCTTGGCCTGATGTGATGGCTGCCGCATCGCCGACAATGGGCCGATGCGTTTTCATTCCAACGACCAGCCCCTTTGGTCCCTTGAACCCCTGACCGCGCAGCACCTCGATGGCCTGATGCAGGTGCAGCTGGCCTGCTATGGCGCGGACTTTATGGAGAGTGCCGCGCTGTATGCAGCGCGGCTGGCCAGCCCTGTGCAGTGCTCGCTGGTGGCCGTGCAGCAAGGCCAGGTGCTGGCCTATCTGGCGGCCTACCGCTCCGTGTTGGGCAAGGTAACACCGCTGCATGGCGGCTTTGCCTGTGCATCGGCAGCCGACACGCTGTACCTGCATGACATGGCCGTCGCGCCCGAGCGGGCCGGCGAGGGCCTGGCCTCCGCGCTGCTGCAGGCGATGCTGCAACAAGCGCAGGCCGATGGGCTGCGTTACTCGGCGCTGGTGTCGGTGATGGGCTCGCAGCCGTATTGGCAGCGCAAAGGCTATGCAGCGCTGCTGCCCTGGTCGGCACAGGAGCGTGAGGCCTTGCTGAGCTATGGCGAGGATGCGCAGTACATGGCGCAAGCTTTGGTCTGAGTCCAAACCCCGGACGCAAAAAAGGCCAGCATGGGGCTGGCCTTGGTATCTTGCTTTTAAAGCCGCTTACTGGTGGATATTGCCTTCAACGGCGTTGACGCGCACTTCCACCTCGGTATTGGCCGCGTTGAGGATCTTGACGTCATAGGTCAGCACGCCCAGGTGGTCGTCCAGGTCCACGTCAATGGCCTTGCCGGGGGTGTGCTTCAAGGCGGTGGCAATGGCGTCGTTGATGCCGATCTTGGCGGCAGCCAGGCGGTCGGTGTCCTTTTTCTCGGCGGCGCCATCGTCCTTGTTTTCCATGACCTTGGCGGCGTCCAGCGCGCTGAACTTGAGCTTGATTTCACGGCCCTGGGCGTTGATGCCGCTGACTTCGTAGATGGGCTGCTTTTTCTTGGTATCGATCTCGGCCTTGAGCACCTTGAGGCCATGCTGGCTCTGCGCGCTCTGGATGGCTTGGGCCAGGTCGAAGCGGGCCGCTTGCACGGCAGCGATCTTGTCGGCGGTGCTGGCCAGGGCGCTGCCACTCAGCGATGCCAGGGCGAGCGTCAAGGCCAGAGCGGTGGTGGAGAGGGTGCGTTGCATGGTCAATCCTTTCAAGCGGTAGCTGACAAACGATAGTCGGTATAAATTATATTAATAGAATTTTATTGGCGATAGCTTGCGTATTGTCAGTGTTTGCCCAAGCCCTTGGGGTAGGCGGTGGCCCTGCGCCGCCGTAGGCCAAGACTGCCATGCCGGACGCGTGAGACGGCAGCCCGCTAAAATGCGGCCTTTGTCGCTTTTTTCTTCCTCCACTCCCATGGTCAACAATCAGAATATGGCGAATGCGATCCGCGCACTCGCAATGGATGCCGTTCAACAAGCCAATTCCGGCCACCCCGGTGCGCCAATGGGCATGGCCGATATGGCAGTGGCCTTGTGGAGCAAGCACCTCAAGCACAACCCGCTCAATCCTCAGTGGATCAACCGCGACCGTTTCATCCTGTCGAACGGCCACGGCTCGATGCTGATTTACGCGTTGCTGCACCTGACCGGCTACGACCTGCCGATCAGCGAGCTGAAAAACTTCCGCCAGCTGCACAGCAAGACCCCGGGCCACCCCGAAGTGGACATCACCCCCGGTGTGGAGACGACCACCGGCCCGCTGGGCCAGGGCGTGACCAATGCCGTGGGCTTTGCGCTGGCAGAAAAGCTGCTGGCCGCTGAGTTCAACCGCCCCGGCCACGATGTGGTGGACCACCACACCTATGTGTTCCTGGGCGATGGCTGCCTGATGGAAGGCATCAGCCACGAAGCCTGCGCGCTGGCTGGCGCCTGGAAGCTCAACAAGCTGATCGCGCTGTACGACGACAACGGCATCTCGATCGACGGCAAGGTGCAGCCCTGGTTTGTGGACAACAGCGCCCAGCGTTTTGAAGCCTACGGCTGGAACGTCATCGGCCCGATCGACGGCCACGACCCCAAGGCCGTGAGCGACGCGATTGCCAAGGCCAAGAAGGTGGCAGACAAGCCCACGTTCATCATCTGCAAGACCTCCATCGGCAAGGGCAGCCCCAACCGCCAGGACACCAGCAAGGCCCACGGCGAGCCATTGGGCGCTGAAGAAATCGGCCTGACCCGCGCCGCGCTGGGCTGGAGCTCGGCCCCGTTCGAGATCCCGGCCGATGTCTACGAAGCCTGGGACCACAAGACCTTTGGCGCCAAGGCCGAATCCACCTGGGATGCGCAGTTTGCCGAATATGCCAAGGCCTTCCCTGAGCTGGCCGCAGAACTGAAGCGCCGCATGGCCGGCGACCTGCCCAAGCAGTTTGCCCAAGTGGCCGTGGAAGCCGTGGCCCAGGCCCACACCCAGGGCGAGACCGTGGCCAGCCGCAAGGCCAGCCAGCTGGCGCTGGAAGCCTTCACCGCTGCCATGCCTGAGCTGCTGGGCGGCTCGGCCGACCTGACCGGCTCCAACCTGACCAACACCAAGTCGACACCCGCTTTCCGCGTGGACGACAGCGGCGCCGTGGTCAAGACCGAAGACGGCAAGATCGGCCGACACATCAACTACGGTGTGCGCGAGTTCGGCATGGCCGCCATCATGAATGGCGTGGCGCTGCATGGCGGCTTCATCCCCTACGGTGGCACCTTCCTGACCTTCAGCGACTACAGCCGCAATGCCATCCGCATGGCTGCGCTGATGAAGCGCCGCGTGGTGCATGTGTTTACCCATGACTCCATCGGTCTGGGCGAAGACGGCCCCACCCACCAGTCGATCGAGCACGCCGCCAGCCTGCGCCTGATCCCCAACCTGGATGTGTGGCGCCCGGCCGATACGGCTGAGACCACCGTGGCCTGGAGCGTGGCGCTGACCAACCGCAACAAGCCCACCGCGCTGCTGCTGTCGCGCCAGAACCTGCCTTATGCGCCCAAGAATGGCGACGCGATCGGCAACATCAGCCGCGGCGCCTATGTGCTGTCCGAGCCTTCGGACATCGGCCTGAACAAGAAGGCGCAAGCCGTGATCATCGCCACCGGCTCGGAAGTGCAGCTGGCCTTGAAGGCCCAGCGCCTTCTGGCCGAGCGCAAGATTGCTGTGCGCGTGGTCTCGATGCCCAGCACGACCACCTTCGACCGCGAAGACGTGGCCTACAAGCGCAGCGTGTTGCCCGCTGGCCTGCCACGCGTGGCCGTCGAGATGGGTGTGACCGACTTCTGGTGGAAGTACGGCTGCGCGGCCGTAGTGGGTATTGACTCCTATGGCGAATCGGCCCCCGCTGGCGTGCTGTTCGAGCACTTTGGCTTTACCGCCGACAACGTGGCCAACACGGTGCAAGTGGCGCTGCAAAAGCGTTAAACGCGCACCGCCTCAGCAACCAATAACGCAGGGATGCGGGCCGCAGGGCCTGCACCCTGCGTTTTTTATGCCTGTTGCTGGGTGATCGCCGTGGCAGGCAGGGCAGTGCTTATCGGCCCAGGCCTTCGCCGTCGTGGCGGTGCGATTGCGTGGGCTCGGACGCCACATCGAACGCGATAAAGGCCAGCACCAGTTGCACGCCCAGGATGATGGGCAGCGCGCTGACCATGACGGTGCCCGCGGTGGTGGCGACATTGGAGACGATGGACTGGACCCAGTGGAACAGGCCAAACACGGTGCCCCAGGTGATGAGCAGCAGGCCCAGCGGCAGCTCCAGCGAAGCCACGGACATGCCGCGCAGGTAGTAGTTGTAGAAAATGCGCTTGCAGAAGTTGCGCAGATGGCCGCTCATGAACTCGGTCAGCACCTTGTGGATCTTGAGGTTGCTGACCTCGTCCTCGTAGCGCGAATCGATGGGGATGTCCAGAACCACCGCGCGCACCGTGTTCAGCCGGAACAGCATGTCGGTCTCGAAAAAATAGCGCTGGCTGATCTTGTGCAGCGGCAGCTGCGCGGCCGTACTGGCGGCAATGGCGGTAAAGCCATTGGTGGGGTCAAAGCTGCTCCAGTAGCCCGACGAGAACTTGGTCATGAACGACAGCACCGCATTGCCAAAGATGCGGATGCGCGGCATGCGGGCGATCTTCTCCAGGTTGAAAAACCGGTTGCCCTTGGTGTAATCGGCGCGGCCGCTGGCAATGGGGGCTACAAAGCGGGGCACCAGGGTCGGGTCCATCTGCCCGTCGCCATCGATCTTGACCAGCACGCCATAGCCGTCTGCAATCGCTGCGCGGTAGCCCGCCATCACGGCGCCGCCCACGCCCAGGTTGAGCTCGTTGAACAGCACCCGCACGCGCGCGTCGGGGCAGTGTTCCTGCACAAAGCGGCCACTGCCATCGGGGCAGCAGTCGTCGACGATGTAGATGCCATCGACCTCGGGGCCGATCTCGGCAATCACCGCCAGGATATGGCGCGTCACCTTGTAGCAGGGAATGACGACTGCCGTGCGCAGGCTGGAAGGCGAAGAGGGGAGCGACAGACTCATGGCGTTTGTGAGGCGGCCCACCATCTGGGGCAGTGTTGCTGCAGGCTGTTGAAAGGATGCCGGGAGGGCCCCCGTGCTGGCAAGGATTGTTGCACAGCCTGGGGGCCAGGGCCGCCAACGGCCGTTGCGTGCCGGTAGTCACGCCGGCGATAGCTGGCTGGGGGCTGGCAATGGCCCACTATTCCAGGGCCCAGCCAGTGTTCTCTACAATACGCGGCAAAATCAGACCGCCCCTCCTCGCACCTTCCCGGCCCGCTCTCTGTAGCGTGCCCATGGCTGCGGTTTGGCAGGTCTGGCCTATCCGGCAAGTGGCGCCAGCGGCAGCGAGCGTGGCCCAGGCCGGCGGGCATGCGGCATTTCATTACTTGGAGATCACTATGGCAATCAAGGTAGGCATCAACGGCTTTGGCCGTATCGGCCGCAATGTGCTGCGCTCTGCAGTGCAGAATTTTTCCGATATCGAAATCGTTGCGATCAACGACCTGCTCGAGCCTGACTACCTGGCCTACATGCTGCAGTACGACAGCGTGCACGGCCGTTTCCAGGGCACGATTGCCGTCGAAGGCAACACCCTGATCGTCAACGGCAAGAAGATCCGCCTGACGCAAGAGCGCGACCCTGCCAACCTGAAGTGGGACGAAGTCGGCGCCGATGTGGTGATCGAATCGACCGGCCTGTTCCTGACCAAGGAAACGGCACAAAAGCACATCGATGCGGGCGCCAAGAAGGTGATTCTGTCGGCCCCCTCGAAGGACGACACCCCCATGTTCGTGTTTGGCGTGAACTGCAAGACCTATGCCGGTCAAGCCATCATCTCCAACGCATCGTGCACCACCAACTGCCTGGCCCCTGTGGCCAAGGTGCTCAACGACAAGTGGGGCATCAAGCGCGGCCTGATGACCACCGTGCACGCAGCCACTGCCACGCAAAAGACCGTGGACGGCCCCTCGAACAAGGACTGGCGCGGCGGCCGTGGCATTCTGGAAAACATCATCCCATCGAGCACGGGCGCTGCCAAGGCCGTGGGCGTGGTGATTCCTGAGCTGAACAAGAAGCTGACCGGCATGTCCTTCCGCGTGCCTACGTCGGACGTGTCCGTGGTCGACCTGACCGTGGAGCTGAACAGCGAAGCGACCTACGAAGAGATCTGCGCCGAGATGAAGGCCCAGTCGCAAGGCGCGCTCAAGGGCGTGCTGGGCTACACCGAAGACAAGGTCGTGGCCACTGACTTCCGTGGCGAGACCTGCACCTCGGTGTTCGATGCCGAAGCCGGTATTGCCCTGGACAAGACCTTTGTGAAGGTCGTCTCCTGGTACGACAACGAGTGGGGTTACTCGAACAAGTGCCTGGAGATGGTGCGCGTCGTCACCGCCAAGTAAGCGCGGTGGGCGGCCCGGGCGCAGGCCCGGCGCACGGCACACCCTACCCAGAAAACCAGCACCGGCAACCGTGCTGGTTTTTTTGTGCCCGTTTGCAAGCGCCGTCTGGCAGAAACACCTATATTGCCTGATCAATTTGAGGAGATCTACTGATATGGCGCAGCAGGCACAAGCCCAGGCACAGAGCACGACCAGCAACTACCGCGTGGATTTGCACAACCCCCAAGGCCATGCATGGCATGGCGATGAGCCCCAGGCCGTGGGCGGTGGCGATACGGCCCCCAGCCCCATGCAGCTGCTGCTGTCGGCCCTGGGTGCCTGTACGACGATTACGGTGCAGATGTATGCACAGCGCAAGGCCTGGCCACTGACGGGGGTGAAGGTGGATCTGGCGCTGAACCCCGATGGCGGCGCCGCAGCGGGCAACGACATCGTGCGCCGCATTCAGCTCGAAGGCGATCTGAGCGACGAGCAGCGCAGCCGCCTCCAGCAGATTGCAGAAGCCTGCCCGGTGCACAAGTTGTTGGTGGGGGAGGTGCGGGTGGTCACGGCGCTGGCTTGAGAGACGCTAGTACAGCCCTTGATACGTCGTTGCCTGGCCGGCCGCGCCAAGCCTTGTCGTACGTCTGTACTGCCTGCGGCTTGACGCCTAGTCGGGGACGCCTAGTCGGGGACGCCTAGTCGGGGACGCCTAGTCTCAACCGCAAACCTTCGGTTTGTTGGGCTGTATTAACGCCTCATGAAGGCTGGCCGGACACCCGGAGAGTCAAAGCAGGCCCTGAAGGCTTGCTTTGGAGCGCGATTGACGGCGCGTTATTGCACAACGATATTGTTGTGGTCGATATGGTAGTCAAAGTCGGGCTTGGCCAGCGACACGGTCACGGGTTGGCCTTCGATGGTCCAGGACAGCACAAAGCTGGCGATGGCCGTTGATACATCGACTTCCATGGGGCTTGGGATGGTTTCGAGCTGACCGTCCCCGATGCGGTGCTGAACAATGCCTACCACGCGAGCCTTGAAGTTCTCGGGGTAGTTGTGGGAGTGTTGAGTCGTCATTGGTTGTCTCCTTTCAATGAGGGGGCACCGAATTCCAGCCTGGCATCATGCGTTGCCAAGCCGGAGTCATGGAAGCCGCCAGCACGACCTGGCAAATCTGAGAGTTGCACCGGCTGCCAGAGCGAATCCCTGGGAGCCTGTCGTCGCGCCAGCTGCTGCCGGGCGCTAACACGTTGGAATATGTGGCAGTGACGCCCTCTCTGGTCATCACTTCCGCACCACTTGTTTGTACCATACCTGCAAGGCAGTGATGTGTAGGTCTGTTTCGGCGGAATGTGCGCGCCTTCGCGCAAGCGCACCCGCCCCCGATGAAGGAGATGGAATATGAGTAACGATAACAAGGCCTTGCGGCATTACCCCGGGCGGGTTGCGGATGTGGGCGGTGTGCCGGTGCTGCGCGCGCTGCCCCAGCGCGGACGGCGCATGGTGGGCGCCTGGTGTTTTCTGGACCATGCGGGTCCTTCGCACTTTGAGAGCGGGCCCGGCATGCAGGTGGGCCCACACCCCCACACCTGTTTGCAGACCTTCACCTGGATGATCGAGGGCGAGATCCTGCACCGCGACAGCCTGGGCAGCGAGCAGCCGATCCGCCCCGGCCAGGTCAACCTGATGACCGCTGGCAAGGGCATTGCGCATTCGGAAGAGAGCCTGGGTAAGCCGGACTTTCATGCGGTGCAGCTGTGGATTGCGCTGCCCAAGGACCAGCGCTTTATGCCCCCGCGTTTTCAGCACTACCCGCAGCTGCCCCGGCTGCAGGATCAGGGCATCCAGATGACGGTGCTGGCGGGAGACTGGCTGGGCCAGCAGGCACCCACCGAGGTGCACAGCCCGCTGGTAGCAGTCGATATGGAAGCGGCGCAGGCCAGCAGCGCCAGCCTCGCGTTGCGGCCCGATTTTGAATACGCGGTGCTCTGCCTCTACGGCGAAGTGCAGGTCAATGGCGAGGCGGCCCCCAGCAATGAACTGGTCTACCTGCCCGATGGCCAAACCAGCCTGGATCTGCAATGCGGCGCCGGCAGCCGCTGCATCTTGCTGGGCGGCACGCCCTATGAAGGCGGCGTGATGATCTGGTGGAACTTTGTTGGCCAGAGCCAGCAAGAGATCGAGGGCTTTTTGCGCGACTGGCAAAACGGTGAAGGCTTTGGGGCGCCGGTGGCCTCGCCGCTGCCGCCGCTGGTGGCTCCTTCGCTCGAAGGCGTGCACCTGCGCAGTCCGGGCGAGGCGCCCACCAAGGACTAAGAGTCGGTAACACAACCCTTGATACGTCGTTACCGAGCCTTGTCGTACTACTGTACTGCCTGCAGCTCGGCGCCTAGTCGGGGACGCCTAGTCTCAACCGCAAACCTTCGGTTTGCTGGGTCGTTTTAGCGACTCTAAGCAGCGCTGGCCGTGCGGCGCTGCAGCGTAAAAGGCGGCAAGCTGGCCAGCAGCCGCTGGCCATAGCCGGTGCGCACCAGGCGCTTGTCGTAGCAGTAGACATGGGCCTGGTCCACCTCGGTGCGGATCGCGCGCCCGACCCACTGGGCCAGGCGAATGGCGGTGGCGGGCACCACAATCTCGCTGAAAGGGTCGCGGCCCGAGTTCTTCAGCCATTCGGCGCGGGCCTCGTCGACCGGGTCATCGGGCGGCGCAAAGGGCAGCTTGGTGATGAACAGCGATTCGCACAGCGCGCCGGGCAGGTCCAGCCCTTCGCCAAAGCTTTGCATGCCAAAGATGATGCTGGGCAGGCCAGCGGCCACGCGCTCGCGGTGCTGGTGCAGCAGCTGGCTGCGTGGCAAGGTGTTTTGCACCAGCACATGCTGGCGCATCGCGGTGGGCAGTGCGTCAACGGCCAGGCGCATCTGCTCGCGCGAGGTGAACAGCACCAGGCCGCCCGATTGCACCTGGGCCAGGTCTTCGAGCAGCGCATCGACCATCTCGTTGGCAAACTGCTGGGGCGTGCGCGGGTCAGCCTGGGTCTCGGTGACGATCAGACTGCCTTGCTCGGCATAGTTGAAGGGGCTGGCGACCTCCAAGGTCGAGACGGCCGCGTCGTTGTACAGGCCCGATTCGCGCAAGAAGAAATCGAACTGCCCACCGCTGGTGAGCGTGGCCGAGGTGAGCACTGCGCCGCGCACCTGGCTCCAGAGGTGGTGGCGCAAGGTGGAGCCCGGAATCACCGGGCTCGCATAGGCTTTTATCGCAACAAAATCGCCCACGACATCCAGAGTGAACCACTTGGCGGCCGGCACGCTGCCCTGGGGCGCATCCTGCAGCAGCAGCTGGGTGGTGTCATGCACGGCCTCCAGGCGCGGGGCCAGGCTGCCCACCTGGGCATACAAGGTGGACAGGCGCTTGGCTTCGTCGGGCCGGTCGCGCATCTGCGAGCGCAGGGCCTTGGAGATCGCTTGCAGCACATCCAGAAATGCGCTGGCATGGTGCGCGGCCTGGGCCAGCGGCTCGACCAGCGCGGGCGGCAGCTCGCCCCGGGGCAGGCGCACGCGGGCCGGGCCCCGGCCGCCCGACTGCAGCTGCTGGCGCATGCCCTCGCCGTATTCATCCATCAACAGCCTTGCGCAATCTTGCAGATGCTGGCGCAACTGGCCCGAGTGGCGCGGGATGTCGGCAATCTCGCTGACCTCCACCAAGGCGCCCACGCGCTGGGCGCGGCTGGCGAGCTTGTCGATCCAGGTGAGCTGGCTCAGGTTCATCTCGCAGGCGAACTGCGACAGCGCAGTGGCGGGCAGGTGGTGGGCCTCGTCCAGGATCAGCAGGCAGTTGTCCAGCTCGGGCAGCAGGCGCGCCCCCAGGGTGGACAGCAGCAGATCATGGTTGGCCACCAGCACCTGGGCCTGGACCAAGTCCTTGCGTTTTTCGTAGTAGCTGCAGCTGCCAAACACCGGGCAGTGCTTTCCGGTGCAGGAGCTGCCTTCGGCCGCGACCGGGCTCCAGACCTCGGGCTCGGGCGGCGTGTCCAGGCTGTCGCGGTCGCCATCCCAGCCCCGGGTGGTCAGCGCATCGGCCATGCTGGTGTAGAACTGCAGGCGCGCGGCGTTTTCTTGCGGGCTGCGCTGCGACTGGCGTGCCTGCGCCGCTTCTTCGGGAAAGAAATCGTCGTCGATGGGCTCGCCGCCCTCCGTACCATCGCCCTGGGCCACACTGGCCAGGCGCTCGAGCTTGAGCTTGCAGACATAGCGGCCCCGGCCCTTGGCCAGCGCGTATTTGAAGGGCTGGTCCATCTGCTGGGCCAGCGCCGGTAAATCCTTGTTCACCAGCTGCTCCTGCAGCGCCACGGTGGCCGTCGAGATCAGCACCCGGGTGCCACGCTGCAGCGCCATCGCAATCGCCGGCACCGCATAGGCCAGCGACTTGCCCACCCCCGTGCCCGCCTGGATCACCGCAATGGCGCGCTGCGGCTCTTCGTCCTCTTCGAGCTTGCCCAGCTGGGCAGCTGCAAAAGTCTCTGCCACTTTCTCCGCCATCAGCCGCTGGCCGGGGCGCGAGCGAAAGCCACCCTCGACATTGACCATGCGATCGAAGGCGGAAACAGCGCTGCGGGCCCATTCGGAACTAGACATAGGCGGGGAGTGTGGCATGGATTGGCCGCTATCGCGGGTACTGGGGTTTTATGCGGTAGTTGGCCGTGGTCGGCAGTTCAGGAGCAGCGCAACCAGGGCATTCAGAGGACGAACTCCCGCCAGGCAGTGACATTTGGCTGCAATCCCTGGCGTCCCTGCACAGTAGAATCATGCGGCTGTTCAAATAAGCGATTTGAGCAGGGTAAAAGAATTTTCTGTGTCAGGCAGTAAAGACGCCACCATGGGACACGCGCCGCTTGCGTCTTATCCAGGCCGTCGTTATGTCCCTGTGCATCAAGGTTGGAATGGCCAATTATCAAATTACGACCACCGTTCTGGGTGTGCTTTTTGCTGCGGTGATTTTGTTTCTGATCCGCGGCGACCGGCTGTATTTGCGCCTGGGCCTGTTCTGGATGGCTGTTGCCTTGCTGGCCGTATTGCTGGGGGTATGGCCGCGCCTGCTGGACCACTTTGCCGACGAGCTGGGGATTCGTTACTCCCCCACCTTGCTGCTGGTCTGTGCAGTCGGCGTGCTGTTTATCAAGGCCCTGCATGCGGATATGGTCAATACCCGTATCGAGCGGCAGGTTCGGCGCCTGAACCAAAGCCTGGCGCTGCTGCAGCTCAAAAACCAGCAAGCGGCCAACGACAAGCGCTGAGACGCTGCTGCAACTCCTATTTACCGAGATTGATTCGAATGCCAAAACTAACGCCTGTCATTCTGTGTGGTGGCAGTGGAACCCGCCTGTGGCCCTTGTCACGCGAGCACTATCCCAAGCAGTTTTTGAGCCTGGGAGGCGACGGCCAGTCGATGCTGCAGAACACGGCGCTGCGCTTGAATGGCGTCCACCCCGGCATTACGCAAACCAGCCCTGTGCTGGTCTGCAATGCCGACCACCGCTTTTTGGCCGCGCAGCAATTGCAGGAGCAAGGTATTGCCAATGCCAAGCTGGTGCTGGAGCCCGCTGGTAGAAACACCGCCCCCGCGCTGACCTTGGCCGCCTTGGCTGCAGACGCCGATGCGGTATTGCTGGCCATGCCGGCCGACCATGTGATGACGCGCCCTGAGCAATTGCACCGTGCCGTAGAAGCGGCTTGGCCGCTGGCCAGCGAAGGCGCGATGGTGACTTTTGGCATTGTGGCCAACCGCCCCGAGACGGGTTATGGCTATATCCAAAAGGGCGCTGCAGACAGCAATGGTGCTTTTGGCATTGAGAGCTTTGCCGAGAAGCCAACGCTGGAACTGGCTGAGCAGTACCTGCGCAGCGGCCAGTACCTGTGGAACAGCGGTTTGTTCATGGTGCGTGCTGACCAGTGGCTCAAGGCCATGGCCGCCCTGCAACCCGCGATGCTGCAGGCCTGCGAGCAAGCCATGGCGCAGAGCAGCCGGGATATGGACTTTATCCGCCCCCATGCCGAACTGTTTGGCGCCTGCCCCGCAGACTCTATCGACTACGCGGTGATGGAAAAGCTGCCGGTGCGCCCCGAACTGGGCGTGCCTGCACGCGTGGTACCGCTCGATGCCGGCTGGTCCGATTTGGGTGCTTGGGATGCCCTTTGGGATGTGCTGCCGCGCGATGAACAAGGCAATGCCGGCAGTGGCGAGACCCTGGCCATCGACACCAACAACAGCCTGCTGTTCTCTGAAAGCCGCTTGATCGCTGCAGTGGGCCTGGACAATGTCGTAGTGGTGGAGACCGCCGATGCCGTGCTGGTGGCCGACAAATCGCGTACCCAGGATGTGAAGAAAGTGGTGGCCGCCCTCAAGGCCCAGAACCGCAGCATGGCCTCGGCCCACCGCAAGGTGCACCGCCCCTGGGGTTGGTACGACAGCATCGACAGCGGCAGCCGCTTCCAGGTCAAGCGCATCGTCGTCAATCCCGGCGGCCAACTGAGTTTGCAGATGCACCACCACCGTGCCGAGCACTGGATTGTGGTCAAGGGTACGGCCGAAGTGACCAATGGCGATCAGACGTTCTTGCTGGGTGAGAACGAGTCCACCTTTATCCCGCTGGGCCATGTCCACCGTTTGGCCAACCCGGGCAAGTTGCCGCTTGAGATCATCGAGGTGCAGTCAGGCAGCTATCTGGGTGAGGACGATATTGTTCGGTTTGAAGATACCTATGGGCGAACCAAATAAATGGTGAGAACTCTTCGGTAATGAAGATATTTACACTGTCCTTTTATTAATATAATATTTTAATTGAGAGTTTTATGAGTAAGAAAATTGCGTTGATCACCGGTATCACTGGGCAAGATGGAGCTTATTTGGCTGAATTCCTACTGGCCAAGGGCTATGAGGTGCATGGAATCCGACGCCGAGCTTCATTGTTTAATACTGATCGTATTGATCATCTGTACCATGATCCGCATAAAAAAGGCTACGACCTGACTCTGCATTATGGGGATTTGACTGATTCATCTAGCCTCATTCGCATCATTCAACAGGTCAAGCCAGATGAAATATATAATCTGGCAGCACAGAGCCATGTGGCCGTATCCTTCGAAGAACCTGAATATACCGCTAATTCTGATGCGCTGGGTACATTGCGTATCCTAGAGGCCATTCGAATTGCCGGACTGGAGAAAACTGCGCGCTTTTATCAGGCATCTACTTCGGAACTATATGGGCTTGTGCAAGAGATTCCACAGAAAGAAACAACTCCATTTTATCCTCGCTCGCCGTATGCGGTAGCGAAAATGTATGCATATTGGATCACGGTCAATTATCGTGAAGCCTATGGCATTTACGCGTGTAATGGGATTTTGTTCAACCATGAATCTCCGATTCGCGGAGAGACATTCGTCACGCGAAAGATTACCCGTGCACTAGCTCGCATCAAGCTCAACCTGCAAGATTGTCTTTACCTGGGAAACATGAACGCTCTGCGCGATTGGGGCCATGCACGTGACTATGTCGAGATGCAATGGTTGATGCTTCAGCAAGATAAGCCTGAAGACTTTGTTATTGCGACCGGCGAGCAGCACTCTGTGCGAGAGTTTGTCGAGCTGGCAGCGAAAGAGATTGGTATTGAGATCCGCTGGGAAGGCAATGACATTGAGGAGAAGGGCTACGACGTTGCCACTGGAAAGTGCATTGTTGCTGTTGATCCGCGCTATTTCCGCCCTGCTGAGGTCGAAACGCTCCTCGGTGATCCATCCAAAGCAAAAAACAAACTGGGTTGGACGCCACGGACAAGCTTTGCCGAGTTGGTTGCAGAAATGATGCGTGAAGACCTTAAAGAAGCACAGCGTGACGAGCTTGTAAAGCAGCATGGCTTTAAATATTTCAATCACCACGAGTAAAGAGTCAACATGATCCCCGTTTATCAGCCTTATTTCTCAGGTCGTGAGAAAGAGTATGTTAACCAGTGTCTTGATTCGACGTGGATCTCATCCAAGGGTGAATTCATCAATAGATTTGAGCGTGGTTTTGCAGATTTCATCGGTGTAGAGCATGCAACGACTGTCAGTAATGGAACCGTTGCTATTCACTTGGCGTTAGAGGCTTTGGGTATTGGTCCTGGTGACGAGGTCATTGTCCCTACGTTGACGTACATTGCGTCAGTTAATACCATTTTGCAAACAGGTGCTACGCCTGTGTTTGTCGATTCGCTGGAGAGCACCTGGCAAATTGACCCGGAAGATGTCAAGCGCAAAATTTCTCCTAAGACCAAAGCTGTGATGGCCGTGCATCTTTACGGCCTGCCTTGCGATATGGATCCTTTGGTAGCTATTTGCAAAGAACATCAGATATTTTTGGTCGAAGATTGTGCAGAAGCATTTGGTAGTAGCTACAAGGGTCAGCACGCCGGCACTTTTGGGGACATTGCCACTTTTAGCTTTTTTGGTAATAAAACCATTACTACTGGAGAAGGTGGTATGGTGGTTGCCAAAAATAAAGACATCTTGGAAAAAGCTTACCACTTGAAAAACCAAGGCGTCTCTCCGACTAGAGAGTATTGGCATGATCGCGTCGCCTATAACTACCGCATGACCAATATTTGTGCAGCCATCGGCTTGGCACAGCTAGAAAATGCGCCAGAGATCCTGGAGAAAAAACGCTGTATTGCGGAATGGTACAGACAGGATCTGGAAGGGTTGCCACTTAAGACGCATGATGAGCAGCCGGATACTGTTCATTCATTTTGGATGTGCTCGATTGCTGTCGATGATGCAGAAAATCGATCGGATTTGCGCAGTAAACTAAAAAATGAGGGAATCGAGACGCGGCCCTTATTCTTTCCTGCGCATACCATGCCACATTGTGCTGCTGACGGTCATTACCCCATCGCTGAATCCATCGGCGCACGAGGAATCAACTTGCCTAGTTATCCCGGCCTGAAGCGCGAAGATGTGAGTTTGGTCACTAAGTCAATTCGAGGTTTTTTTGATTGAGTATTGTAATTTCTAAGATTGACAGGGGAAGGCGAGCGTGATCAACTATTTGACCGGCGTTTGGAAAGCACGTTATTTTTGGACGCATTTATCGTTGTCAGATCTACGCTCAAGATGGCGCAGATCATTCTTCGGGATATTGTGGTCGATTCTGCAACCCTTGGGTATGACGGCATTGATAGCACTGGTATTCAGCAAGATGTTCAATTCGAATATCTATGCTTATGCACCATATATCCTTTCCGGAATTATCGTGTGGGAATGCATCATGGCCTGCGTGGTTGGGGGATCATTGTCATTTGTTCAGGCAGATGCGTATATCAAGCAGTATCGTCATCCCCTGGCGATCTATACATTAAGAACGGTACTGACCAGTTTGATTGTACTGGCCCTTGCCAGTACTTCTCTGTATGGATGGTCTGCAATTGTTCTTTCGAAAAATTTCGGATGGTCATGGTTGGCAACGCTGACTATTTTTCCAATCTTGGCTTGCATATTGTGGCCAGCTTCAACGTTGTTAGCTTACTCAGGTGCCCGGTTTCGAGATATTCCGCATGCTGCTGGTTTGGTAATGCAGGCTTTGTGGTTTGTATCCCCTGTGTATTTTGAAGAGAAAATATTTAGGCAAGGTGGCCTTAGCTTCTTGGTTGATTACAATCCCATATACCATTTGCTGCAAATTTTCCGCGCCCCTTTGCTGACAGGCCAATGGCCCACAGTAGAAAATTATGCTTTTTCATTGGGCACCGCTTTCGTATTTTTATGTGCTGCCTGGATTGTGGGCAGGCGTGCTGAAAAGCAAGTGATTTTTTACATATGACAAACCCCGGCATCAAGCTGGATGCGGTGAATCTTCACTATGCATCCTCCGCTTTTAAAGATCATTCCCTTCAGGCTACCATTACACGTCTGGTAAAAACCCGTACCTTTAAATCTAAGGTCGCGGATGTGCATGCACTGCGGAATCTCTCTTTGTCCATCAAACAAGGGGAACGCGTAGGCTTGCTCGGCCATAATGGTGCGGGAAAGAGTACCTTGCTAAAAACTATTGCAGGACTTTATCCAATTTCTAGCGGCAACTTGAATGTGACTGGAGAGATTAGATCCTTGTTTGATCTGAGCCTTGGCTTTGAACCGGATGCCACAGGAAGAGAAAACATACTCTATCGAGGCCTATTGTTAGGTATGTCTCCCAAGTTCATGCGTTCCAAAGAAGAGGAAATCGTGGAATTTGCTGGATTGGGTGAGTTCATTGATTACCCAATCAAAACCTATTCAGCGGGTATGCAAGTGCGCTTGGCTTTCGCTGTCTCTACTGCGATCGGTGGGGATATATTGTTACTTGATGAAGTGATTGGTGCCGGTGATGCAAATTTCATGGCCAAGGCAAAAAGCCGTATTTCACAGCTGATTGCGCAAGCGGAGATATTGGTACTGGCATCACATGATGTGAGTGCCTTGAAAAATCTCTGTGACAGAGGAATTGTGTTGCAGCGCGGTTCATTGATGTTTGATGGCGCTATTAATGACGCTATTGATTTTCATTTAGCAAATCAGTGATTGGGGCCTGTCATGACTTTACGTGTTATGTGGATGCTCAATCACACTTTGGCAAGGGAATTCGAAATTCCCATGCTTAAGCGGTGTGGTGTGTCACAGTTCTATCTTCCTAAAATAGTGCCGAATGAATTATCTTTTCAAAGCAACAGTGTTAGTTACGAAGAAGATATTGGCCTTGAAATACCGCCAGCTGAGCTTGAGGTTCTAAATAGTTGTGACTGGTATTCTGGAGCAACACCAGAAGCCTGGGCTATAGCAAATCAATATTTTAACGTCGTATTCTGCATTTTCCATGATGGGGTGCTTTTAAAGGAGATTGCTAAGTACTTCAAAGGCTTGGTTGTCTGCAGAGCCTATGGTCTGAAAAATTCACACACATATAGCGAGATAATTTTTAAATATAAGCTTGAGCATCATATTCGAAAAATATACTCTCGTTTTTATTTTTCAGAATCCTTCCCTCATTTGATAGATATGGAAGAGCGCTATCTGTCTAATCGGCGATTAAATATGCCGTTGGGGGTGATGACTCAAGCTTCTGATAAATGGCAAGGTAGCGAAGAGAGAATATACTTCATATGCCCTCAAATTGAAACTAGTGATTATTATAAAAAGGTCTTTGAGAATTTTAAAGAGAGCTTCTCGGATTTCGATTTTGTTGTTGGAGGTGAGCAGCTAATACCTGTTAATGATTCACGTGTGTTAATTGAGGTAACTGAGAAAGATAGACATTCCCATATTAATCAAAACCGGGTGATGTTTTATCATTCTCAGGAGCCTAATCATATTCATCATCATCCTTTTGAAGCTGTTTTGGCCGGTATGCCTTTGGTCTTCATGGCTGGGGGAATGCTTGATCGGCTGGGTGGAAGAGATTTGCCAGGTCGAGCAACATCGTTGAAGGATGCTCGTCGAATTATTCGACGTCTGATGAAGGGTGATAAGGGTCTTGTAGAAACAATTCGCAACTCTCAGCAAGTTCTACTCAAAAGCGTTGATGCAGAGTTATTGAGTTCAACTTGGAAAGCCGGAGTTCAGCAGTTGGAGGGTGACCTTCAGATATTGTCACAGATAGAAAGTAAACGTCCTTCTCGGCCAAAGCGTATTGCCGTGATCCTCCCCGAGGCATATCGGGGTGGTACTTTGCGTGGAGCGTTGATGCTAGCGCAAGCAATCCATATAGGTAGTCGGCAATGTGGCGAAGCGGTAGAAGTTGTATTTGCCTATAGAGAAGAGTCTAATCTATACGGAGAAGATGATTTTGTTGATCTAGGGAAGGATATTGCGCTGAGGCCCTTCCGCTGGCATCAACTTTCAAGTAAGGAGGCTTGCCGTGCGATGCATTTTGCAGGACATGAAGGCTGGTTTAGTGCTTCTTCTCACGTAGTACCTGATGATGGAATGCGTCAGTTCATGGACTGCGATCTTTGGTTAGTTGTCAGTGACCGAGTTGGAGCACCGCTACTGCCCCTACGCCCCGTTGTAGCGATGATTTACGATTACTTGCAGCGCTACGAAGATGTGATCGCTCGGTCAGCAGACCTCCAATTTATCCAAACTGCTCGCTCAGCCGATAGAGTCTTAGTAACTACACAGTTTACGAAGAATGATGCTTTGCAATATGCAGGGGTTGATCCTCGACGTTTGGCGCAACTACCCATGCTGATCCCTCAATTTTCAAAATGGCAGGTTAGCATGAATGAGGTCGTTGAGCCTTATTTCATCTGGACAACAAATGCAGCGCCCCATAAAAATCACATCGAGGTAATGAGGGCGTTAAGAATTTATTATGAAGAATATGGAGGAGTGCTGCTTTGCAAGGTGACCGGCGTCGGTTCGGATGCCATTCCGGAGGGGAAACTCCCGCACCTAAAGCCAATAATACCATTGCTCCGGCAATCTCCTCTGCTGAGTTCACGGGTTCGTTGGCTTGGCGACCTGCCAGATCACGAATACCGTGCTCAATTGAAATCGGCTGCATTTCTTATGCATCCTGCGCGCATTGATAACGGGACGATCAGTGTCATTGAGGCTGCCCAGTTGGGTGTTCCTTCATTGTCAACAGACTATCCCGCAATGCGTGAGATGAATCAATGGTATTCACTGAATCTTCAGTTCATGGATGGAAGCTCTGCGCGGAATATGGCTGGAATGCTCATGCAGATGGAAAAGAATTTTGAGTCACTGCGATCATCGCTGCCAAAGGCAGAGGTATTTGAATCCAATGACATATCTGTTCATGCGCAGCGGTACTGGCAAGAGGTCAGAAAATGTCTGTGAAAGAATACGGTATCTATATTGCATATCCACCTATGGTGGATCTCAAAAAGGAAGGGCTAGGTCGATACCTGGCCATGTTCCTCAAAGGTGCTGGGGAGAGGGAAGACCTGAGCTTTACCATTGTGTGTCCCAGTTGGAGTAGAGAGGCGCTGGCAGAGTTATTTGAGAGTGAAAGAATTTCTGCAGATCTTTTTACTATTTGTACCCCTCAAGGCGAACCATACGCACTCAAATTTTTCGAGAGACTGCATAGGCGTAAGAAAAATAGACGAGGCAGATGGCTCCTTAATTTTGTTCAAAAGGCCCGAGCTTTGAGTTTGGGCTTTTGGGGTAATATCGCTTCTCAAGCGGTACAGGTGCACTCTTTATCTGCTTTATTGATTTTTCTTGCCTCGACAGGTCTTAAGGGGCTGATTGCTATAATTCTTGGTCTATTTATAGTGCCTGTGGTCACAGTTGCTGCTGTAGTCACGTATTTTCTTAAAAAGATATCTCGGTCTAAAATATACCATCGCATTATTTCTGTTCTTGTGCCCACTTCTGCAAATGGGCTTGCAATGCATCTTTTTGATGAGATGCATCGGGCTGAACTGGATCGAATGCAAAATATAATTGGGCAGTTGAGTGATGTACGTGCATGGTATTGCCCTGTTGCATTTTGGCCTTCCTTTCATGATATCGACAAACCGCGTCTGATTTGTATTCCTGATGTATGGCCAACGGACTTTCCTGTCGGCTTTTCAAGCCATGGTGACCGATTGAAGCTCATTGTTGAACGTGTAAATGAATCAATTTATCGCGCGGATCACTTGGTTACCTATAGTAATGAAATTAAGTGGAGTACTCTCGTTGATCACTATGGGATCAATCCTAACAAGGTTTCCGTTATTCACCATGCCCCCAATCGCATGGATGGGTTCAACTCGACGCGTCCACCTAATCCAGGACTTTCGCTGAAATATTGTCAGAACCTACTTTTATCAGCAATCCGCCGCAGCGTAAATCAGAAGTACACTGGCAGCTTTCAAAATTCCAAAGTAGATTATATTTTCTATGCGAGCCAATTTAGACCTAATAAAAATGTCCTGACGTTGCTTCGAGCTTATGTGCATTTACTCAGGGAAAAGCATATTTCTCATAAATTGTTTCTGACAGGTAATGGGGAGGCCGCTGACGTCAAAGAATTTGTGACCCGCCATCGCCTGCAAAACGACGTGCTGTTTTTGCATGGACTATCCACCAGCGAATTGGCTGCATGCTATCAATTGGCGGATTTGGCGGTGAATCCGTCTTTTGCCGAAGGTGGTTGCCCATTTACCTTTACGGAGGCATTGTCTGTAGGCACTCCGGTGGTGATGGCACGTATACCCGTGACAGAAGAGGTATTGACTGACCCGGATTTGCAGCAAGTGACCCTGTTTGATCCCTACAGCTGGCAGGACTGTGCAAACCGCATTGAATGGGGGCTCCAGCATCGGGAGGAACTCCTGGAAGTGCAGAACAAGGCCTTTGAGCAGCTTTCCCGCAGGACTTGGACAGATGTCGTCAATGAGCACGTCGCTATTTTGGATCGCATCTCTCAACCATGAGTGACCGCAAACTTCTTGTATATGGATTTGGGGGCCATGCGCGAAGTGTGGCGGATGTAGCGCTGTGCTGTGGCTATACCCACCTGGCGTTTGTTGACGCACAAGCCCGACCCCATGAAACATTCACTGGGCACCCCGTGGTGCCTACATTTGGAGATTTGCAAGGAGATTGGTCAGAGGCAATCGCCGCGTCGGGAGATGGATCCAAACGCCAAATGCAGCTCGATGAGTTGACGCAGTTGGGCTTTCAAGTGATCTCGTTGTTATCACCTCGGAGCACCATTGCGTTCAATGCAAAAGTTGCCATAGGTAGCTTTGTTGGGCACCACGCCCATATTGGGCCTGGCGCCTGTGTGGGACGAGGTGCAATCGTCAATACGGCTGCTGTGGTGGAGCACGATACCTACGTAGGCGACTTTGCACATGTGTCGGTCAATGCGACGCTCGCTGGCAGCTCTAGAATTGGAAATTTTTCGATGCTAGGTGCTGGAGCCACAGTCATTGATCGGATCACTATTGGCGACCATACGATGGTGGGAGCTGGATCCGTTGTTATCAGAAGCATTGCCAGTCCCGGTGTCTATGCCGGTGCACCCTGTAAGCCCATCCGAAAGCAGTGATGAAGCTGGATCTGGTTTTTGGTGCTGACAATCTTCACTACCCGCTCACTGGTATTGGCCGTTATGCCTACGAGTTAGCATCGCGGTTGGAAAGCGATGAGCGCATTAGTCGCGTGAGGTATTTTTCGTTGGGGCGCTGGATCGCAGATCCTCTTACGCAGTGCATGACGTCACAGGGGTCTGCCCGGCGTCAGGCATGGGACTTGCGTGCACGTTTGGCCAACAATCGCTTGGCTGCATCGGCTTACACCGCGCTAGCACCCATGTACTTTCAATGGGCACTGCGAAAGCTGGACAGCAAAACAATTTTCCATGCGCCCAACTTTTTCGTTTTGCCTAGTCAAGCGATCAAGATCGTTACCGTTCATGATCTTTCGCACGAACAGTCTCCAGAATTTCACCCTGCTGCTCGCGCGCTGTTGATGTCCTCCATGCTGCCCGAGTCTCTCCGTCGGGCAGACCACGTCATCACGGTATCGGAAGCTGTTCGCAAAGAGTTGATCAGCCGCCACCAGGTGCCAGCAGATCGCGTCACAGCAGTGCACTTGGCAGCAAGCGACGTGTATCGGCCGCATACCCATGAAATGCTAGCACCGGCGATGACAGAGCTCGGCTTGCAGTGTGGGGCCTACAGCCTATTCGTAGGTACGGTGGAGCCGCGCAAGAACCTGGATCGATTGGTGCAAGCCTATGCGTTGCTGCCAGAAGAAATGCGGCGCGCATGTCCGTTGGTGGTAGCCGGAGGCCAAGGCTGGAACTCCGAGTCCGTTCACGCTCGAATGGCTAAAGCGCAAGAGCAAGGATGGCTTCGATATATGTCTTTTGTTGATCAGCGCCTGCTACCTGCCCTTTATGCGGGAGCGCGTTTGATGGCCTATCCGTCCCTCTACGAAGGCTTTGGTCTGCCCATCGTGGAAGCGATGGCCAGTGGCACACCTGTGCTCACCTCCAACACATCCTGTATGCCCGAAGTAGCTGGTGGTGCCGCTTATTTGGTCAACCCTCGAGATGTAGATGACATCCGCCACGGTCTGGAGCACTGTTTGAGCGACGAGGCATGGCAGGCCGATGCGCGGGCCAAAGGGCTCGCACGAGCGGCACAGCTCTCATGGGACCGCTGTGCCAGTGAAACCATCGCTGTATATCAGAAACTGGTGTGAGTGCGCCCACCTAATTTTCCTTTGCTTGAAGCTGACGAAATCTGCAGCGCTTGCAACAGCGGGGCAAAGGCAGAGGCGCTGCCGGCCCCTCAAGGCCAATCCACAAACGAATGCCGCCACCCCGTCCACACCCCAGGCCCCTGCGCCATCTCCGCATCACTGAGCAGGCAACTGTCCAGCTGCGTGCGCAACGCCGCCTCGTCCATGTCGATACCGATCAGCACCAGCTCCTGGCGCGCATCGCCCACGCGCTCGTCCCAGGCGGCGCGAATCAGGGCCAGGGCCTCTTCGTCCTGCGGCCAGCGCTCTTGTGGCACGGCGGCCCACCAGTAGCCGGCGGCGCTGTGGCGGGCCACCGCTCCGGCTTGTGACCACTGGCCTGCCAACGTGGGGTGGCTGGCCAGCCAGAAGAAGCCTTTGGAGCGCACGACCCCCGGCCATTCCTGGTTGATCAGCGCAAAAAAGCGCTCGGGGTGGAAAGGGCGGCGCGCGCGGTAGACAAAGCTGCCAATGCCGTAGGCCTCCGTTTCGGGCTGGTGGCTGCCACGCAGCTCCTGCAGCCAGCCAGGGGCCTGGGAGGCCTGCTCAAAATCGAACAGACCCGTTAGCAGCACCTTGTGCAGGGGCACCTGGCCAAACGCGGCCAGCTCGATGCGGGCGCGGCGGTTCAAACCGCGCAAGATGCCCATCAGCTGTTCGCGCTCTTCGTTGGATACCAAGTCCGACTTGTTGAGCACGATCACATCGCAGAACTCGATCTGCTCGACCAGCAGGTCCACGACGGTGCGCTGGTCCTCATCGCCCAGCGATTGGCCGCGTGCCCGCAGGTGGTCGCGCGAGCTGTAGTCGCGCAGAAAATTGAAGGCATCGACCACCGTGACCATGGTGTCCAGCTGCGCGACATCGCCCAGGCTGCGGCCGTCCTCGCCGGCAAAGGTAAAGGTCTCTGCTACGGGCAGGGGCTCGGAGATGCCGGTGGATTCGATCACCAGCTGGTCAAAGCGGCCTTCGCTGGCCAGGCGGCTGACTTCCAGCAGCAAATCCTCGCGCAAGGTGCAGCAGATGCAGCCATTGCTCATCTCCACCAGCTTCTCATCGGTGCGCGACAGCTCCGCCCCGCCCTGGCGCACCAAGGCCGCGTCGATATTGACCTCGGACATGTCATTGACGATGACCGCCACGCGGCGGCCTTCGCGGTTGTTCAGGATGTGGTTGAGCAAGGTGGTTTTGCCGGCGCCCAGGAATCCCGAGAGTACGGTGACGGGGAGCTTGGGTTGGGCGGTGTTGGCCAGCGGGTAGGAGCGTGTGGTGGAGGTCATCGTGGAATGCGGGTTGGCGCTGGTCTGGGTGGCGTGGTGCATGTCCAGGCCAGGTCTTGGCTATGGTTCAACTGCAGTGTGGTATGTTATAACATAACAAATGAAAATCAGCTTTCTCAACTGTTTACCGAGAACCTGGCTTGGTGGCTGTGAAGATTGAAGAAGGACAGCGATGATTCCCAGAACCTACGCGCAGTGGCGGCACTGCATCACCGTCGAATGCGGCATCCCCTTGAGCGCCGACTTCATCGCGCAACGCCTGGCGGTATGGCGCAATCCGGGGCTGGAAGAAACACAGCGCTTCAGGCGCCTCTATGGCGACGCGCATTGGCAGGCGGTGCAGCGCTGGTTTGTGCAGGCGGCGCAGGAGCAAAAGCAGGAGGGCGCTGCTGCGGTGTCCCCGCTGGCGGCGCCCGCACAGCAGACCGGCTAAACTCGGGCCTCTGCCTTTGTTGTCACCATGTCCACAGCCGCCAAAACGCCCCAGCCCGAGTTGACCAAGCACCAAGCCCTGGTGCTGCAAGCGCTTGCGCGCGAGGCCAATCCGGCCAGTGCCTATGCCTTGCTCGACCAGCTGCGTGATGAGGGCCTGCGTGCGCCCCAGCAGGTGTACCGCGCGCTGGACAAGCTGATCGAGTACGGCCTGGTGCACCGGGTGGAGAGCCTCAACTCCTTTGTGGTCTGCGCCCATACGCATGCCGAAGGCCATGACCATGGCCTGGTGGTGTTCGCCATCTGCGATACCTGCGGCCAGGTCGATGAGTTTCTGGAGCCTGCGGTAGAGCGGCGCCTCAAGACCTGGTCGAAGGCCAACGGCTTCCGGCCCAGCAGCACCCATGTCGAGATGCATGGCATCTGCAGCCGCTGCGCTGCGGCACCGGCGGCCTAAGAACCTGTTCAAAGTCTCTACGCAGCCGCGTTGGAGTGCAATCGGGATGAGTTCGAAGGGATGGAACGCAGCTTGCACCGGGGTGCAAGCCAGGGCCAGCGCGCAGAAATCGCCCGATTTCACTCCAACCCTTCGGGACAGTGGCTTTGCGCTGCCCGGGAAGGGGCGCCCGGCTAGGGCCGCCCGGCTAGGGCCGCCCGGGCAGGGGCGGTCTGCGTTGTTGCAAATCCTCGCAATAGCTGGGCTATTGCTGCGGTGTTGCGCGGCTGGGCGCCCCCTAGCATCCCATCCCGCAAAGACACTGTCGCGGCGCGAGGAGACTTTGAACAGGTTCTAAGCGCCTGGGCCAGCTCCCTTCTCTCCTCACAACACACGATTCTTCTGCTTTAGTGCATGGCAGCCACCGCCAAGCTGGGCTGCGCTTTTTGCGTTGGTATTTTCATTTGATGTTATAACATCACATTTTGAAAATGCTGCAGGTGAATCGTCGATGCTGCCAGTTTGACTGGTCGGCAGGGCGCCTGCGAATGGGCGAGCTATGGGATCAATACAAACAACCAGGCGCCGCAGTGCCTTGCAGGCGTCTGCGCTTTCGCGCTGCCTGCTGGCGCTGGGCCTGAGCGTGCTGCTCTGGGGCGTGGTGCTATGGGCGGTGCAGCAGCCATGATGCAGTCCGTTTCCGGCCTGGCAGCGGCGGCCGTGCATGGCAATGATTTCGAACTCTCCAACCTGGGCCTGGGCTATGGCGGCAAGCTGGCGTTGCGCGGGGTCAGTGGGCAGTTTGCGGCCGGCTCGATGACGGCCATCGTCGGCCCCAATGGGGGCGGCAAATCCACGTTGCTCAAGGGCCTGCTGGGGCAGCTTGCGCCGATGCAGGGGTCGCTGCGCTGCCGCTATCCGCGCGCTGCGCTGGGCTACCTGGCGCAGGCCTGCGAGGTAGAGCGCGACTTTCCCATCAGCGTGGAGGACTTTGTCAGCATGGGCCTGTGGGCGCAGACGGGTGCGCTGGGGGCCGTCAGCGATGCGCAACGCGCGCAGATCAGCATGGCATTGGCGACAGTGGGCCTGCAGGGCTGGCAGCCGCGCTGGATTGCCGAACTCTCGGGCGGGCAGTTCCAGCGCATGCGCTTTGCCCGGCTGTGGGTGCAGAACCCGCCGGTGATCCTGCTGGACGAGCCCTTCACTGGCGTCGACGAGCCCTCCATCGATGTGCTGCTGCAGCTGTTGCAGCAGTGGCATACGCGGGGCCGCACCGTGCTGGCCGTGCTGCATGACCGCGAGATGGTGGAGGCATTTTTTCCGCAGGCCTTGGCGCTGGCGGGCACGCAGCTGGCCTGGGGGGCAAGCGCCGATGTGCTGCCGAGCCTGGCTGCGCGCGCGGGTGCCAGGAGGCGCGCATGATCGCCGAGCTGTTGTGGCAGCCCTTTGTGGACTACGGCTTTATGCGCCGCGCGTTTGCGGGTTGCCTGGCTTTGAGCGCTGGCGCCGCGCCCTTGGGCACCATCTTGCTGCTGCGCCGCATGAGCCTGGTGGGGGATGCGATGTCGCATGCCATCTTGCCGGGCGCGGCCCTGGGCTATTTGCTGTTTGGCCTGTCCTTGCCGGCGATGACGATCGGCGGGCTGGCGGCCGGCCTGATCGTGGCCATGCTCTCGGGCGTGGTGACCCGCTACACCGCCTTGCGCGAGGACGCGAGCTTTGCCGGCTTCTACCTGATCTCGCTCGCGCTGGGCGTGCTGCTGATCTCGCTGCGCGGCTCCAATGTGGATCTGCTGCATGTGCTGTTTGGCTCGGTGCTGGCGCTGGATGACCCCACCTTGTACCTGACCGCCACCATCGCCAGCCTGTCGATGCTGGGCCTGGCGCTGGTGTACCGGCCCTTGCTGATGGAATGCCTGGACCCCGGCTTTTTGCGCCTGCAGGGGCCCATGGGCAGCATCAGCCATGCACTGTTCATGCTGCTGCTTGTGCTCAACCTGGTCGGGGGCTTCCATTCGCTGGGCACTTTGATGGCGGTGGCCCTGGTGGTGCTGCCCGCCGCCAGTGCGCGCTTTTGGCTGCGCGGCGTGGGCTTGCAGATGGCGCTGTCCACCGCTATCGCGATGGCCGGCAGCCTGCTGGGCCTGCTGCTGTCCTACCACGCGGGCATTGCGGCGTCGGCCGCCATCACCTTGAGCCTCGGCTGCCTGTACCTGCTGTCGCTCTGCCTGGGGCGGCTGGGCAGCGTGCGGGCGCAACGCCAGCGGCCGGCCAACGATTCTGTGTCTGAACCAATGGGAGTATCCGAATGAGCAATTTCTACTTGAACCGCCGTGCGCTGCTGGGGCTGGCACTGACCAGCGCTTTGCCTGTCGGCTCCGTCTGGGCTGCGGGCCAGCCGCTGCCCGTGGTGGCCAGCTTTTCGATCTTGCAGGACTTGACGCGCCAGGTCGGCGGTGATCGGGTCAGCGTCTCTGCGCTGGTCGGTCCCGATGGCGATGCCCATGTGTTTGAGCCCACCCCGCAGCAGGCGCGCCAGCTGCAGCAGGCCAAGGTGCTGGTGGCCAATGGCCTGGATTTTGAGGGCTGGTTGCCGCGCTTGAAAAAAGCGTCCGGCTTTCAAGGCCAGGAGATCGTCGCATCGCAGGGCATTGCGGTACGCAGCTTGCCCAAAGGCCAAGGCCATGACCACGGGCACGACCACGGCGCTGGCAAGGAAGGGCATGACCACGACCACGACCATGACCATAGGCACGGCCACCACCATGGCCCCAACGACCCCCATGCCTGGCAGGATGTGAAAAACGCCATCGTCTATGTGCGCAATATCGCCAAAGGCCTGGCCAAAGCAGACCCGGCCAACGCGGCGCAGTACGACAAGCAGGCCACGCAGTACATCGCCCGCCTGACGGCGCTGGATGCCAGCCTCCGCCAGCGCTTTGCCGCGCTGCCGGCCGAACGGCGCAGTGTCGTCAGCACCCACGATGCCTTTGGCTATTTTGCCCAGGCCTACGGTCTGCGCTTTGTGCCGGTGCGGGGCCTGTCGACCGAGTCCGAGCCTTCTGCCCGTGATCTGGCGGCCCTCGTCAAACAGGTACGCGAAGAGCGCATTGGCGCCATCTTCCTGGAGAACATCTCCGACCCGCGCTTGCTGGAGCAACTCGCTCGCGAGACCGGCGCTGCCATAGGTGGGCGCCTCTACTCCGATGCACTGTCGCCCGACGGCGGCCCTGCCAGCACCTACGTCGACATGGTCGAGACCAACGCGGCTACCTTGCTCAAGGCCTTGCAGGCGGGTTAGGCAATCCGCAGCCATAGTGGATCGCCGTTTGTCCCTGCAGCATGACAGACGGCGTTTACGACCACGACGGACTATTGCTGTCCATGGTGCGGAGCGTCCTCCATCTTGACGCTTCTCCATGGCGTTACGCACCCGTTTGGCGCCAGTGGATCACGCACACAGGTTGGGATCTGGAGCGGGTCTGACTTTATTCAATGTGCGCGTTTGCGGCAGTTTTTGGTTTGGAAGATGCACACTCGACCGCCGGTGTGAATGCTTTCCCGTCCCTCTGCCTGACGCATACCCTGGGCTAGGGTCGACCTTACGAGCAATCAAATATCTGTTAAGGCTCTCAAATTATAAAAAACTGGTATCAAATTCGCTTTTCTGATCATTGTTAATTGATGTTAATTTGCTTAAATTTTCAGCATTTTAGAACCCCGAAAGTAGCGGCAGATGGACTTGTTTTTGCTTGATGGGTAAGAGGTCATCTATGATTTGCTCTAATAGATAATCTATAAAAATGTAATTTAAGATAGTATTTATTAATCATGCGTGGATGATGCAATCCAGACCCCTACGACCAAAAGCAACCTCTCTGTACTTGTGTGAGGGCTGTGGCACCTTGTGCAGACTACAGACCACGCTGGCCGGTGCCTACACCTATTCAAAGCTGCGTTGGCTGAATCCGCAAGGATTCAGAACTTTTGTGGCTCTGCGCTTAGCGGTGAAGCGGTGTGTATTAGCCGTTGTGGGGGCAATGGCGGCGGGTTTATGCCCCAACGTGGCGACCGCCGGTCCTATTTCGCCGCATGCTCAAGATAGTGCTGCCGCTAGCCTTGCGGCCATTCATGCGACCAGCAGAAGTGGTAACACCCGCCAGAAGTTGGTCTTGGATGGGGAGGCCTTGGCGCTAGCGAGCCAGTACTGGTATGTTCAAGGCACCCACACCGTCACCAAAAAACTGTACCAGCAGCGCCTGAGCTGGACTTACATACATAAAATGCAGTATCGCCAACGGTGCATAGCCACCCAAAGCGCCCCCACGGATGTGGACCAGGATGCCAACTGTGCGTCCGTGGCAGTCAACGGCGCCGATGGAGAAACGGACAACAGCTGTCCCATTACCAGCGCACCGGTATGGGATGCGCTCAGTGGCATCTATACCGCGTGTGCGCAGCGTTCGGACTCAGAAATGGTCGCCTTTTGCGAGCCTGGGAAGGGCGATGACCAACCCGGGCGGATGAACCTTTATTGCGAAGGCCGTGGCAGCCCCTTGAGCAGCACTGTTGCCCCCAGCGCCTGCCATGCGGGGTTAGAAGGCAACTACATGGTTGAATGCACCGAACCTCAGAACCGCTGGAGCAAGCGGGAGCAAGGCGGACCGGGCGCCTGCCGCACCACTGTCACGCCTGGCTACGATTTGACCTGTGATGTGCGCCGCACCCCGTGGAAGCCAGTGTCGTCTTGCACACCTCAGGTCCCTGGTGTTGGTAACGGCTGGGTGGGCACCGAATGCCTGCAACAGGACAACATACAGCCCCAAGATCCGACGGCGCAGAGACATAATGGACGACCTGTGCAGGGCGTTCGAGCTTTAAGTGTGATGCCAGACGGGGTGCTGACACCCTGAAACCCTGCGTATTGGTGATTGCCGCAGCATTCAGCGCTTGCCAGTGACGGTGGTGGCGGCATGAGGCAGCCCCGCCCCCAGCTGCAGCACCGCCGTCACCATCGTGCCGGCCGGGCTCGATTGCACGCTGAAGCTGGCGCCCAGGCGTTCGGCGCGGGCAGCCATGCTGCGCATGCCCACCGATTGGCCGGCGCGCTGCACAGCCTGCACATCAAAGCCCACGCCATCGTCCTCAACCCGCACCAGCAGCTGGTTGGGCCGGGGTTGCGAATACTCCACCCGCACCTTGCTGGCATGGCTGTGCTTGATGACGTTGGACAGCGCCTCCTCCACCAGCCGGGTCAGCAGCAGGCATTGCAGCGCATTGGGGCGCTTGCCTTCTTCGACGCTGCCCTGCCACTGCGCAGCAATGCTCCAGTGGGTCTGCACACCAATCTCATCCAAGATGCGGGTGATGCGGTGGCGCAGGGGCGCGGCCCATTGCACGGGGGTGTCGGGCACCGATGCGCCGGCGCTGGAACCGTAGTCGATCAGCTGGTTGAGGTCATCGCGCATGCTTTTGAGCAAGGACAGCACGCGCGCGCTGCTGATGGTCTCGTCCGCCTGCTCGACCAGCGCCATGCTGCGTACCAGGGCACCGCCCAGGCCGTCGTGCAGGTCATGGGCCAGGGCCATGCGCTCTTGCAGCTTGGCGTTCTCCAGCGCCTGCACATGCTCGCGCTGCAGCGCCTGGGCCAGCTCGCTGCGTGCCGATTCCACCCCGACCTTGAGCTCGCGGTTAAAGCGCCGTACCTCATGCATCTGCCGCACCAGCTGGCCGCCCAAGAGCAGCATCAGCAGGCCAATCACCAGCACGCCGCTGAGCGCTGCCCAGTCGCGCGCCACCTGCCAGCGGTCCAGCACCGAGTAGAGGTTGTTCAGCGCCACCAGAGTCAACAGCAGCCAGATGCAGGCAAGCAGGATATGCGCCAGATTGCGCGGCCGTTTGCGCGGAAACCAGGCATGGACTTGGAACTGCAGCCCATTGACCAGGAACACCGCCGTCGCGCCCTGCCACACCAGGCTAAAGCCCTGGCGCGCATGCTCGGCCGGCACCAGGCAGGTGACCGCTGCACCGACAAAGGCCAGCAGCCACAAAAAGCGCTCTACCCAGGGCAGCTTTTGCGCGCCAAAGCGGAAGGTGAAGATGCATACGCTCAGCACATAGCCCAGCAGCGCCACCAGGCTGAAGCGGGCGCGGGTGAGTGAATCGGGCCAGGGCCACTGGCTGCCCGCGAGGTAGGTGCTCAAATACAGCATCCAGCACAAGGCCATCAGTGCAAACCAGCCATAGGTGCGGGCTTTGCGCTGCAGCAACCAGATGCTGAAGAACAGCACCCCGGCCATCGCACACAGCACGGCATTGACAAAGTAGACCGTGCGCTGGCGCCATTGTTTGCCCGCCTGCACCTGGGCCACCTCTTGCGGCGATCCCAGGCGCAGCTGGCCCAGGCCCGGGCTCAAGGCGCGGTGGCCTACCGCATATACCCAGATGGTGTTGACCCCGGGCTGCAGCAGCGATTCGGGCAGCAGCCACCAGCGCGGCACATTCCAGCTGCGCGACAGCGGCTCGACCAGGGAGGCATCACTCCAGAGCAGGTCATGGTTCACATACACCGCGCCGGCCACACTGATGCCATCAATGCCCAGTGCGATGGGCTCGGGGGGCGCTGTGGACTCGGTATCGAGCCCCGGCTGTGGGCTGGCGCAGCTGCGCTGCCAGGCAATGCGGTACCAGACCGCGCCATCGTGCGCAGGCCAGCGCTGGGTCCAGAGATCGGGCAGCGTGACCGGCTCCCAGCCCTCGCTAGGGGCGGGCAGCTGCGGGTTGAGCGCGCTGGCGCGTGCCGCATCCACGTGCAGGATCTGCGCCTTGCAGCTACCAGCCTGGAGAGTGCTGGCTGGCGCGGTTTGGGCCATCGCAGGTCCAGCCAGCAGCACAAACAGCAGTACCAGCAGCAGCGCCAGCAGGTACGCCCCGGCTTGCAACAGGCGGGGCAGGGGGTGAGCGCGCGGGCTCACTCAATCATTCCCCGGGCACGCGCCTCGCGCACCGCCATCATGCGCGAGGAGACGGCCAGCTTGCGGTAAATGCGCTTGACATGGCTCTCCACCGTATGGCGGGACAGATGCACTTCGTTGGCAATCTCACGGTTGCTCATGCCATCGGCCACCAGGCGCAAGATCTCGGCCTCCCGGGGCGTGAGGCCCACATCGGGCTCGCCGCCGCTGGCAGCGGGCGCTGCGTGGCCGGCCGGCTTGGGCGCGCGCAGTGGCAGCAGCTGCAAAATGCGCCGGGCAATAAAAGGGTCGATGGGCGCGCCCCCGCGCAGCACGCTGCGGATGGACAGCATCACCTCGAAATCGTCGCGCTGCTTGAGTACATAGCCGGTGGCCCCGGCGCGCAACGCGCTCAGGATCAAGTCTTCGGAACTCCAGGCCGACACCACCAGAATGCCCAGCCCCGGATCCTCGGCCCGCAGCTCTTCGATCAGCGACTGGCCATTGCCATCGGGCAGGCGCAAATCCACCAAGGCCAGGCCCACCGGCCCCTCGGCGAACACGGCCCGCGCCTCTGCCAGCGTGCCGGCAAAGATCAGCGCCTCGTCCTCATAGCCAAGCTGGTGCAGCACCTGGCGCAAGCGTTGCTGCAGAAGCGGCTCGTCCTCCACGACCAGGACGGGGACAGGCAAAAGAGCATCTTCAACAAGCAACGAAGGTTCAAGCATGGATAACCAAAAAACGCGCGGGCGGACCCCGCGATGGTATGCGAGTGGGCGAAAAATGCTATCCCTGAAAGTGGGGAATTTGCGCGGAATCGCTCCGGCTGGAGCCAGGCCTGCGCAGCGAATGGCAGGGGAAGAAGCAGTTAATGCGGGTTTTAAATCTGACGTTTACGAAAAAACAACCTACCTTAAAATGCAGTTTTCTATTTATAGGTTCGGCAAATAGATTGACGGAAGTCACACCGTAAGTAATCTATAAGTTTAGAAACCATAAGTAAATATAGTTCTTTTTGAAAACAGTGATAGAGAGAAACAAAGGTTTCAAGAGAGAATGGCGCCCATTTCTATAATTGGATGACGGGCGGGGTATGACAGGTCAGAAGGTATCGCAGCCGCAAAGACAAGAGCTGCAACAAAAGATAGTTTGGGTAAGCATATTTTTGATGACTTTATGGCTGTGGTCCGCATCTGCTGCCGCACAGACTGCCAATATGACTTTGGAGCGGGTAAGTCTTTTCTTCAGCGATGGCGTTTCAGCTGAGGAAATACGACAAGTCCCTGCGCAAGCCCAAGCACCGCTTAAAAACGGCTTGACGCTTATCAATGCCGAGAAATCCAGCTTTGGTGCAAGTGGCGTGCAGTGGAAGTGGTTACTTCGCAATAGCACCTTATCGCCGCTTGACGATGTGCGCATCACCGGCTTTGTGGA
Source organism: Comamonas sp. JNW (assembly GCF_003105075.1). Taxonomy (NCBI): domain Bacteria; kingdom Pseudomonadati; phylum Pseudomonadota; class Betaproteobacteria; order Burkholderiales; family Comamonadaceae; genus Comamonas; species Comamonas sp. JNW. The sequence goes on from NZ_QETI01000004.1 coordinate 229,651, forward strand.
TATTGACCAGGATGCTGCCGATAACACCTTTTTCAACGAATCGGTGTTGGCCCCGACGCTGACCGCACCTGCTGGCCATATTGCTGCGGATCGATGGGAAGCGGGAGAGATGGGCTATTGGACCGGCTCCTTGCTGTCACGCGCTGCGGTCGGTGATCTGCTCAATAGCACCCAGGCACCGGCTGCTGGCGAGGATATGGCGATCGCCCTGTCCGCCATACCCGGGCAATTGGCTCCCGGACAGGAGCTCAGCGTCTGGTTGGTTGTGGGTGACCAGGACAATGCCGGGGCTACGCAAAATGACCTGGCATCGCTGCGCAAGCATTTTGCGCAGTTCTATCTATTCAAAGGCGCGGCACCGGATAACCGTGCGCAAGTGGATTACGCCGTCACGCAGACGGTGGCCAGTACCCAATACAAGGTGGGTGAGTTGGTGCAATACCGCCTGGTGGTCAGCAATGCCGGCCTGGCTGCTGGCTCGGGCGTGACCTTGAGCAGTACGGTGCCAGCCTCGCTGGCCGATGTGCAGTGGGTGTGTACTGCCCAGGGCCTGGCTGCCTGCGATGCCAGCCCAGGCATGGGCCACCAGCTGCGGGTGGATGCCCAGGTGCCCGCTGGCGCTGGCAACCAGGTAATGGTGACGGTGACCGGTAAAGCGACTGCAGATGGCGTGCTGACGCACCGAGCCTCGGTGGCGCCAACGAACGCCGATACCGTGGATACGAATGCAGCCAACAATGACAGCTTGGTGCAGGTCAGTGTCAGCACTGCAGGGGCTGCGCAGGCCGATTTGGCGGTGTTCAAAACCACCAGCACACCCAAAGTGCTGCCCGGCGGCAAGCTGGCCTTCCAGCTGGTGGCTGTCAACCATGGCCCGGCAGCGGTCAGCGCAGCGCGGCTGCAAGATTTGATGCCCTCGGGCGTGGAGGACATGCGCTGGACCTGCAGTGCGCGCGGTGGTGCCGTATGCGGCACAGCGTCAGGGCAAGGCGGCGATATCCAAGTGCTGGCGGAGATGCCGGTGGGCGCGTCCATCACCATCGATGTGGCGGGCGCCATGGCGCAGGCCGGTGGCCACTTGGTGAATACCGCTTCAGTCGCGTCCGAGCTGCCCGATCCCGTGTTGTCCAACAACAGCGCATCCGCCTCCGTCAATGCACCTGCGGGCGCCCTCAAATCCATTCCCACCATGGGCTGGCTGGCGCTGAGTTTGCTGTCGGGCTGCACCTTGTTGCTGGGCGCACGGTGGCTGCAGCGCAAAGGAGGGCTGGGCAGCCGGCGCAGCTGGATGCTGGCCTTGCTGCTGGTGCTGGGCCTGGGCGCGGGGGGTGATTCGCACGCCATCTTTGTCAATGGCGATTTTGAAAGCCAAACGGTGACGGGCTGGACCAAGCGCTTTGGCCTGAACCCGGGCTTGACCGGCGCGCCGCCTTTTCAAGTTGGCGATGTGCGCTTCAATGGCGGCGGCGTGGAGAAGGTCAGCGTGGTGGATGGCCGCTTTGACCCGCGCGCACCGCAGCTGGTACTGCCGCGCCAGGGCAATTTTTCGGCCAAGGTCAACGACGACGACAACGGCGCACACATCAACGAGATCAGCCAAAAGGGTGTGATTGCCGAAACCGACCGCGACCCGGGTGACGGCAAGCTGCATGTGCGCTTCAGCTATGCCGCCGTGCTGGAGGACCCCAGCCACAATCCCACAAACCAGCCTTACTTCTTTGTCGAGATCAAGGATTTGACCAAGGGCGAGACGCTGTACTACGACTTTGCCTTTGCCAACCAGCCCGGCCGCGTGTTCTACACCACGGTCTACAAGGGCAGCAAATGGCTATCCACCCCTTTTATCGATGTGGACCTGGAGGTGCCCGACAGCAGCCTGGGCAACGAGTTGCAGATCCGCGTAGTGGGTGCCGATTGCTCCCAAGGCGGCCATGGCGGCTATGTCTATGTCGATGCCTTTGGCTCGGTCAGCATTCCGCCGCAGGGCGCCTGCGTCAATGACCTGCAACTGCGCGCCAAACCTGGCAATGTGCAGCTGACCTGGGCCGATACCGGCGCCGCCAGCTATGCGGTCTACCGCGCAGACAAGCTGGAAGGTCCTTTTGTGCGTTTGGGCACCACGCAGTCGCGCCACTCTACCTGGCTGGACCGCACGGTGCAGGCGCAAAAAACCTACTACTACAGCATCCGGGCGCTGGATGTGGATGGCCATGCGCTGTGCAGCTCTGGCGAGGTAGCGACCTATGTGCCTGCGCACTGGAGTGTGGGCGACCCGGTGAACCGCCCGCCGATCTTTACCAGCCAGCCGGTGCTTGCTGGGGATGTGCGCCAACTGTATGAGTACCAGGCCACGGCCATCGATGCCGATGGCGACCCGCTCAGCTACCAGCTGATGTATGCCCCCGTGGGCATGACCGTGGATGCCGCCACCGGCAAGATCAGCTGGCAGCCAGGCTTGATGGGGGATTTCCGCGTGAACCTGCAGGTGAGCGACGGCAAGGGGCTGCTGGCCAGCCAGGCCTTCTCCATCCATGTGGTGGATGGCAACCTGCCGCCGCAGATCACCAGCCAGTTCCCTGCCAAGGTACCTGCGGGTGTGAGTTTCTCCCACCAGGTCACCGCCACAGATCCCGAGAGAGGGCCGTTGCAGTACACCTTGGGCAGCCAGGCGGCGGGGATCAGCATCAATGCCTCTGGAGGCATTTACTGGACCAACCCCGAGCCCGGCACCTATCCGCTGGTGATCCAGGTCACCGACCAGTTTGGTGCCCGTGATGTGCAGCGCGTGGTGGTGTCCGTGCAGGCGTTCCCGGCATTCACCAGCCTGCCGGTGTTGACGGCCACCGTGGCCCAGCCCTATACCTACCAGGCGCTGGCCAGCGACCGCGATGGTGACGCTATTGTCTACAGCGTGCTCGGTGGCCCTGCAGGCCTGGTGATCAACGCCAGCAGCGGCGCCGTGACCTGGCCATCGCCTGTGGCGGGGACGGCCGCGGTCGTCCTGGCAGCCACTGATCCGGATGGCAACCAGGGCAAGCAAAGCTTCAGCATTCGCACCACGGCAACGCCCAACCGGGCACCGGTGTTTATCGCCACACCGGTCACCTATGTGGCCTACCCCGCCACCTACGGCTACACGGCCTCGGCCAGCGATGCCGATGGTGACAACCTGGTCTGGAAGCTGCTGCAGGCACCTGCTGGCATGACGATCAGTGAGCGCACGGGCGCGATCGCCTGGAAGTTTGCCAGCAACGTCGCTGGCAAGTTTGCTGTGCGCGTGCAAGTGGACGACCAGCGTGGTGGCCAGACCGAGCAGGCGTTTGAAATCCAGCTGCCGGTGTATGGCAATGGCGCCCCCGCCATCACCAGCCGCCCGCCTAGCCAGGTGCGCGCTGGCGCCATCTATAGCTACTCGGTCAGTGCTACTGACCCTGAGGGCGAGACGCTCAGCTACCGCCTCGCCTCCGGGCCTGCCGCAGCCGCTTGGGCTGGCAATCAGCTGAGCTGGGCCACCAGCGTGGCCGATGTGGGCGTGCATGCGCTGCTGATCGAGGTGGCCGATACCGCCGGCAATGTCGCGCAGCAGAACTGGCAGCTCGAAGTGCTGCCCGCCAGCGGCAACCAGCCGCCGGTGATCAGCTCCACCCCCAAGGTGACGGCCGTTGCCGGTGGGGTGTATGAATACCAGGTGGTTGCCACCGACCGCGATGGTGACCCGCTCAGCTACCAGCTGCTGACCGGCCCGGCAGGCATGACGATCTCTGCCACCGGCAAGCTGGAGTGGCCCGTGCCCGCTGGCTTTGCCGGCAGCGAGATGGTGGAGATTAAAGTGTCCGATGGCCGGGATGGCGAAGTGACCCAGGCCTATGCGATAGGCGTGGGCGTTACCGCCAACCGGCCGCCGCTGATCAATTCGACCCCGGTCGCCACCGGCACGGCCGGCGCGGCCTATCTGTACCAGATTCTGGCCAGCGATCCCGATGCGGATGTGCTGACCTACAGCGTCTCCACCAGCGAGCCCGGTATCACCGTGGACGCGCAGACGGGCCGGGTCTCCTGGGCCGTGCCGGCAGGCACGAGCGGACAGGCGCAGCTGACCGTGCAGGTGACCGACGGCAAGGGCGGCACCGCATCGCAGACCTATGCCATTGGCGTGGGCCAGCCCGGCAACCGCCCACCCCGGGTGACCACGCAGCCTGGCACCAGCGCTGTCTCGGGCGCCAGCTATACCTATGCGCTCAAGGCCGTGGATGCCGATGGTGATACCTTGGTCTATGCATTGACGGAGTTCCCGCAGGGCATGCTGATTGACAGCAGCACCGGTGCCATCCAGTGGAGCGCTCCTGCCAATGTGGCTGGGCTGGCACCTGTGATGGTGGAGGTGACGGACGGCAAGGGTGGCATCGCCACCCAGGGCTACGCCATCTCGGTCTCAGGCGCCTCCAACCGCGCACCCGCATTCAGCTCCACACCGGTGACTTCGGCCACCGCAGGTTCGGCCTACGCCTACACGGCGCGGGCGACCGATCCGGATGGCGATGCCATCAGCTATACGCTGGTCTCAGCCCCCGCCGGCATGGCGATCCATGCCACATCGGGCGCCATCAGCTGGACGCCCACCTTGGCGCAAGGCGGCACCCATGCAGTAGCCGTGCGCGCCACCGATGCCAAGGGGGCCTATGCCACGCAAAGCTTTGGCGTTTACGTGCAGCTGCCAACCAACAACCCACCCCAGATCAGCAGCAAGCCCGCGCTGCGCTGGGCCCCGGGCGTGCCTTATCAATACCAGGTTACGGCGACCGACCCGGAGAACGACCCGCTGACATATGCGCTGGACAAGGCCCCTGCGGGCATGGCCATATCGGCCAGCGGCCTGCTGACCTGGAACAGCCCGGTGCTGGGCAGCCATGCGGTAGAGATCAAGGTGCAGGACAGCCGTGGCGCCTATGTGGTGCAAAGCTATACCTTGCAGATTGCGGCCAACCGCGAGCCGGTCATCACCAGCGCGCCCGTGCCCACTGCGGCCATTGCTGCGCCTTATGCCTACCAGGTGGTGGCCACAGACCCGGATGGTGACTTCCTCACCTACCGAATGAGCGGCGCACCGGCCAGCTTGACCATGTCGGCCACAGGCCTGATCTCGGGCACGCCGACTTCGCAAGGCACGCATGCGATCACCGTGACGGTGTCGGACGGCCAGGCCTCCGTCACCCAGAGCTGGACCTTGCGCGTGACCGAGCCCGCAGCGGGCGGACCGCTGGAGGCGGGCGTGACGCCATCGCCCAAATACCTGAACCTGGGTGAATCGACCACCCTGCAGGTGTTTGCGCAGGGCGGAACAGCGCCCTACACCGTCAGCAGTCTGACCGTGAACGGCCGTGCCGTGACGGTAAACGCCGCTTACCAGGCCATCTTCACGCCCACGGCGATGGGCAAGCACAACCTGCGCCTCACCTTGCGCGATGCCAAGGGCAGCAGCGTGACCGTGGACGACTGGTTCGGCGTCAAGGACCCCAGCGATGTGCTGGCGCCGTTGGCGGCCATCACCGCGCCGGGCAGCTCGGACGACATCACGGTGACGGACGTGTTCGAGCCCACGGCCATCATGGGCACGGCCTCCGATGCCAACCTGGCTGAGTACCTGCTGATGATCTCGCCAGCGGGCCAGAACCAGTGGAGCAAGATTGGCGGCGGCAGCGCCAGCGTGACGGCCGCCAAGTTGGGCGACCTCAACCCCCAGACCCTGGCCAACGGCTTGTACGACCTGGGCCTGGTCGTGCGCGATATCTCGGGCAATGAGACCAGCGCCAAGGTGACGGTGGCTATCAGCGGAGAGCAAAAGACGGCGCCCCTGCAGCTGACCTTTACCGATATGGCTTTTGAGATCGAAGGCCTGCCGCTCACTGTGCGGCGCAGTTATGACTCGCTCAAACGCGCGCAGCGCATGGACTTTGGCTACGGCTGGTCGGTGGACTACCAGGACGTCTGGTTGCAGACCAATGGCGTACTGGGCCGCTCCTGGGTGATGCAGGAGACGGGCTCGGGCTTCAACCGCAAGATCTGCGTGCGGCCCCAAGGCTCCCGCGTGGCATCGGTGCGTATGCCGGACGGCAGGCTTGAGCAGTTCGACCTGCGGGCCAGTCCGGAGTGCGTGAGCGTGCTGCAGTGGGCGTCCAACCCCAGCGTCAGCCTCGCATTCAGCGCCAAGGCCAGCAACAAGAGCGGCAGCAAGCTCGAAGCGCTGGGCTACAGCGATCTGCGTCTGGCCGGTGGTGATCTGTTCGACATGGGCACGACCGAGACCTTCAACCCCAGCCAGTACAAGCTCACCACTCTGGATGGCATCGAATACATCCTGAACAAGGACTTCGGCATTCAGCAGATCAAGGACCGCAATGGCAACAGCCTGCAGTTCACGCGCAGCGGTATCAGCCACTCTGGCGGCTGGGCGCTGGCCTTTACCCGCGATGCGCAGGGAAAGATTAGCAAGATCAGCGGCCCCGGCGGCCAGGTGTTGAACTATGGCTACGATGCGGCCGACAACCTGATCTCGGTGGTCGACCAGAGCAATGCGGCGTCCGACTTCCGTTACGAGAACCCCAAGGTGGCGCATGGCCTGACCAGCTATACCGATCCACTGGGCCAGCTGGCGCTGAAGACCACGTACGATGACGCCGGGCGCGTGCTGAGCCAGACCGATGCCGCCGGCAAGGCCGTGACGGTGAGCACCGACAACACGGCAAACAAGCAGACCATCAAGGACCGCAACGGCAACACCACCGTGTATGACTTTGATGACCGGGGCAACATCACCCGCGTGCTGGATGCCGCAGGCGGCACCACCCAGTACGCCTATGACGCCAATGACAACGAGATCGAGGTGATCGACGCGTTGGGCCGCAAGACCACGCGCAGCTACGACGCCTTCGGCAATGTCACCAGCGAAACCGATCCCGCCGGCCGTGTGACCAAGACGGCTTTCAATGCGCAAGGCAATGTCACCACCATCACCGATGCGGCAGGCAACGTCACCACCAATGGCTACAACGCCAGCGGTGATCTAACAGCCATCACCGATGCTGCTGGCAAGGCCTTTGGCATGGGCTACAGCCCGACGGGTAGCCTGAGCAGCATGACCGACAAGGTCGGCAATGCCACCCGCTACACCTATGCCAAGATTAATGGCACCACGCTCAAGCAGACCGAGACGGCTCCGGACGGTACGGTGACCACCTACGCTTACGACAGCGCAGGCAACGTCATCTCCACTACGCGCGCCATCGTCACCCAGCCGGGCCAACCTGCCACCACGGTGGTAGAAAAGAGCAGCTACGACACCAAGGGCAATGTCACCAGCCGCACCAATGCGGTGGGCGACACCAGCACCTACCTCTACGATGCGGCGGGCCAGCTGGTGCAAGAGACCGACAGCCAGGGCCGCAAGACAGCGCATGAGTACAGCCTGCGTGGTGAGAAGTCCAAGACCACCTACCCGGATGGCAGGGTAGAGAGCTGGGCCTATGACAACAACGGCAACGAAACCCAGAGCTGCATCGGTAGCCTGTGCACGCGCACAGCCTACGATGCGCTGGACCGCGCCACCAAGGTCACCGACCCAATGGGCTTTGTCGTCGAGAGCGTGTACGACGCAGCAGGCCAGCTCAGCTCCAGCCAGGATGCGCGCGGCAACAGCACGGCGTTTGAATACGACCTGGCTGGCCGTGAAACCAAGCAGACCAATGCCGCTGGCATTGCGGTGACGCGCGAGTACGACCTGGCGGGCAACCTCGTCAAGACCATCGACGGCTTGGGCCGGGCGACAGTCCACGTCTACAACAACACCCAAAAGCGTACCAGCACCACCTTGGCCAATGGCGCGGTGACGCAGTTTGCGTATGACGCCAATAGCGTGCTGCTGAGCGAGACCAACCCGCTGGGCCATGCCTACCAGTTTGGCCACGATCCGCTGGGCGGTCTCAAGACTGTGACCGACCCACTGGGCAAGGCGACCGGCTACACCTGGAATGGCAGCAACCAGCTGCTGACCCAGACCGATGCCAACGGCCACACCACCCGCTATGGCTACGACAGCGCTGGCCGTCGCGTGGCACGCACGCTGCCGGGCGGCAAGAGCGAAGGCCTGGTCTACGACAGCGAAGGCCGCCTGGTGACCCGTACTGACTTTGACGGCAGCCAGACCATCTACAGCTATGACGTGGGCGGCAAGCTCAGCAAAGTCACGCGCAGCGATGGCCGCAGCCTGAGCCAAGGCTATGACAGCTTTGGCCGCATGAACAGCCAGACCGATACCGCCTATGGCAACCTGGGCCTGACCCTGGACGGCAACGACCGCGTCACCCGCGAGGTCTGGAGCCACAGCAGCCTGGGCACCAGCTTCAGTGCGACCTTGGACTACGCCTGGGACGCCAACAGCAACCGCACCCAGGTCAGCACCTCGGGCCAGACCATCAAGGCCGGCTACAACACGCTCAACCAGCTTGAAACCCTGACCCACCCCGATGGCAGCACCACCCGTTTTGCCTACGACAACGCCGGCAATCGCGTGCAGGTGACGCGGGCCGATGGCAGCACCACCGACTACCAGTACAACCTGGCCAACCAGCTGACAGCCGTGCTGCACAAAAAGGCAGACGGTGCAGACATTGCCAGCTTTGTCTACACCCTCAATGCCGCAGGCCAGCGCACCCAGGTGGCCGAGCGCATGGTGGGGGTAGGCAGCCCGGCAGAGACGGTGGAGCGCACCGTGCGCTACCAGTACGACGCCGCCGGCAAGCTGCTGCAAGAGCGCGTAGCACAAACCGCACCTGCGGTGTTTGATTCGACCATCGACTACGTCTACGACGCCGTGGGCAACCGCAGCCGTCGCAGCGTCAGCCACAACGGCCAGGTCACCACCTACCAGTACGACAGCCATGACCGCCTCACGCAAAGTGTGGATAGCCTGAGCGGCACCACCACTTACCAGTGGGACGAGCGCGGCAACCTGGTGCAGAAGGCATCACCCGCCGATACCACCACCTATGCCTGGACGGTGGACAACCGCCTGGCCAAGGTCAGCACCGGCGCTAAAACGGTTGAGTACGGTTATGACAGTAGCGGCCGCCGCATCAAGCGCCTGGTCAAAGAGGGCGCCACCACCACGGAGACCCACTACAAGGTCGACCACCAGCGAAGCTACAGCGAGATCCTGGTCGAGAGCACCAAGGTCAACAGCGGCGCCTGGGTCGATACCGTGCATGTGCACACCCCCGATGGCTTAGGTGAGCTGATCGCCAGCACCTCGGCTGGCGCGCAAACCCAGCTGTTCAGCGATGGCCTGGGCAGCGTGCGTGTGGCCCAAACCGCTGCCACCAGCCATGTCTTCAGCTACGACGCATTCGGCATTGCGCTGGGCGCCACTGAAGGCATGCCCGCCAATGCGGCCGATGCCGCTGCCACCAGCCACCGCTACACCGGCGAATATGCCGACAGCCAGACGGGTCTGCTGCATCTCCGTGCGCGTGATTACGATCCGCAAGTTGGTCGCTTTATCTCGATGGATGAGCACCCCGGCGCGAGTCGCATCCGCTGACTTTGAACAAGTACCTGTATGGCAATGCGGACCCGGTGAATACGGTGGATCCGAGTGGGAACATTTTTATATCCATGGCGATGCCCAATTTTGGACATTTGATGCGCGTAACTTCCGCAGGTACCAGAGCGCTCGGGATTTTGGACAAGCTAGACCATGCGCTGACCTTGCTGCAGTTGGTACATGCATACCAACAGGTATGGAGTGTTTTCCAAGGCCCAGAGTGGCAAAATTCCATGAAGGATGCAAAAAATCAAAAGGGTTTTGTGAATGCCATGGAAAATTTTGATGTAGCGGTTGCAGAGCTGGCAGGGAAGTCTGCTGCAATATTTGCAAATAAGGGGGTCGATAAAGCTATGGGGGAATTTATTAGAGGTACCAGAAATGCGCTGCTGATTTATGGGCCAACCCCCGAAATACCAGGTAAAGTTTCTCCTTTTCCGGTTAAACAGGTTAAGGTGGGCACGTTGTCTCTCAGCAAATCGCATCGAGACATATATGTTGAATTTGGCGTTAGATCGCAGCAAGGGGGCCGCATGCTCGGCGCCGGTCATCGATGGAGCCGCGAAGGGAATTTGCAATGGTTCCGGCAGGATTGGCATAGCGCTGTGGGCCATAACTCCCAAAGTTTGTGCTTTCCTATTGCAGGAGGGTCATATCATTATCACTGCGCAAAATAGGCATGCCATGAATAAAAATGCACTTATTTTTGAGAAGCTGACAACCGATGAAATGAATATTTTGCTGTCAGAGTTGAATGGCAAATTTCCTCATTTCAGTTTGATTTCAAAGCACCAAGAGGACTGGCAGTCGTGTTTTAAAGAGGCAATGGAAAATGTTGCGTCGTATGATGCAGACTACGACCCACCTAGATTTTTGAGGGAGAACTGGCCGACAATTGGACCAGTTTGGGAATTGGCTGATTTTCCACGCCTAGGTGTATGCTCTTTTGATGTGCTGACCAAGGTGAATTCATCCTTCTTGTGGTTGATTTCTTTTTGGTATTGCTGGGATATTAATTTTATTGCTTACTCTTGTACTGATTGCTCAAAAGACATAGCGATAAAATTTCATGCACTTGCAATAAATGCGTTGAATTTTGATTTGGAGCTCAATGCCTTAAATGCCTATGACTCAGTACTAACTGTATTTGAGGATATGGATATGGTTGGTGAGGCATTGGATTTTTATTTGACGGGGGATATGGGAGGCGATGATCCATTTCGCCCCATTCTTTTTTGTAAGCAGATTGAGGTTGTGGAGCAACTTAAGAACCATCCCTTCTTTGTAGGGAAGTGCGACTACTACAGCCGTGAAGAATATTTAAAAGATCCGGTTTTGAACCCGCTGCGTCTGCAGTTACCGCCTGGAATGTGATAAATGCTTTCTCTAAGTGACGAGGGATTTTACCAATACGAAGTTTATTGTTTAATGAACTTTGTTTTGATTAAGCCTGAATCACAGCTGGCGCATTTCTACGTTAAGAGGATTATGCCTGTTTGTGCAGAGTCGCACTTTCAAGCCATCGATCTGGATCATGATTTCAATTCGAACATTATAAACCCTTTGTATCAGCTGTTTATATCTTGTTTTCTGAATTCGCTAAAGATAATGCCGCTATTGGAGGGCCTGTTTGGTGGTGGTGATATATATCGCGAGATAAACAATGAACGAGAAAATCTGTTTGATGATGAGGTGTCAAATAGATTTTTTGAAAATCTTGAATTTAATACATCGTTGGAAGGTTTTGAGAACGGAGCGTGCTGGCAAGATTTGAGAGAGATCTAGATTATTTTTGACGAAATACGGTCTGTTGGATAATTTTGCTTTCCCAAATCCTATGAAATTCTCTGAATTTTTATATCCAGATGATTTTGAAAAGTATGATCCGGCCCCTCGTTGGTCTTGGTGTGGACAGTCCATTTCGTTGGAGGATTGGGCGCAAATGAAAAATATCACGATGGCTGCCTATAAAGACGCGGTAATTTAGTCTCTTGAGAATTGATACGCCAAGGCAGTGACGTATGCAGAAGCTGATGAACGTGCTGCATGGGGCTGATCAGCTCAGCCCCATGTTGAAAACCGGAGAAGCGCAACGCTTCTTCGATGCGGCATGCCAGTTGGAAAGCCGCAGGCCCGCATGCTTACGGTTCCCTCGGCATGCTTTCCTCTGAACACGCCATGCGCCAGTAACCAAGACAAGTTCTTGCTGCCAGCGACGCCAACCCCATCCACATCCAGTCAACCTCAAAACCGCAGGTTCCGCGGCGTCTGGACATGCACATGGGCAGGCCATGCCTGATGGAACCCGGACGTGTTCCATGCAAAGCCATTGCGCTTTGATTGCTTCATATTGGTATGACCAATATGGAAAATGGCACACTAGATTGTCAAATTAAGGGTTTACCCTGGCAATAAATTTGCATGATTCCCCAATAATCGCCCAACTTTGCCGCAGATTGGCGATTTCATGGTTTATTGGTAATACCAATTTAGACCAAAGGTCCAACCAACGGCATAGCGAACAAGCCATTCACCAGGCAAGGCCAAGAACAGGGCAGCCCTAGCAGCCCGTCAGCGCCAAGCCTCCAGTGAACAGCCCAAGAACAAGGCGCGCCATGCGCCCGTCCAATAACTTCGAGACATCGCCATGCAAACTCTCTGGCAGCAAAACTACGACCCGGCTGGCAACATCTGGGTGTCGGCCCTGGTGGCATTGATTCCGATCCTGTTTTTCTTTTTGGCATTAACCAAGTTGCGGCTCAAGGGCTACCAGGCGGGCACTATCACGGTGGTGCTGGCCCTGGCGGTGGCGTTGTTGTTCTACCGCATGCCCGTCAGTGCGGCGCTGGCTTCGGCCGTCTATGGCTTCTTCTATGGCCTTTGGCCCATTGCCTGGATCATTGTGGCTGCGGTGTTTCTGTACAAGATCTCCGTCAAGACGGGGCAGTTCGATGTGATCCGCTCGTCGATCCTGTCGGTCACGCCGGACCAGCGCCTGCAGCTCATCCTGGTGGGCTTTTGCTTTGGCGCGTTTCTGGAAGGGGCGGCAGGTTTTGGCGCGCCGGTCGCGATCACGGCGGCCTTGCTGGTGGGCCTGGGCTTCAAGCCGCTGTATGCCGCTGGTCTGTGCCTGATCGCCAATACTGCGCCGGTGGCGTTTGGTGCGATGGGTATTCCGATCATCGTCGCCGGCCAGGTCTCAGGCGTCGATGCCTTTGCGATTGGCCAGATGGCCGGCCGCCAGCTGCCTTTCATGACTGTGCTGGTGCTGTTCTGGCTGATGGCCATCATGGATGGCTGGCGCGGTGTGAAGGAGACCTGGCCTGCGGTGCTGGTCGGTGGCGGCTCGTTTGCGATCGTGCAGTTTCTCACCGCCAACTACATTGGCCCGGAGCTGCCCGATATCACCTCGGCTATCGTGTCCTTGATTGCGCTGACCCTGTTCCTCAAAGTCTGGCAGCCCAAGCGCATCTTCCGCTTCGCACCTGAGGCGGGTGAGCCGGCTGCAACGGCCGTGCCCGCAGCGCCTGTGTCGTCGGGCGCGCCGCTGACGGCTGTTGCCGTCATCAAGGCCTGGTCGCCGTTCATCATCCTGACGGCCATGGTCACGGTCTGGAGCATCAAGCCCTTCAAGGCGCTGTTTGCCGCGGGTGGCCCGCTGGCGTCCACCGTCATCAATATTCCGGTGCCGTTTCTGCACAACCTGGTCGAGAATACACCGCCCGTCGTGGCCGCTGCCGCCCCTTACGGCGCCGTCTACACCTTCAACTGGCTGCTGGCCACCGGTACCGCCATCCTGATTGCGGCGCTGATCACCATTGCCTTCACCCGCCTGTCGCCGTCCAAGGCAGTGGCAACCTTGGCCGAGACCTTCAAGGAACTGGCCGTGCCGATCTACTCCATCGGTATGGTGCTGGCCTTTGCCTTTGTCGCCAACTACTCGGGCCTGTCGGCCACCCTGGCGCTGGCACTGGCGCACACCGGCCAGGCCTTTACCTTCTTCTCGCCCTTCCTGGGCTGGATAGGGGTGTTCCTGACGGGCTCGGACACCTCTGCCAATGCACTGTTTGCCGCGCTGCAGGCCACTACTGCGCAGCAGCTGGGCCTGCCCCAGGTGCTGACCGTGGCCGCCAACACCACCGGCGGTGTGACGGGCAAGATGATCTCGCCCCAGTCCATCGCCATTGCCTGCGCGGCCGTGGGTCTGGCGGGGCGCGAATCGGATCTGTTCCGCTTTACGGTCAAGCACAGCCTGATCTTTGCGGTCATCATCGGTTTGATGACTACGCTGCAGGCCTATGTGTTTCCGTGGATGATTCCGGGTCATTGAGCGTCGCTGCGCCATCGCCCTTGATGGAGCCCGCGACGGCAACACATACCACCTGAAAGCTCTCCCATGCGCCTCGCTGACCATGTTGTCGAAAAACTGCTTGCCCTGGTGCAGGCCCGTGGCTTGCAGCCGGGCCAGCGCCTGCCGGCGGAGCGGCAACTGGCGCTGGAGCTGGGGGTGTCGCGCACATCGGTGCGCGAGGCGCTGCAAAAGCTCATCAGCCAGGGGGTGCTGTCGGCCCGGCGCGGCGATGGCACCTATGTGCAAACGGTGCCATCGGCCGATTGGCTGCAAGAGGCCATGGGGCCGTTGGCCGGACTGATTGAATCGGACCCCAACTACCGCTATGACGTGCTGGAGACCCGCCATGCGCTGGAGAGCAGCACCGCCTGGCTGGCCGCGCAGCGTGCCACCGCGCAAGACAAGGAACGCATCCAGCGCTGCTTTGACGTGATGATCGAGCACCAGCAAAGCGGCCATGCCGAGCTGGCCGCACGCGCCGATGCGCAGTTCCACCTGGCGATTGCCGAGGCATCGCACAACCTGGTGCTGGTGCAGGTGATGCAAAGCCTGTTCACCGTGGTGCTCTCTACCGTGGAGCGCAACCGCCATGACATGTTCCGTTTGAGCGCCCCCGTCACGCTGCAGCAGCTCACCGTGCAGCACCAAAGCCTGATGCAGGCGATTTTGGAGGGCGACCCGCAGCGCGCCCGCGCCTGCATTGGCGAGCACCTGGAGCATGTGCGCCACACCATCTTGCAGATGGACGAAGAGCGCGCGCGGCGCGAGCGATCGATGCGCCTGCCGGCCGAGCTGATGCCCAGCCCGCCCGGGGCGCCCTGATCTGCGCGGACCCTGACAACCAACAAACCGAGACAAACCTCCCAGCCCTGAGAGCGCCACCATGATCATCTCTTCCGCCTCCGACTACCGCGCCGCCGCGCAAAAGCGCCTGCCGCCGTTTCTGTTCCACTACATCGATGGCGGCGCCTATGCCGAGCAAACGCTCAAGCGCAATGTGGCTGATTACGCCGACGTGGCCCTGCGCCAGCGCGTGCTCAAGGACATGAGCCAGCTCGACACCAGCATCGAGCTGTTTGGCGAGAAGCTCTCTATCCCCGCCATCCTGGCCCCCGTGGGCCTGCTGGGCATGTTTGCACGCCGGGGCGAGGTGCAGGCCTCACGCGCCGCCGCTGCCCATGGCATTCCCTTCACCCTGTCCACCGTTTCGGTCTGCCCGATTGAAGAGGTGGCACCCGGCCTGGGCCGGCCCATGTGGTTCCAGCTCTATGTGCTCAAGGACCGGGGCTTTATGAAGAATGCGCTCGAGCGCGCGCGGGCCGCCGGCTGCTCCACCCTGGTGTTCACCGTCGATATGCCCGTGCCCGGCGCCCGCTACCGCGATGCGCATTCGGGCATGAGTGGCCCCAACGCCGCGATGCGCCGCTACTGGCAGTCCGTCACCCACCCGGCCTGGTCCTGGGATGTGGGCTTGAACGGCCGACCGCACGACCTGGGCAATATCTCCGCCTACCGGGGCAGCCCCACCGGCTTGGCCGACTACATCGGCTGGCTGGGCAGCAATTTTGATCCATCGATCTCCTGGAAGGACCTGGAATGGATCCGCGACTTCTGGAAGGGCCCGATGGTCATCAAGGGCATCCTGGACCCGGAAGACGCCAAGGATGCCGTGCGCTTTGGCGCCGATGGCATTGTGGTCAGCAACCATGGGGGCCGCCAGCTCGATGGCGTGCTGTCGTCGGCCCGCGCGTTGCCGGCCATTGCCGATGCGGTCAAGGGCCAGATCAAGATTCTGGCGGACTCGGGCATCCGCAATGGGCTCGACATTGTGCGCGCCATTGCCTTGGGGGCGGACGCCACCTTGCTCGGCCGCGCCTTTATCTATGCGCTGGCCACGTCGGGCCAGGCCGGCGTCAAGCACCTGCTGGAGCTGATGGAGAAGGAAATGCGCGTGGCGATGACCTTGACCAGCGTGGCCAAGGTCGCCGATATCAACGGCGATCTGCTGGTGCGCCAGTAAACGACGCACCCTACCAAGACCTGCCATGACCGCTGCCACCACCACCTCCGTATCGCGCGAAGCGCTGCTGGCCCAACTGCGCGCCGCCGTCGGCCCCGCCCATGTGCTGACGGGCGACCAGGCCACGCGCCGTTTTCGCAAAGGCCACCGGACTGGCGAAGGCCCGGTGCTGGCGGTGGTGCGCCCGGCCAGCCTGTGGGAGCAGTGGCAGGTGCTGGAGGCCGCTGTGGCCGCAGGCCGCATTGTCATCATGCAGGCGGCCAACACCGGGCTCACCGGCGGGTCAACGCCCGATGGCAGCGGCTATGACCGCGAGATCGTGCTGATCAACACCTTGCGCATCACCGGAGTGCAGGTGATTGGCGGTGGCGCCCAGGTCATCTGCCTGCCCGGGGCCACGTTGGACAAGTTGGAGCAGGTGCTGGCACCCTTGGGGCGCGAGCCGCATTCGGTCATCGGCTCGTCCTGCATCGGCGCCTCGGTGCTCGGCGGCATCTGCAACAACTCCGGCGGCTCGCTGGTGCGGCGCGGACCGGCCTATACCGAGCTGGCGCTCTACGCCCAGGTGCGGGCCGATGGCTCGCTGGCGCTGGTCAACCACCTGGGCATTGCGCTGGGGGATAGCCCGCAAGAGATTTTGACCCGCCTGCACAACGGCGACTACCGCGAGGCCGACATCACGCACGATGCGCAGCGCGCCGCCTCCGACCCGCGCTACGCCGCCGCCGTGCGCGATGTGGACCAGGATTCGCCCGCGCGCTTCAATGCCGATCCCTCGCGCTTGTTTGAGGCCTCGGGCTCGGCCGGCAAGCTCTGCCTGTTTGCAGTGCGGCTCGATACTTTTCCGAAAGTGCCCAGCACCGTCTTCTATATCGGCAGCAATGCGGCCGACGACCTGACCACGGTGCGCCGCCATCTGCTCACCGCCTTGCCGGAGTTGCCGATTGCCGGTGAGTACATCCACCGCACCGCCTACGACATTGGCGAGCAATACGGCAAGGATACCTTCTTGCTGATCGACCGCTTTGGCACCGCCCGCGTGCCTGCGGCCTTTGCGCTCAAAAGCCGGGTCGATGGCTTCTTTGAGCGGCTGGGCTTGCGCGGCGTCAGCGACCGCATCATCCAGGCGTTCACCAACCTCTTGCCCAGCCACCTGCCCGCGCGCATGCGCCAGTGGCGCGAGCGCTATGAGCACCACCTGCTGCTGCGCGTATCGAACGACACGGCGGACGCCACACGCGCGTTTCTGAGCACGCATTTTGCTGGCAGCGCCAGTGGCGGCTGGTTTGAGTGTGATGCCGATGAAGGGCGCAAGGCCTTTTTGCACCGCTTTGCGATTGCCGGCGCTGCCATCCGCTACCGCGAAGTGCACCGCGCCCAGGTCGAAGACATTGTCGCGCTCGATGTCGCCCTGCGCCGCAATGACCGTGACTGGGTGGAGCAGTTGCCCGCCGAGGTCGAGGCCGACATAGTGCACAAGCTCTACTACGGCCACTTTTTCTGCCATGTCTTCCACCAGGACTACATCGTGAAAAAGGGCGTCGATCCGCTGGCCATGGAGCACCGCATGTGGGCGCTGCTCGATGCGCGCCGGGCCGAGTACCCGGCCGAGCACAATGTGGGCCACCTCTATGTGGCCAAGCCTGCATTGGCCGATTTTTACCGCCAGCTGGACCCCAGTAACAGCTTGAACCCCGGCATTGGCCATACGGCGCGGGGCAAGAACTGGGAGGCTTGTTGTGAGCGGCCAAGTGCCTGGCCCAAAGGGTATTCAGACTAGCGCAGGGCGGGGCTGTGGCGCTGGCGATAACGCACTGGCGCCGGGGAAGGAAGGGCAAGCAATGGCTGGCCTGCAGCCAATAGGCGGTGGTCTGGACGGGCTCACAGCGTCTCGCACAGCATGTCCCAGAAGGCTTGCACCAGCAACGGGGTGTCGGCCTGCTTGCCGTGCTTCATCAGACAGATTTTTCTGGCCAGCTGTGGCCGGGCGATCGGCAGGTAGCACAGCTGCGGGTCAGTGTGCGCCTGCTTGCTCAGGCTGGATATCAGCCCGACTTTCAGATCACTGTGCACCAGCGCGTACAGCGATTCGATCGACGACAGGTTGTGCGGCACATTGACATGCACGCCCTGCTCGCGCAGCACGGTGGTGATCATGTCATAGGTATTGCCCCGCCGCAGCACCGCCAGCGGCTGGTCTTTGAGATCGTGCCAGTGCAGCTTGGCCTGCTGGGCCAGCGGATGGCGCGGGGAGACCACGACCACGATCTCATCGCTGGTGATCAGGCGCGAATCAATGTGCGCAGGCATATCGAAATGCAGCCCGACCGCAATATCCGCATCCCCTTGCGTGATCGAATCGATCAGCGTGTCGCTGTGCATGTCGTCGAGCACGAAATGCACCTCCGGGTGGCGCTGCTGGAACTGGGCCATGTACGGCGCAATCCACTGCGATGCCGATGGGATGCAGTGGATGCGGATAGAGCGGCTCTGGTGCTGCAGCCGCTGGAGCATCTCCTCCATGCCCTGGTCAAAGGTGGCAATCATCCAGCTGACCTGGGCGCGCACCGATTCGCCCGCTGGTGTCAGCCGCACGCGCCGCATGCTGCGGTCAAACAAGGTGACGCCCAGCGTGATTTCGAGTTCGCGGATGGCGGAGGAAAAGGCCGGCTGGCTCATCGCCAGCGACTGGGCAGCCTGGGTGAAGGTGGGGTGCTCAGCGGCCTGCTTGAAGCAGCTGAGCTGCCGCAATGTGGGGATGGATGCCGATCTCTGCGGCTGGTAAACGTGGGTCATGATGAATTCATTTTTTCAAATCAAAATAATTACTCCAATTGTAAATTGCTATGTAATTAAATTTTTTACAGATGCGTAAAAAAATGGGTGGGAACGGTCGCCGATGGCAGCTGGATTGCACCAACAGAAGCGTAAAAGTTCCAGAGATTTTTACGAAATTGCCTCTGTTTCATCGGTGTTTTTACCGATGAATGGCGAAGTGATGGCGCCGGGATGGTAGCGACTGTGCCACAGATGGGGTAGATCGTAGGCATACCTAACATTTGTTGAATTTATCGCTATTTATTAACGATAGATATAGTATATTATTTAAGTTGGTTTTTTCGCACAGATCGACCCGAGGTTGGCGTGCCGCCCACAGGGCGTTTTGACCAGTGGCGTTCAGCGCCTCCCTGGCCCTGGGCCAGCGCACTGCCTGCCGCAGCCTGCTGCCCATGCTGCCGATGCGCTGTGCATGCCCGCAGCAGCCTGCCCCTTTGCCCGGATGCCATGTCTTGACCGGGCCGGCGCTGCCGCTGCGCAATGGCGTCCCCTGGTGCTTTTCCGAAACTCCGCTGCTGGTGCAGCAGACCGGGCCCATCGACGGGCCGGACAGCCGGCGCGGGAATGTCTTTTATTTTTTTACAAGCTCAACTATGAATTTTTCATGCATCGATTGGAGCCAGGCGCCAGAGGATGCGCGCTGGTGGGCCATGGATGGTGATGGCCATGCCTATTGGTACTGCAGGCCGCAGATTGCCGCGGCCACCACCTTCTGGTTTGCTGCGCGCCACCCGGCGCCCAGCTTTGGCTATGCGCGCGATTTCCGGCAGTCCCTGCAGGCGCGGCCGGCACCGGCTGAGGAGAGTGCGCCTGCGCGCGCTGCAGCGAGCCGTCTGCTGCGCCGCTAGCACGGTGCGCCAGCCCTGCCCCGGGGCAGGGCTGGCGCCGTGCCGGTCAGATAATGCCCAGCATCCAGGTCAGCACCAGCAGTGACAGCGACAAGCCCCAGATCCAGAAGAACGAGTAGCGGATATGCTGGCCCATCGACAGCTTGGCCAGGCCCAGGCCCATCCACAGCGCCGGCGAGAACGGCGAGACAAAGGTGCCCACAATGCTGCCGATGATCATCGCGTAGGCTGCCGAAGTCGACGGCACCCCCGCCTGCGAGGTGATCTGCTCGACGACCGGGAACAGCGCGAAGTAGTAGGCATCGGTGCTCAGCACCAGCTCCAGCGGAATGCCGATGGCGCCAATGACCAGGTGCATATAGGGCAGCAGCACGGCCGGCAGCACATCGACCAAGGCCCGCGCAATGCTGTTGAGCATGCCCGACTCCTTGAGGATGCCCAGGAACGTACCGGCCGCCAAGATGATGCTGGCCATCATGATGGCGCCGCCCGCGTGGGCATTGATGCGCTCGATCTGCACCTTGGGTTGGGGGTAGTTGATGACCAGGGCCACGCACAGCGCAATCATGAAGGTATAGCCGGGCGGGAACACGCCCATCACCAGCACCGCCAGGGTGAGCAAAAACACCAGCGCATTGACCCAGCGCAACCGGGGGCGCAACAGCTGCGCGCGCGCCTCATCGGCCGCCTTGGCCGCAGCCGCCTGCATGGCCAGTTCGGTGGCGGCATGGGGCTGCAGTGCCGCGGCCAGCTCGTCGACATGGCTGGGATGGGCGGATGCGGGCGCCGATGTCGCCACCGACGCAGACGCAGCTGCAGACGCAGAGCCGGACACCGCAGCAGGCATGGCTTGCGCCAGCTCGGCCTTGAGCGCCTGGCGGCGAATGCGGCGCTGCTCACGCAGGCCCAAAAACACCGCCAGCACCAGCAGCAAGGCCAGGCCCAGGCCTTGCACCACCACCAGCTCGCGCCACAGCGCCACGGCATCCATCTCCAGCACGGTGGCTACGCGGCCCACCGGCCCACCCCAGGGCAGCATGTTGACCACGCCGGCGCTGGCAGCCAGCAGCAAAAAGAGCAGGTAGGGGCTCATCTTCAGGCGCTGGTACAGCGGCAGCAAAGGCGGCACCACCAGCAAGAAGGTGGAGGCGCCTGCGCCATCGAGTTGTGCGATGGCCGATATCAGCACCGTGCCCACGGCCACGGCAATCACATTGCCGCGCGTGATGCGCACCATGGCGCGAATCAGCGGGTCAAACAAGCCCACATCGTTCATCACGCCAAAAAACAAAATGGCAAAGATGAACATGGTCACCACCTGCACCACGGAGCTGATGCCATGGCGGTAGAAACCGGTGATCTCGCTGGTACTGAAGCCAGCGATCAGGGCGCCGGCAAGGGGCACCAGCACCATGCTGATCACGGGCGAGACCTTCTCGCTCAGCAGCAAGGCGACGATGACAACAACAATGGCTAAGCCAATCAAGGTGAGCATAACTACTTCTTCTAGTGCGTGGGGGAAATGGCGCATACCTTGCGCGGTATGCAGCCGGCGCTGAGTGGCCCACACATGCCCGGTAGCCAGGCCCGGCGGTGCTTGTGGCACCGCCAGCGGCTCGCCTCTCGTCTCCAGGGCAAACACGGGGTGGGTTTGCCGGGGCGGTGTGGGCCGCTCTTATCTGTCGCGGGACCGGGTCGCGTTGAATCTGAAAAGGTCCTTGTCTTTCACATAGCGGGCCGATTGCTTGCGGGCGCGCCGCGCCCGGCTGCGCCGGCGTGTGTAGCCGGACCAGTCGGCCCACAGCTTCCACAGCAGGGCCAGCAACGAGGGCGCCAGCACATGGGGCCATGGCCAGCTATCTATCGGTGGAATTTCATAGATTTTCAGCATCAACAGGCTGACAGCAATGATCAAGAGGTACATGGCAGAAAGAAGGGGCGTGTTGTGCTGCCTGCGAGGGGCGGATAGGTACGACCGCAGGCAGCGGTAGCGCAAGGCGGGCGGTGACCTCACCACCCGGGATGAAACGGGGAATCAGGCCGGCAATGGCTGGGCGGTACCCCACCCTGTGCCTGCAGACCTGAAGAAAGCGTGTCTGGGACGCCATCTGTAGAGACTGGGCGGCATACAGCGACACATGCGCATAAATTATAGCTTTATGCTAATAAATCAATGAATCAAATCATTAACAGCTATGTTGAATGCGCATTCTGTGCTGGCGCTGCTGCTGGGTGTGTGGGCGGAAAAAGGCCGTCGATACCATGCCTGCAGGTGGCCAAACCCTTGGAGCTACAGGGTTTGATGGCGGGGGCGCGGTTTTTTTTACAGCCCATTGGGCGCGTTCAGGTGCAGTGACCTGGCAAGCGTCAAATGCGATTTTTGCTGTGAATTTCTAGGGTTTTAGAGCCCTGTGGTGCCAGTCAGGTACAGCGCTGGGTTGTCAGAAGTTAACAAATCAAAAGTGTATAGATAAAGTCATTAACTGAATAACTAGCCAGTCATATCTGACACTTTTCTGATCAGAACTTATGAAAATCGGCAGATGCCTAGAGCATTGCTAATACAACAAATTTTTCGAGAAGTGGTAGTTTTTGTGCGCGTGCTGATAAACGGTAAATACTGTGGGTTGCATGCATAAAAAACGAAAGGTTACGAAATAAACCAAAGAAAGCGTTATGCCATTTTGGCGACGAATTGTTAACCCAACGCCTTGGCGGATGGGTTTGCAGCGATGTCGCATGTCAGAGGTAGAACCCTTATCCCATAGGCGTTTGCGAAGTTTTGGTGGCGACAAAATAGGCGCCGAACAGCCGACCCAGAGCGCCCGCGTAAACCCTAGGTTGTGGCATATGTAACGTATGAATGTTAATTTTTTCAAACCAAGACGAAAACAGTGGTTTTTGTGCCAGCCCTTGTCCGCGGTGCTAATTTAGGTAACGAGGCCATTAAAATTTGTACATATTAATATTTCCAATGAATGGAGTTGATGTGATAAAAAATTATCTGCATCGCATGCGCTGGGAGGCGCAAGGGCCTGCGACCCGGCCCAAAGGAGGCGCCCTGCGTGGCGCGGTGATTGGCAGGGCCCTGTTGGCCCTGGCGGGCCTGTGCGCCTTGGCCAGCCCGGCGCAAGCGGCCATCACCATCACCAGCGCGGTGGTCAGTGCAGACGGCAGCGGCCCATTCGACGCCGACAACAACCCCGGCAATGACAGCGGGCCTGCCAATGGCGTCGTGCGCAGCCAGGACACCGTCCTCTACACCATCGGCTACAACGCTTCGGACACCAGCAACAGCGTGATCACCGCGACCTTGCCTGCGGGCATGCGCTGGGATCCCACTGCCACTGCTGCCTCCGTGTGTAATGGCCCTGGCGGCGGCAGCTTGAATGCTGCCCGAACCGTGCTGACCTGTAACCGCCAGCCCGCCAGTGCGGGCGTAGAGTCGTTCCAGGTGCTCAGCTGGGTGGGCAATGTCGGCAATGGCGCATCGGTGGCATTGACCGCCGCGTCCAGCGGCTCGTCGGTCACATCGGCGCCGGTTACCGTATCCGCCACCCCAAAAACCGATACCCGGGTGCGGGTAGAGGCTGCCAATATTGTGCGTGCGGAAACCTCCACCGGCTCCAACGTGTGGGAGCGGCGCATGCCGGTCACCATCAGCCTGGGCGCTTTGCTGCCCGCCAGCGGCAACTTCAAGGGCTATGAGGCGCTGCAAAACCCGGTGTCCGTCACCATCAAGGTGCAGACGGGCGCCGTGGTCCGTACCTGCCCCGCTGGCGCTACCTGTAGCCAGCCCGGCGGGCCGGGCACCGATGTAACGGTGCAGTTCACTAGCCCCACCACCCATTTCCTTGATGCAGTCAATCCCGGCGGCTATGAGGCGACATGGCGGCAAACCGCTACGGCGATTGTGCAAATTGGTGTGCCTGAGATTCCCAACTTCCCGGCAGGCCAGAACAGCGCTATCACGGCGCAGCTGGTCAACTTTGCACCACTGGGCCTGGGCGGCCAGCCCGATGCGGTGCCAGCGCCTGGCTACCAGCCCGGCTATGTCTGCCCGGCTGGCGCGAACGGCACGCAAACCTGTGCCACTGCAACGGTCAGCCGTACCCAAACCCTGCAGCTGGCCATCAGTGGCGGCGCGGTGTATGACAACGTCAACCTGATCTACGGCGATGGCCATGGCTATACCCAGAACTTTGAGAAGGTGGTGCCCGGCCAGGCCTTTAATGCGCTGATGGGCGTGGGCAACCGCCCGACCTCCGAAGACCCGGCCACCGATGCGCAATCCTGTGTGGCCTGGAACCCGGCCTTGCTGGAGTTGCGCGCGCCCGCCAGCCTGAAGCTGAGCAACCTGGCGGTCTTCTACCAGCCAACCAATCTGCTGTCGCCCGATGTAGCGCCCGCCAATATGGTGATGGAGTATTCGGCCCAGCCCTATGCCGATGATGCGGCGCGCCGCGCGGCCAACTGCGGGGTCGCCGGTGATGGCAATCCGCTGTGGACCAGCAACTACGCATCGCTGCCGCCCAATACCATCACCAGCGTGCGCTATGCCTACAGCCCCAATCTGACACCTGGCCAAACGCTGGGCCTGGTGCTGCCGCTGCAGCGCAGCAGCAGCGCGGCATCGCTGGCGCTGGCCGATGATGCACCGCTGCCCTGGTTCTCCCAGTACTTCACGGCAGCCAGCGGACGCGTGTACTCGACCTTTGACGGCAACAGCAGCACCGTTGGCGCCAACGGTGGCGGCTATGTGCAGGCGGCGTCTGCGCTGGTGCGGCACAGCATTGCGCTGCCCGGCAGCGTCTCGCCTGGCGATATTTTCCCGATCAGCGTCACGCCCACCACCATTGGCGCGACCACGCCCGGGGTCAATGGCGTCTCACGCAATGTGCAGATCACCCTTGACTTTCCCAACACCTATATCCAGCCGCTGGAGAGCTCGATTGCACCGGCCTTGCCGCCCGGGGCAACCTATGTGCTCACGCCCGCCAATCTGGGCCCGGACGGCTTGCCCGGCACGGCTGACGATGGCGCTCCCGCCAAGCTGGTGCTGAACCTGGGCGACCTGGCAGCACCCGGTGGCGCGGTGGGCCCGGCCCCGTACCAGGGCCATGCCACGGCCCACCCGGCCATCACCTTCCAGGCTCAGGCAGCCTATATCTCTCCTGTGGGCACCTACCCGCTGGTGGGCCTGGTGGCAGCCAACAATGACCTGAGCTTTGCCGACTACACCGGTGTGCCCAATATCGTGCCGGCCGCCTTGCTGCAAGACCGCAATGAGCGGGTCAGCACCACGGTGTCGGGCGTTGCCGGCTTCCAGATGAGCAAGGCGCTGGTCAGTGGCGGCACGGTCGACAACAGCGACCCGGCCAATCCGGTCACCCGCATCACCGCTGGACAGCCCTTTACCTATGCGATCTCGTTTGGCAATGCCACCAGCACGGCCAAGGGCCAGTTGCGCATGGTCGATGTGCTGCCCTTTGATGGCGACGACCGCGGCACCACGGGCCTGGGCCCGCTGCAAATGGTCAGCGCCACCGCCGCCATGGGTGGCTCCGGCCAGGGCACGATCGGCATTGAGTACACCACCACGGCAGCGGCCACGGTGCGCGCTGCCGTCCAAACCCCGGGCAATGAAGATGCAGCCACCGGCGTGGCCTGGACGGCCTACGCCGGCGGTGCCTTCCCCGCGGGTGTGACGGCGCTGCGCTTTACCACCAGCTCGACGCTGCAACCGGGCTACAGCGGTATTGCCAACCTGACGATGCGCAGCGCTTCCCCGCTGGCGCCCACCACCGAGCTGTACAACGACGTGTTTGGCCGCGAGCTGAGCCCCGGGGGCCTGGTGCTGACGGCAAGCGGACAGGTGGAGCTGCGTGGCCAGGCGGCTGCCAGCCTGACGGGCCTGGTGTTCAACGACCTGAACATGAACAACACGCTGGACGCTGGTGAAGCGGGAGTAGCGGGCATCACGGCCACGCTGACCTGCGATGCCGGCCCTGCCTGCACGGCGGGCGAAACGCATAGCGCAGTGACCGACGCCTCGGGCGTGTACAGCTTTGCGCCGGGCGCCACGGTCGATGGACAGGCCAATTTCCCAGGTCTTGCCAGCGGCTCCTGGACCTTGAGCATTGCCCCCGGTGCGCAGTGGCTGGCCGTTGGTGCCACCCCCGGCACCGTCAATGGCGCAGCGTCTGGCACGGCGGTGGACCGCAGCATCAGCGGCATCGTGGTACCCACGGGCGGAACGGCGGTGGACTACCTGTTTGCCGAGCGCCAGCAGGGCAGCCTGACCATCAACAAGGCGCTCGTGCTGCCCGCGGGTGTGACCGGTCCTTTTGATTTTGCGTTTACCGCAACCTGTGACCTGCCCACCGCTGGCTTCACCTACCCTGCGACCCTGACCGGCTACCCGGCCAATACCTCGGTGACGATTGACGAGGTGCCCGCCACTGCCAACTGCACGGTGACCGAAGACACCCCTTTGCCCGCGGCCCCTGCCTCGTACGAATGGGCGGCCCCCTCGGCGCCTGCGCCCGTGGTGATCGCTGCCAACGGCAACGCGGCGGTGACGGTGACCAATACGCTCAATGCGCTGTATGGCAGCATCACGATCACCAAGGATCTGGTGTTGCCAGGTGACGCCCCTGGTCCGTTCACCTTCAGCTACACGGCGACCTGCGATCTGCCAACGGCCGGTTCGGTGTTCCCCGCCAGCCTGACGTACCCGACCGCGACGTCGACCACCATTGCCAATGTGCCCGCCGGTGCGCAGTGCGTCGTGGCGGAAGGCCCCTTGCCTGCAGCCCCTGCGAACTACACCTGGGGCCCAGCGGCAGCGAACGCCAATGTGACGGTGCCGCTGAATGCCTCGGCCCCGGTGACGATGGCCAGCAGCCTGGTGCGCTTGACCGCCGGTATTGAAGTGACCAAGACCCTGGCGCTGCCCAGCGGTGTGACCGGCCCCTTCAGCTTTGGCTTTACCGCCACCTGCAACCTGCCCAGCGCGGGCTCGACCTTCACTGCGACCTTGGCCAACTACCCGACCAACACCCGGGTGACGATCCCTGGCATCCCTTCGGGCGCCAGCTGCGCGGTGACGGAAAACACCCCGCTGCCAACCGCACCGGATGGCTACGAATGGGCAGCGCCTAGCGTGCCTGCTCCGGTCACGGTGCCCAGCAGTGGCGTGGCTTCGGTGGCGGTGACCAATGCGCTGAACCAGCAGTTTGGCAGCATCACCATCAACAAGACGCTGACCCTGCCCAATGGCGTGACCGGTCCGTTCAACTTCACGTACACGGCCACCTGCGACCTGCCCAGTGCCGGCACGGTGTTCCCTGCGAGCTTGAGCTACCCGACCGCGACGTCGGCCACCATCGCCAATGTGCCCGCTGGCGCCCAGTGCGTAGTGGCTGAAGGCCCCCTGCCCACGCCACCTGCCAACTTCAGCTGGGGCCCTGCGGCGGCCAATGTCAACGTCACGGTGTCTGCCAACAGCGCCGTTGCCGCCACGATGGCCAGCACCCTGGTGCGCCAGCAAGCGGGCATTGAAGTGACCAAGACCCTGGCACTGCCCAGCGGCGTGACCGGCCCCTTCAGCTTTGGCTTTTCCGCCACCTGCGACCTGCCTAGCGCTGGCACGGTCTACACCGCCACGTTGGCCGACTACCCGACCAACACCAAGGTGACGATCGCCAATGTGCCAGCCGGTGCCAACTGCACGGTGGTGGAAGACCAGCCGCTGCCAACGGCGCCTGCCAACTACGTGTGGGCGGCTCCGTCGGTGCCCGCACCCGTGGTGGTGCCCAGCACCGGTGCGGTGGCAGTCGGTGTGACCAATGCGCTGACCGGGCAGACCGGTGACATCCTGGTGAACCTGAACACCACCCTGCCCGATGGCGTGGCCGGTCCCTTCAGCTTTGTCGTGACCGCCACTTGCAACCTGCCCACAGCGGGAACCACCCACAGCGTGACCATCGTGTCGCCACCAGCGAGCGCGACCGGCACCATCACCGGTGCCCAGGCCGGCGCTGAGTGCACGATTGCGCAAACCTTGCCTGCCGCACCGGCTGGCTACCAGTGGGATGCGCCAACGCTGGAAGGCAGCCCGGTGACCATCGCGGCCAACACCAATGTGCCAGTGACGGTGAGCAACAGCCTGGTCAAGGCGCAAGCGGGCACGCCAACGCCCGTGCCAGTGGACAGCCGCGTAGCACTGCTGCTGCTGGCACTGCTGCTGGCTGCCGGCGCCAGCCTGCAACTGCGCAAGCGCTAAATCAGCCATCCAGCAGGGCGGGCCACTCCGCACTGCTGGCTGGGTGAGCACAACCAGCAAAACCGGGGCTTGAGGCCCCGGTTTTTTTATGCCTGTTGGTTGGATGCCCGTGTGCGCAAAGGCAGGCTCATTGCGCGCTGCGAGCGCCTCAACTGCTCTGAAGACGGCAGGCGCTAGTTCAGCAGCCCTGGCAAAAAATCACTGGCCCGGCGAAACCGGAAACGCGCATAGGCACGCAGCCGGTAGGTATGCACTGTCGCCGTGCTGATGGACAGCGCGGTGCCAATGTCCTGGGCGCTGTCGCCCAGCAAGGAGCGCGCAATGACCAGGCGCTCGCGCGCGGTGAGGGACGGAAAGCTGCGCTGCAGGCGCGCCAGCAATAGACCTTGGGCATCGGCATCGGCTTGCGGCCGGGTGGGGGCGGCTGATTCCCGGACCCGGGCATGCAAGGCCACCATCGCCAACTGCCCCAAGGCGGCCAATTGCGGACTGGGGCTGGCGGACTGCACATGCAGACCCCGGTAAAAGCTCAGAATCAGCAAGCGCTGCGAAGCATCGACCCAGCTGAAGCTGAGCTTGTCGACAAAGCCCGGTTGCTCAAAACACAGTTCGCGGTACTCCCCCGAGGGCAGATGGCAGGCCCGCACCTGCTGCGAAAAACCCCCGCTGCGCTTGCCCCGCAAGGCCTGCGCCTGCAGCACCGGGTCCATCGCATGGAAGCGCCGGGCGTAGGCGCCTGTCCGCTCGGCAATCCCCCGGCGCTCGCCGGCAGCCAGGACCTCGTGCACGCCGCCCGCTGCATCGACCTGGTAGGCGAAGATCTCTTCGACCTGGTCGAGGCCGCGCGAGGCGCCCAGCAGCGTCTGCGCAAAATCGGGTGACAGCGCCGCGTCGAGCAGCGACTGCCCCATCGAGGGATCAAACATCAACGCTTGCATGGTGGCGACTCCTTGCTGCGGCCTGGGCAGCCATTAGGGGCTCTGTGGGTGGCATCGTGGAACGACGCGGGCCATCGCAGTGCGCTGACCCGCTTGTGCACCCGCTACTGCTGCAGATCGACCCCCATGCGCTCGCGCGTGGTGCTGACGGCGACCAGCGACACCAGGGCCAGCCCCATGATATAGATGCCGATATAGAAGGACTGGCCATAGCTGGTGATGAGCCACTGCGCAATGGAGGCGGCAAAGGCCCCGCCCAGGATGGTTCCCAGCGCATAGCCCACGGACACGCCCGAGTAGCGCACATGGGCCGGAAACATCTCTGCATAGAGCGCCGCCTGCGGGCCATAGGTGAGACCCAGCGGAATGCTCAGCAGCGCCAGCGCGACAAAGAACAGAGCCAGGCTGCCCGAATCCACCAGCCACCACATCGGCACCGCCCACAGGGCCAGCAGCACATAGCCGATCTGGAAGGTGCGCACCCGTCCAAAGCGGTCTCCCATCATGCCCCCCACCAGCGTGAACACCAGCCAGCTGAGCGAGGCGGCCATGGTCACCACCAGCAGCGGCGTGGCCGACAGGCCCAGCTTGTTGCGGCCATAGGCCACAAAGAACGCAATGAGCAAGTAGCCGGCGGCGTTGTTGCCGACAAAGATCAGCGCCGTGCGCAGCACGGTGCCGCCGTGGTGGCGGAACAGGCTGCGCAGCGGGGCGGATGAAGCGGCCTTGCGGGCATGCATCTGCTCAAAGATCGGCGACTCGCCAACGCTGCGGCGAATCAAGGTGCCGACCCCGATCAGCACGATCGACAGCAGGAACGGAATGCGCCAGCCCCAGGCCATGAACTGCTCGCTGGACATCGACGAGGTCAGGATGCTGAGCACCAAGGTGGCCAGCAGCAGGCCAATGGGCACCCCGATCTGCGGAAAGGAGCCGAAAAAGCTGCGCCGGTGGCGCGGGGCGTGTTCCACCGCCATCAGGGCCGCGCCGCCCCATTCACCGCCGGCCGAAAAGCCCTGCACCACGCGCAGCACGACCAGCAAAATGGGCGCCCATACCCCAATCTGGGCATAGGTGGGCAGCAGGCCGATGAGCATCGTTGCGCCCCCCATCAGCACCAGGGTCATCACCAGCACGGCCTTGCGGCCCAGCCGGTCACCCAGCGAGCCGCAGACGACCGCGCCCAGCGGCCGGAACAAGAACGAAATGCCGATGGTGGCGAAGGCAATGATCTGTGCCAGGGCCGGGTTGTGCTGGGCCAAAGGCCCAAAGAACAAGGTGCCCAGCACCAGGCCGGCCATCTGCGCGTAGATGAAGTAGTCATACCATTCGATGGCCGTGCCGACCAAGGTGGCAGTGAGCACCCGGCGTTCATCCGGGGTGGTGGTGCCTGCCGGCGACGCGGGCAGGCTGCTGATCGATGAATTCCCCATGTATTTGTCTCCTTTTATAAAGTGGGTCTATGCCCTATTTGCTGGCTGGCGCTGGCGCTGGCGTTGCGGCTTGCGAACAGGCCACCGAGCCCAGGGGCCAGGGGTCCCCGGGGCGCGGTCAGTCCGCCGCTTTGCCCGCAGCCGATGTGGCCAGTGCGATGGCGCTGAGCACCACGCTGCTGTCGCCAATATGGTTGGCCAGCAGCAAGATCAGCCTGGCACTGGCCTGCAGGCTTTGGGCCTCGTCCAGGCCCTCGTGCATGTGCAACAGTTGCTGGTAAATATCATCGACGCGCTCCAGGTTGGGGTGGCGGATCAGGCAGGTCATGGCCGTGCTCCTGTGGCAGTGGTGAATCGGGTGGGCAATGGGGCGGCACCGGTGCTGGCGCTGTCACAGGCGCAAGCGGTATCCAGTGCTGCTTGCAAGACGCTGGCCGCGACCGGCGCCTGAAAGCGCGCGGCCACATACTGGTCCGGGCGGATCAGGTAGCCGCAGCCCGGCGCCAGCGCATAGCGCGCCTGGAGCAGGGCCGTATCGCCCAGCGCGGCAATATCGAGCAGCTCCACGCCTGCGGGCAGGGCCTCATGCCACTGGTGGGCCAGCAGCACAAAGCGCCCCCCCAGGCGTGGCAGCAGCCAATGCCCGGCCAGTGGTGCGTCCACCGCTGGCGCGCCGGGGCACAGGCCGCCCTCCCAGGGCTGGTCATCGGCGGTGTTGAGCGCGCTGTGCGGGCAGGGGATGGCGGTGGACAGCCGCCCTGAGTTGACAAAGGGCCGGGCCCAGGTTTCGCGCGCTGCCAGCTCCAGCACCGCATTGCGCAGGGCCCTGCTGGCAGCGCTCTTGGGCGTGAGGAAGTCGGTGGAGCGGCTCGAATGCAGGATGTTCTCATCGGCCATCGCAATGGCCTCGTCGTTGTAGCTCTCCAGCAGCGCCTGCCCCGATTCCCCGCGCAGCACCCGGTCGAGCTTCCAGCCCAGGTTGTCGGTATCGGCCAGGCCGCCATTGCAGCCGCGCGCCCCAAAGGGCGATACCAGGTGGGCGCTGTCGCCTGCAAACAGCACGCGGCCATGGACAAAGCGATCCATGCGGCGGCATTGGAAGGTGTAGATACTGTGCCACTCCGTGGTAAACGGCACCCCGGGCCCCAGCATTGCGCGCACATAGCGCTCCACGTTCTCGGGCTGGGCGCAGGCCTCGCGGTCAATGCCCCAGCCAAGCTGAAAATCGAGCCGCCACAGCCCATCGGGCTGGCGGTGCATCAGCGCCGACTGGCCGGGGTTGAACGGCGGATCAAACCAGAACCAGCGCTCGGCAGGGCGTTCCTGGGGCATGCGGATGTCGGCGATGAGGAAGTTCTCCTCAAACACCCGGCCGTTGAAATCGAGCCCCATCAGACCGCGCAGCGTCGATTTGCTGCCGTCGCAGGCGATGAGCCAGTCGGCCTCCTGCGTGTAATGCTGCGCGCCCGCCTGCACGCCCAGCCGCACATGGTCCGCCAAGACCTGCAGAGACTCGATGTTCTGGCCCAGGCGCAATTTCACGTTGGGTAGGGCGCGCAGCGCATCGAGCAAGGCCTCTTCGACGTAGTACTGCTGGATATTGATAAAGCCCGGGTACTGCTGGTCCTTGATGGGCAGCATGTCGAACTGGTAAATGGGCTCGGCGCGCGCGCCCCAAAAGACCTTGCCCACGTTCCAGGTCACGCCCTTGTCCAGCAGGGTCTGGCCCACGCCCAGGCGCTCGAAGATATCGAGCGAGCGCTTGGAAAAGCAGATCGCCTTGGAGCCTCCCGGCACAAAGTCCAGCCGGCTGATGACCACGACCTCATGGCCGCGCCGCGCCAGGTCCAGCGCCATGGCCAGCCCCACCGGCCCGGCCCCGGCGATGACCACGCTGGCGCGCGGCTCCTGGCGGCTGGCTGCCGGCGTGGCCCCGATATGGCGCCACACCGGAATGCCCCGGTGCTGTGGGGTGGCGGGCGGCGCGGTGGCACTGCGCGCCTGCGCCAGGGGATGCATCGTGCTCGCTGCCATGGCGCTCACCCTTGCAGCTGGGCCCAGACGTCCCGGTCGCGCTCGGCCGTCCAGATGCGCGGCCAGCTGATGCCATCGAACTCGTCCCACAGGCGCTGCACATTGAACGGCAGGCAGTGCTCAAAAATGGGCCAGCGGCCAAACTGGGGCGCCAACGCCTGGTGGGTGGCCTCAAAAGCCTCCTTGAGCGTGCCGCCGCGCCGGTAGACCGGCCCCACCTGGTCGATCATGCCCTGGAGGAACGCGCGCGTCTGCTCGATGGCCGCGTCGCATGCCGCCTCGCCCCGGGCCACCGCGCCCCGGCCGCCGACCAGGTTCTGCGCGCGGTACTGCTTGAGCTGGTCCAGCGTTGCGCCGGCCCATTCAAAGTGGTGGGCATCGCCCGTGTACAAGGCCGCTTCGGCCTCCACCAGATCGCCCGCAAACAGGGTTTTGCTCTTGTCGTGCCAGACGACGATGTCGCCCGCCGTATGCCCCCGGCCGTTGAACTGCAGCTCCAGCGTGCCCCGCTCGCCTCCCAGCGCGATCTCGTGGCGGGTGGCAAAGGTCTGGGTCGGCCGGGTCAGGCCCGGAATGCCTTCGAACTCCTTGAACAGGCGCGGCATGCGGCCGTACTCGCTGGCCCAGTCCTGCTCGCCGCGCTCCTCGATCAGCTGGCGGGTCACGTCGCTGCTGATGATGTGCTCGGCCTCAAAGGCCGATGCGCCCAGCACGCGCACGGCATGGTAGTGCGTGAGCACCAGGTATTTGATGGGTTTTTGCGTGTGCGCCCGCAGCGTGCGCAGCCAGTCACGCGCTGCCGCTGGTGTGGCGCGCGCCTCGATCGCCACAATAAAGTCCTCGCCCTCGATCGCGCCCACATTGGGGTCGCCTTGCGCGGTCAGCGCATAGACGCCATCGCCCAGGATCTCCAGCGTCTCGGTTTTGGCCGTCATGTCGGCCGATGATGCAAACGGTTTTGCCATCGCTTTGGTGCTCCTTGGTAGTCCATCCATGGTGTTCATCCACACAAACGCGGCTGCCTGCCAAGCCAAGCCCGGCCCTTGCCACAGCGTCTGCGCCCATGCCAACCAGTCTGCTGTGGCTATCCAGCGCTGTCTGTCCCTAGGTCTATGGACAGGCAGCACAGATCGGGCAATACGGTGTTGATTCGCCTCAGATTTTTTGCGAGCACACGGGTATATCCCTAGCTTTGTGAAACCTTGCGTGGGTACAACCGCTGCGCTGTGCACTGGCTGCTCTGGGCCGTCCGTGCTGCGGCGCCCACGCCGGCCACCCCTGATCGCCCGCCGATTTCCAATGATGCTTTTAATCAATTAACAACAAAATTGCAATAGATTGCATTTGATCGTTTGGTAAATTTTCCTAATAGCTTTTGAATATGTATGATCACCTCTCACACGATGTCTCTGCAACGCAAGCCCGCCACCTTCCTGCTTGGTGCGCCACCGGGCTATGCAACCGCAGGCGCTTGCAAGAGCCAGCTGCAACAGCCGCTCGGGAGACGCTCCATCGGTTTGCCTTGCAGATCTGTTTTTTAGATGGACAAGTTCAGAGAGGACGAAATGAAGAATTTCCCCCATTTTTTCAGGCTATGCCTGGCGGCTTTGTTGCTAAGCGCGGGTGCGCAGCAGGCCTGGGCACAAAAGGTGCTGCTGCTGACGACCAATATCACGGGTGCCAATGCGGAGGGCGCTCCTGAGCGTGTGGGCTTCGACAACCTGCAAAGTGAATTTACTTCGCAACTGGCCAACCCCAGTGATCTGACGCGCCTGTCGGTGCTGAACACTGCAGGCTCCATCTCGCAGCGCACCTTTACCGATGCGCCAGCGCCTTATGACATTGTCATCGTCGCCAGCGGGGCTAAGGCGATAGATCCCTCCAATTGGGCCGTATTGCAAGATGCGATAGCCAACCGCTGGGCCAATTCCATCGTGTTCTTTGTCGATGGGTGCTGTGATGCACAGAATGGAGGCAATGCGCGGCGACTGGTCGCCACCTTGAATGGCGGCGCAGGAACCGCCTTCTCCCTCGGAAGTTCTGCCTGGCGCTTTGCCCGGTTTCCGCTCAACACCAATTCTCCTTTTGCCCCCTCGTTTGCGGGCTTGAGTCCTTTTGCAGGCGGCGATATCACCTATATCAACCAGGTGCCTGCGAACAACGCGCTCTATTTGGCAACGGGTACCGCGCCAGGCAATTTTCCACCGGCTGGCACCTCCCCAGTCGATGATGTTTATGGACTGCTAATCCCTACCGCCGAATCCAACCAAGGTACGGGCGCCTGTGTGTTCGCGGTGGTGGATGTGTCGCCGTTCGTATCGGCATTCGCTGGTTACCCCACCTGGACTGAAAACCGAGGCAAGGTGGGCCCCGCCTTCCTTCATGCCGCGACCTCAGAGACTGGCGCCTGCGGCCTGCCCAAGGTCAGCAAAAGCTTTGACAAAAGCGATATCTACCTGGGCGGTAGCGACAACAGCACCGTGCTGACGATCGATCTGTCCAATGGCACGCGCGACCCTATCATCCATGTCGATATGACCGACAACCTGCCAGCGCCTTTGGTGGTGGGGGCAGGCACCGTCGGCAATACCTGCACGGGCGGCAGCCTCAGTGCCGTCGCTGGCGCCAATGTCATCCGCAGCAGCGGTGTGACCATTCCGCCCGGCGGCTGCAGCATCACGGTGCCGGTGGTCTGGCCCAACACCGATGCTGGCCGCCAGGCTTGCGTGAACACCCCGGTGCTGACCAACACCATCACGCCGGGCACAGACTTTGTCTCGCCGATTGGCCAGGTCAACACGCCAGCGACGGCCACGCTGGCCTGCCA
Organism: Comamonas sp. JNW; assembly: GCF_003105075.1. Lineage (NCBI taxonomy): Bacteria > Pseudomonadati > Pseudomonadota > Betaproteobacteria > Burkholderiales > Comamonadaceae > Comamonas > Comamonas sp. JNW. The sequence goes on from NZ_QETI01000004.1 coordinate 264,822, forward strand.
GCCCGCGCAACTCTCCATCGCCAAGCAAGTGGTCTGGCCGGCAAACATCACGCCGGTGGATCTGACCGGCAGCAGCTTCCCCGTCTCGGTGCTCTGCACCGGCAGCGACGGGCTGGCCTTGCCCGCGATCGACACCTCGATCACGCTGGATACGCCCAAGACCGGCAGTGTCACCGTCACGCCAGTGATCGCCAGCGGCAGCTGCGTGGTGACCGAGGGCACACGCCCCGCGCCCCCCGCCAACCATATCTGGGTGGAAGACCCGGCGCCCAGCGTCTCGGTCGCGATGGCCGCGCCGCCAGCGGCCAACCATGCGCTGCTGGTCAACACCTTGGCACGTGCCAATACCGACATCACCATCAGCATTACCGTGACCGGTGGCCCGGCAGCGGGCATCAGCGGCAGCTTTGGCTATACCGCCAACTGCGGTGCCGATGGCAGCTTTAGCGCCACCGTGAACCTGAGCGGCAGCAGCGCTGGAGCCATTGCCATCACCAATGTGCCTGTGGGTGCCAACTGCACGGTAGAACAAACGCCCACCATGCCAGCGGCCCCCGCAGACTATGTCTGGAGCGAGACGCTGCCGGTATCGGTGGGTCTGGTGACTGGCGCCAGCGGCAACACGGCATCCTTTGTCTACACCCTTGTGCGCACGGTGCCCGCCGTGCCCGCTGCCGTGCCTACGCTGCAGCAATGGGCGCTGGTGGCGCTGTCGCTGATGCTGCTGGGCGCTGCCACGCTGCGCCGGCGCCAGGGCTGAATGCACTAAGCCTCTGCGCGGCAGCAGGGGCTAGGTGGCCCATTCCACCGGGGCCGCTGAGCGCCGATACGCCAAACCGCCGGGGCAGCTGCCCCGGCTTTTTTGTGCCCGCGCCAGGGCGCCGTAGCGGCGACGGCGCTCTGGGCACCAGCGATAAAAATGCCCCGGGCGCAGGCCACGGGGCATTGACTATGACGGAGCAGGGTGGCCGTGCAGCGCACCCTGGGGTCTTGCTAGGCCGCGACGCGCCGCAGACTCAGACCAGTTTTCGGCGGGCAAGGCCGACCAGCAGCAAACCCAGGCCCGCCAGCGCCAGGGGGTGGCCGACCGGCACCGCCTTGGGCACGACCACTACGGGGGCAGTCACCTCCAAGGTGACGGTGGCCGTATCGCATTGCGTGGCCTGCACGGTGCTGCAGATCTGGTAGCTCACCGTGTAGGCGCCCGGCGTGGCGGTCGCGCCAATCAGCACATTGCCATCGGGCGTGACGGTGATGCCGGTGGGCCAGGTGCCCACGGGCGTCAGGGCCACATTGCTGGTGGTGGCGGGTGCCGCATCGACCGTGTCATTGGCCAGCACATTGACAGCGGTGACCGTGCCGCTGGTGGGGCGGGTGATGGCGGGGGCGGCGTCATTTACGGCATCGACACCAATCAGCTGCACACCGCCAATGCCCTTGAAGGCAAAGATAAAGGTGTTGGGCGTGCCATCGGTGTTCGGGGTGCCGGGAGGGTTCTCACTGGGCTTGCCCAGCGAATAGGCCTCGGCGCCAAAGCTGCCCAATGCGGCCAGCGCATCGACCTGGTTGCCCGCAACGCCGTAGCCGATGGTGAATTCGACCTTGGCGCCGGGCGCAATGGTGCCAAAGTTGAAGCGAAAGTGCGCGCCGTGGTCGGTCGGTCCACTGTCCACCACATCCTGGTCGACAAACAGGATGCCTGAATCGCTCTCGAGCGGGTCGGCCGTATGGAAGCCGTTGTCGCTGGAGAAGACCAGCGCCGTGCTGCTGCCGCGCTGGATGGTGGTGTATTCGTTGAACTGGGTGGGGAAAACATCCCAGTCCATCGCGCGGCCATACAGCGCCTCGACCGGTGCGGACGAGATGTTTTCGATTGTGACCTTGACTTCGTAAATATTGCTGGTGGCCGTAGAAGGCGCGAAAGCGTGGGTCACGCGGAAGGTGCCAAAGGCATTGGCCACGGCGGTTGCGGTCGTGGCCGTAGAGGTGAACGACTCTGACGTAATCCCTTGGATGCCCACGCTGGCGCCGGTAAATCCCGACGTATTGCTCAGGGCATCGGCAATGCCCCAGGCCTCGCAATAGCACCCTGGTGTCAGACCATCGGCGCCGTTGGCCAAATAGGTGATGCCCGTCAGTGGCGATATTTCTTCGGGCATCAACGAGCCATCGTTGCGCACCCCCACCCGCAAGGTGCCGTTGTCGATATTGGCCTGGGCCAAAACGATGGCTGGCACGCTGACCAGCACTCCCGCCAACAGTTGTCCTAGTTTCATGCTCTCACCTCATTTAGTATTTAAATTTATGATGAGGTTTTTTATCATAGTTATAAGAGATGAGAAAATTACTATACCAAACGCATAGAGCTATCAATAGTCCATAAAAACAAGTACTTATGCATATTTCTAAATTCAATTTTCTAAAAGAATGTGATTATTCACTTTGTTAAAGATTGTCAAAATCTTGCTATCAAATATTCTTGATATAGGTCATGAAAATGGGATTGCAACGCATTGCAATGCCTGCGCATTTGATGCGCAAGGCGAGAGGAGAAGTCGTCGTTTTTGACCTGTAGAGGGGGCGCAATGCTGGCTGCAGCACATTCCGCCCATTGATGGGCGGTATTTATGTGGGTGGCCGGCTGCATATGGCTGCATATGGCTGTTGATGGCCGCCTGAGCGCAGCGCTGGCATAGGCCCCTGGGGTGTTGCACCCGCACGCGCCACTTGGGGCGATGGCCGCAAGTGTCAACGGCTGAACCGACTGGCCAGATGGCCAAGGTAGCGTGCGCCTTCAATCGCCATGCTGCCCAGCGCATCGACCAGCGCCTGGTTGGCCTGGCGCGCCTCGGTGCTAAAGCGCGGCACGATGTTGCGAAAATCATCCGGGCTGAAGGCGGTGTCTGCCTGGATCGCTCCGGTAAAAAAGCCCTTGCCCAGCGGGCTGAAGGGTACGAAGCCGATGCCCAGCTCTTCGAGCAGCGGCAAGGTGGCCTGCTCGGGCTCGCGCCACCACAGCAAATATTCGCTTTGCAGCGCTGCAACTGGCTGCACCGCATGGGCGCGGCGGATCGAATCGACGCCGGCTTCGGACAGGCCAAAGTAGCGGACCTTGCCCTCGGCAATCAGGTCTTTGACGGCACCGGCTACCTCTTCCATCGGCACGGCAGGATCGACGCGGTGCTGGTAGAGCAGATCGATAGGGTCCGTGCGCAGGCGCTGCAGCGAGGCATGGACCACCGCGCGGATGCGCTCGGGCCGGCTGTCGAGCCCGGCCTTAGAACCTGTTCAAAGTCACTACGCAGCCGCGTTGGAGTGCAATCGGGATGAGTTCGAAGGGATGGAACGCAGCTTGCACCGGGGTGCAAGCAAGGGCCAGCGCGCAGAAATCGCCCGATTTCACTCCAACCCTTAGGGACAGTGGCTTTGCGCTGCCCGGGAAGGGGCGCCCGGCTAGGGCCGCCCGGGCAGGGGCGGTCTGCGTCGTTGCAAATCCTCGCAATAGCTGGGCTATTGCTGCGGTATTGCGCGGCTGGGCGCCCCCCTCGCATCCCATCCCGCAAAGACACTGTCGCGGCGCGAGGAGACTTTGAACAGGTTCTTAGAGTCACCATCCTTGAAGCCAAACTTGGTGGCAATCACCACCTGGTTGCGCACCGGCGCCAGTGCTTCGCCAACCATCTCTTCGTTCAAGGCGCCATAGGCCTCGGCCGTGTCAAAAAAGGTGACGCCCTGCGCGGCGGCATCGCGGATCAGCTGCACGCCTGCGCTGCGGCTAACCCCGGGGCCATAGCCAAAGCTCAAGCCCATGCAGCCCAGGCCGAGGGCGGAGACCTGCAGGCCGCTGCGACTGAGTGGGCGGGCTGGGATGGGGGTGTGGGTATCAGAGTTCATGCCTATCAACGTAGGTATGTAGCCCCGTGATGACTAGACGGCTGGCATGGCCCGCCATCATGAGCGGGGCTCATCAATGGCGGGCGCCATGCCGGCGGCATCAAGTGGCCGCGCTGGCCACCACGCAAATCTCGATCAGCTTGGCCGGGCTGGCCAGGCGCGCTTCCACCGTCGCGCGGGCCGGTGCATGGCCAGCGGCGACCCACTGGTCCCAGACCACATTCATCTCGGCGAAGTGGCGCATATCGGCCAGGTAGATCTGGCAGCTCAGGATGCGCTCCTTGTGGCTGCCATGCTCGGCCAGCAGGCGGTCAATCTTGGCAAGCACCTCTTGGGTCTGGCCGCTGATGCCGGCATCGACCTGGTCGGCCACCTGGCCGGCCAGGTACAAGGTGTGGTCGTGGCGCACGACCTGGGACATGCGGTGGTTGCCGCCGATGCGGGTGATGGTGTTGTTGCTCATGGGGTGTTCTCCTGAATGGTGGCAAAAGGCGGGTGCTTTATCAGCGCTCAATGCCGGCCTTGTATTTCTGGTACTGGATGGTGCTGACCACGGCGATGCGGCGCAGCGGCTCGGGTGGCAGCCAGCTGGGGCGCTCAAAGCCCAGCGCATCGGCCAGTTGGGGCGACTGCTGGCCGCAGGCCATCTCGCCGAGCAGCTTGCCGAACATGCTGCCCTTGAGCATGCCCGCGCCATTGCAGCCGATGGAAATGTAGAGGCCATCGCCCACCTGGCCAAAGTAGAGCGCGCCGTTGCGGGTGAGAGCGGTGACGCCGCCCCAGACCAGCGGCAGCGCATGCGAGCGCATCTGCGGGTAGCGCATCTGGTAGCAGCCCTGCAGCGCTTGGCGCACTTCGGCGAGCGGCTCTTCGCTGTCGTACGAGTACGAGCTGCGCACCATGAAGCGCCCGCCCGCGACCTTGCGCAACGTGGTGCCCAGGCGGTTGGCGGGGATCACACCCCATTCCGGCGCGGGGCCCAGTTTTTTCAGCTCGTCCTCGTCCAGCGGCTCGGTCAGGCCCGCGTAGGTGTAGATGGTGAACACGCGGTCACGCGCAAAGCCGAGCTTGCGGGCAAAGCCGTTGTTGGCGATGACGATGCGCGGGGCGCTCAGCTCGGCCGTGGCGGTGCGCACGCGGTGGGGCTTGCCCTCGTGCAGCGACAGCACGGGCTCGCCCTCCCAGAGCTGTACATTGGCGGGCAGGCTGTCGGCCAGGCCGCGCACCAGGGCGGCGGGCTGCACAAAGACGTTGTTGTCCGAGTGGTAGCCGTAGTGGTAGTGCGTGGTGCCCAGCTGCTGCTGCAAGGCATCGCGCTCCAGCTCGGTATAGGCGACGCCCCAGTCCTGGTACTGCTGGAGCGTGCTTTTGAGGCGGGCGGCACCATCGGGCGTGGCGGCTGCGTGGTACTTGCCCACAGGGTTCCAGCCGCAGCCGATCTGGTGCTGGTCGATCAGCGATTTGAGCCAGGCCAGACCGGTGTTGTAGAGCGCAATCTGCTTGCGCGCCACCTCGATGGGGCTGCCATGGCCGGACATGCCGGTGTTGTGCGGCAGGTTGATCAAAAAGCCCGAGTTGCGGCCCGAGGAGCCGTCGCCCACGGTGCTGGCATCGACCAGCAGCACGCGTGCCTGGGGCTCGAGCTCAGCAATGCGACGGGCAGCGGCCAGGCCGGTGACGCCGGCGCCAATGACGATGGCATCAAAGTGCCGCTCCGTGGGCGCCTGCGTGTGGGCCTGCCTTTTGGGGAGCAAGGTATTCCAGCCCGAGCCCGCTTGGTAGCTCGGGAAAGTAGGTTGCTTGGACATGGGGTGGTGTTGGTTAGTGGCGGGTGGCCTGCAGGCTGCGCATGACCTCGGACTGCACGGTGTCCCAGATCTGGCCCTTGAGTTCGTTGTAGCGCGGCGAGAGCTGCACCTGCGCATTGCGCGGCATGGGCAGGTCGTTGCGGATGTCGGTGACCACGCGGCCAGGCCGCGCGCTCATGATCAGCATGCGGGTGGACAGCAGCAGCGCCTCGTCGATGGAGTGGGTGATGAAGATGATGGTCTTCTTGCTCTTTTCGTAGATCTGCAGCAACTCGTCCTGCAGCACTTGGCGCGTCATCGCATCGAGCGCGGCAAAGGGCTCGTCGAGCAGGATCACGTCCGGGTCATTGGCGAGCACCCGGGCGATGGACACGCGCTGGCGCATGCCGCCCGACAATGCATTGGGGTACTTGTCCTCAAAGCCCTGCAGGCCCACCATGTCGATAAAGCGGCGCGCCACCTGCAGGCGCTCGGCCTTGGCAATGCCCTTCATCTTGAGGCCAAAGGCGACGTTGTCGAGCACCGTGAGCCAGGGGAAGAGCGCGTACTGCTGGAACACCATGCCGCAGTGCGGATCGACCTTGTTGACCTCGCGGCCGTTGACGACGATGCGCCCGGCCGTGGGCTTGTCAAAACCGGTGACCAGGTTGAGCAAGGTGGATTTGCCGCAGCCCGAGGCGCCCAGCAGCACGACGAACTCGCCCTTTTCAATCTCCAGATCGACGCGCTCGAGCGCCTTGAAATCCCCGTAGTGCTTGGCGATCCCCTGGATGGAGATCATCGGGCCTTTGTGTTGCGCGTTCATTGTTTCCACCTCAGTACCCAGTTTTCAATCAGTCGGAAGAAAAAGTCGGTGATCAGCACCGTGGTGCTGATGAGCACCATGCCCAGCACGACCACCTCGGTCTGGAAGAACTCCTTGCCATTCATGATGAGAAAGCCCAGCCCTTCGCGCGCGGCGACCAGCTCGGCGGCGATCACGCAGGTCCAGGCCAGGCCCAGGATCACCTTGAAGCCGCTCAGGATCTGCGACAGGCTGCCCGGCAGGATCACCTCCTTCATCACCTGCCAGCGGTTGGCGCCCAGGTTTTGCGCGGCGCGCACCAGGAGCGGATCGACATTGCGCGTGGCCTCGATCACATAGACCATCGCCGGCGCAAAGCAGCCCATGAAGACGATGCTGTACTTCTGCGTTTCGGTGATGCCGAACCACAAGAGGGACAGCGGAATCCAGCTCATCGATGGCAGCGGCCGCAGAAACGACAGGATGGGATCAAAGGCCGCCCGGGCGTAGGACGAGGTGCCCAGAAAAATGCCCAGCGGAATGGCGACGGCGGTGGCCGCCAAAAAGCCGATCATCACCCGGCGCGCAGACGCCAGGATGTGGGGCCAGAAGGTGCCATCGCTCAGCATGGCGGCGGCCTTGCCCAGCGCGGCGCTGGGCGGGGGCAGAAAGATGGGGTCGACCAGGCCTGCACGGCACACGGCCTCCCAGACGGCGATGAACAGCAGCACGGAGGCTGCACTGGTGGCGGCCAGCGCCATGGAAGAAGGGGGTTTGGCGATCACGGGGTGTGCTCCGGCCTTCAGACAAAGGAGGCATCAATCCAGTCTTTGACGACCGGGGCCTTGTCAATCTGCTTGTGCTTGACCAGCATCTCGGCGAGCTTTTGCAGGCCTTGCACAAACTCGCCCGTCAGCAGCTCCTTTTGCTGGGCCTGTGGGTACCAGTCCGAGCCGGTGACGGCCGACATCTGCTCCTTCATGGTGAGGCCGGTGAACTTGAGCAGCGCCTGCGAGGCCTTCTCGGGCTGCTCGCGCAGCAGATCGCTGGCCTTGAAGTAGGCCGACAGGTAGCGCTTGACCAGCTCACTGTTCTTGGCGGCAAACTCGCGGCGCACCAGCAGTACATCGGGGCCGGGCGTGACCTTGAAGGACTTGTAGAGGCTGAACTGCGAGTCATCGGCCAAGAGTTTGACGCCGGGCTCGCGCAGGATGTTGTCAAAGTGCGGGGTCCAGGCAGCGGCCGCATCGATCTGGCCGGTCTTGATCGCGCCATGCAGCTCCGGGCCGGGGATGTTGAGCACATCGGCCCCGCCCGGTTTGATGCCCGCCTGCTCCAGCACATCGAGCACCAGCAGGTGGGTGCTGGATGCAAAGGTCACGCCGATCTTCTTGCCTTTGAGATCGGCCACGGAGTCGATGCCTTTGCGGGCGACCAGGCCTTCGACGCGGCCAAAGTTTTCCGGAATCGCAATGATCGCGAACTGCTTGGCGCCGCGCGACATCAGCGCCAATGCCGAGACAATGCCGGCGCAGCCGATATCGACGCCGCCGGACATGAACGCACTCATGCGGGCCGACGAGGTGGCAAAGGACTGCCAGTCCTGCGTGATGCCCACCTCCTTCAAATAGCCCTCGGCCATCGCCAGGTGGGCGGGGTAGTGGCCCAGCCAGGGTGAGCCCCCGTATTTGACGGTCGCATCGGCCGCCCAGCTGGGCAGCGACAGCGCACTGGCCAATGAGGCGGCGGCGCTTTGTTGGATAAAAGAACGGCGGTTGAGGGTCATATGTGTCTCCTTGGATTTCCTGTTTTTTAAAGAGCTGGCCAATCGCTGGACAAGACACTCCCCTGGCGCGGATGCGGCGGCATCCCAGCCATGGACAGCGGCTTGTGCAAGGGCGGGCTAGCTCAGCGCGATCCCGCTTCTGAGCCAGGGGATCAGTTGGCGTACATCGGGAAAGATGTCGTTTTCCATGACGCTTCTGCTCACTTGGAAGCAGTTCTCGGCCATGTCTACATACTCCCCCTCCCGGGAGAGCTGGTAGATGGTGCGGTGCAGGCTGGCGCCGGGCAGCGGAATGGCAGTGATCTGCCCGCTGTAGGTGCGGCCCTGCAGCAGGCAGATGGGGGTGGTGATGGTCCAGCCCAGGTCGGCGGCGACCATGGCCATCACCACGTCGGAGGTGTCGATCTCCAGATAGGGGCGGGGCGTGAAGCCCTGGCGGCGCAGGTGGCGCTCGATCAGCGCGCCAAAGTGGGAGCGGGCGCTGAAGCGGATCAGCGGCATCTTCTCGATCAAGGTGGTGAGGTCGGCGTTCTTGAACTCTTTCTCGCGCACCTTGGGGATCACCGCGATAAAGGGCTCGGAGAAGATCGAGCGGCGCACGATGTGGTCAATGTCATCGAGCGTGTCTGTCGTGACGATGAGGTCGAGCTGGCGCTTCATCAGCGCCGTCGCATGGCTGTTGGCCAGGCCCGACCAGAGCAGCAACTGGCTGGCCGATTCGGTGACCTTCTTGACGATGGCCGGCCCTGCCGTGGCGGCAAAGGAGTCGATCATGCCCACACGCATTGCCGGGCGGCTGGCCAGGTCGGCATCGCGCACATGCACCACCAGCCGCTCCATGTCTTCGACAATCTGCCCGGCCCGGCGGCTGAGCGCAATGCCTGCCGGCGTGAGCTTGAACGGCCGCTGCGAGCGGTCAAACACCTGCGTCTGCAAGATCGCCTCGATCTGCGTGATCGTCTGTGAGACCGCCGATTGCGTGACCCCCAGCGCCGCCGCCCCCTTGGACAGGCTGCCCGAAGACGCCACGGCCTCGAAAATCTTCAAGGCGCGCACATCGAGACCCGAGGTTGTCTTCATGTCGTCTCCGTTGTGGATCCACTGCAGCAGCTGAGGCGTTTTGCGGTGGATTTTTAAGGATCCTCTGCAAAACCCTCGCCAAGCGGGATGGACGCGGATCGGGATGAGGCGCAAGGCGTCTTTTGCAGTCAATAGCGCGCTATTGACAAGAAAGACAACACAGCGGATCGCCCGAGCCCGCGATCAGACCACGGCAGGGAGTTTTACAGAGGGTCGTTAAGTATTAGTATTTCTACAAATACTAGCCATTAAGCGGAGATTTTGATAACAACTTAATTAAAACTAATACTTAGGATCAGTTTCGCTTGGGTGGGGCATCTTCAGTCGTCCACAAAAAGCCTCCAAGGCCGCAACATGCTGGCGGCGATGGAGGCTGTGGCCGGGGTGGAGCCGGAGCTTTTAGGCTTGCTGGCGCGTTGCGGCCAGCACGATTTCGCGAATGCAGACGCCGGCCGGCTGCGCATAGGCGTAGTGGATGGCGTTGGCCACATCCTGGGCCGCCAGCACCTTGCCGCCCATGGCGGTTTTCCAGTCCTCATAGCCGGACTTGATGGCTGCATCCGTGGTGTGGCCGAGCAGCTCGGTCTCCACCGCGCCGGGGGCGATGGTGGTCACGCGCACATGGTGGGCAGCGAGTTCTTCGCGCAGGTTCTCCGTCAGGCCATGCACGGCAAACTTGGTGCCGACATAGGCCACATGGTTGGGGAAGGTCTTGCGGCCGGCGACCGAGCTCACATTGATGATGCTGCCGCGCTGGCGCTGCACCATGCCGGCGGCAACGGCATGCACGCCGTTGAGCACACCTTTGACATTCACGTCGAGCATGCGGTCCCACTGGTCCGGGTCCTGGCGCGTGATCTCGCCCAGCAGCATGACGCCGGCGTTGTTGACGATGGCATCGGCCGGGTCAAAGCGCGCTTCGCCTTGCTGCACGGCGGCGGCCAGTGCGGCGCGGTCGGTCACGTCGACGGAGAGCGCCAGCGTGTCGGGCAGGTTCAGCGCCTGCATGGGCTCGAGCCGGCGCGCCAGCAGCAGCAGCGGGTGGCCCAGCGACGAAAACAGCTGCGCGGTAGCCAGGCCAATGCCCGAGCTGGCACCGGTGATAACGATCAGGGGTTGGCGGTTTTGCATAGGGTTGTGGCTTTCTAAAGAGATAGATATTTCTGATGAATAGGTACAAAATGCAGTGTATTTCCGCCGTATGGTGTTTGAAAAATGGTTTATTCTTCTTTCACTCATGCGTTTTACTTATGGCTTGTGATGGACTATCGCCAATTCCGCGCCTTTGTGGCCGTCTTTGAAGAGCGCAATATCACCGCCGCCGCGCAGCGCCTGCACCTGAGCCAGCCGGCGCTGTCAGGCAGCATCCGCCTGCTGGAAGAGGCCCTGGGCACGGCGCTGTTTGTGCGCAAGGCGCGGGGGGTGGAGGTGACGGACGACGCCCGCGCGCTCTACCCCCAACTGCGCCGCATGGTGGCCGAGGCCGATGACCTGGCCCAGCGCTTTCGCCAGCGCGGCGCGCGTGCGCGCCTGACCATTGGCGTCGAAGAAGATGTGGCCCGCAGCACCGTGCAGCACTTGGCCGCCACCGCCCGTGCTTGCGTGCCCGGCCTGCAGCTGCACCTGCTGGCGCAGTGCGAGGGCGATGCGCGCCTGGCCAGCGAAGAGCTGCGCTGCGAGGACGAGCTGTTTTTACCGCTGCTCAGCGAGCGCTATGTGCTGGCCCTGCCGGCCCAAGCGCAGCTGCCAGACAACGCAGCGGGCACCCCACAAGACCTCGCCACCGACTGGATCGTCTGCCCCACCCATGCCAGCCACCAACGCCTGATGCCGATCTACGGCAGCCGCGCCGACACCCCCGCCGCACTGGCCGGCAACTTCTCGCTGGCGCTGGACCTGGTCGCCGCCGGCGTGGGCCGGGCGATCGTGCCCGAATCCCTGGCGCAAGCAAACCCGGGCGTGCAGACCCAGCCGCTGGAGTTGGAACTCAAACGCCGCATTGGGCTGTGCTACAACGCGCAGGCGCTGGGTAATGGGGCGCTGGCGCAGTTGCGGGATGGGGTGTTGGGGGCTTGAGTCGAGCGGTGCCGTCATGGCTATCGCCGCAGCTGAGGATGACGCATGGGCGCCGCGCCATCCGCATGTCTTATGGTGCCATGGCCCCGCATTGCTTACAGAAATATTCCTTGCCGGGCGGGAACGGTGTTGACCACAGCCAGAGCATCAAAAACGTGGCCAATGCGGCGCTCAGAGGGGTTTTGCGCCGGAACTCCGTGCCGTCACAGCGCTTGCATACCCGCACGTCACTGGGATAGTCATGCTCCAAGGCTTGCTCCAGCGTACCGTTGTCGCGCTCGGCCAGCAAAGACTGCGCCTGGTGGAGCAGGTGCGCAGGCACTACAACGCGCACGCCACCAAGTACCCGCGACATGGGCCATTGCAGACCAATGTGGTGTTCGCTGCGCAAATAGGCAGGAATGTTTTCTGATTCCAGCAATGCACGGCATACATGGGCTTGCCAGGCACTGTCGTGGATTTCCACCGTGATAAATCGAACTTCCTGATCCATGCCCCTCCTAGGCCTGAAGTTGCGGCCAATGGAGCGAATCAATGCGCGTTGCGCTTGCAAATGGGGCCTGCCAGCGATGCTACAGGCCCTTGTTCGGCATCGTTGACGGTGAATGCATAAATGCGACACCCGCTTGGTTTGCATTGGTAACGATGGTGCACTGCATTGCCTGGCTGGCGCGATGCAGCGTGTGGCCGCGTATCAGGACAGCACGTCGCGCAGCGACGCATCCTTGGCGAACTGGGCCTTGGCAAAGGGGCACAGTGGCAGCACCTTGGTATGGGTCTCGCGAGCCCAAGCTACCAAGGCATTGAGCAGCTGGCGGCCTGCGCCTTCGCCGCGCAGTGAATCATCCACTTCCGTGTGGTCGATGATGATCATCGTGGCATTGGTGCGGCTGTAGGTCATCTCAGCCACGCGTGTGGCATCGCGGTTGATAAAGAACGCGCCTTTGGAATCGGCTTCTTCGTGTTGGACGGTGTAGGGCATGCGGGCCTTGGGTTGAACAAAACCCCAAGAATAAGGGATGGCGGCAGCCCTGGCGGTGGAGGTGGCTTGGAGCAGGGCGCTGATGCCTGGGGCTTCAATCCGTGCTGTCTGCGTCTTCGTCGTCGTCCTCAGGCGGGTTTTCAAACCGCTCCCAGGTGCCGCCCACTTCCTGGCGCCAGGCGCTCCAACCCAGTGGCAGGTCTGCGATTTGTTCCAGGCTCTGGTCGCGCTCATACATGCAAGCCATGCAGACCAGGAGGGCCTCGCCGGGCTCGTCGGTGCTGGCATCCAGAAACTGCCAAGCCCCATCGGCATCATGCGAGACCATCAACACTGGCAGATGCTCGCGTACCACCTTGGTCGTAGAAAAGCTGGCGGTGTTGTGCGCATCGGCAAAGGGCCAATGGTCAAACTGGTGGCTGTGCATGGCGATGCTCCTCGTTGTCTCAGGCTTCGGTGGCAAACAGCTCGATGGTGTCGTCCGTCCAGTCATGGCCGCTCCAGCCGGAATCTGCATCAGGCGGCGGAAAGGCGGTGCGGCAGTAGCCATGCTTGGCCGCAAAATCAAACACGGCATGCGGGTTGCCATTGATCAGCAGCACGACCTTGCTGCCGTCGGTGGACCAGCCAATCGTCACCTCGGACGGCAGGTGCTTGTCGGAGACATCGGCTACGTTGTAGATGTGCAGCGCGTTCTGGATGGGTTGCTCGGCGTTCGCAAAATCCAGCGCATAGAAGTAGGCGGTGTCGCCATCGTCTTCAAACACGGCCGCATAGCTGCCTTCGGGCGCATTGCCTTGAAGAGGCTCGGCAGCGCCGATCTGGATGGTGCTCTGGGCGGTAACGACGATGGGCATGAACAGTCCTTGTCATGAATGAGAGGGAAGCCGTGGCGGCCAGCAAAGGACCAGCATAAACTGGCTTTATGGCAGCGCTGGGTAGGCCAAGGTAGCCAGCGCTATGGCCCTTGTTATCGCGTGCCCCGGATATGGGCGATCACTTCGCGCAAGGTGGTGGCCTCTGGCACCCACCAGTCTGCCAGCGCACCCAGCGCCACGGCGCAGACCAGGGCGCCGAGCAGCGGCTTCCAGGTCAGTCGCACGGCCGAGGCCAGCCAGCCTGCGCGCTCGACCCCCACCAGGGCGCGGGCGGTCATCATCGAAAAGGCCAGCTCCACCGCGACGGTCAGGAGCACATCCACGCCAAAGTACAGCCACAGCAGCGCGCCAAAGCCAAAGAAGGCCAGCAGCAGGGCGGCAAACACCGCCAGGATGGGCACGATGATGATGCCCTCATCGCCGCCCCCGATATCGACCACATCGACGGCATCGGTCCAGGAGCTGGAAGCACCTGATGCAGTCGACGACAGGTCCACTTCCGCCCAATCTCCTGACGCCCCACCACCACCAAAATTGCCGCCCCCGCCTGACTGCCAATCGGGCGCGCCTTTGTCTACGTGCAGATCGGGCACCGGGTCGATGCCATCGGCCCAGGAGTCTTCGCGCTTGCGCGCATAGGCATTGCGCACCAGGTAGGCCGCCCACAGCCGCAGCACCAGTAGGTACACGGCATAGCCCACGCCCAGGCTGATGGCATAGCGCAGCGCCATCGATGTCACCCCGGAATGGAGCAGTGCTGCCGTGACCGCCCACATCACCAGCAAGACCAGCAGCCCCATGCACAGGCCATGCAGACGCAGCCAGTGTTTTTTCTGCAGGGTGGATGCCATGTGCTGGGGCATGCGCAGCGATGACCAGCTGGACTTGCGCTTGCGCTGGGCGGCGCGGTTGTGGGGTGCTTGGGCCAAGGCGAAAGGGCGGGGAGTGAGGTCGGGAGCAGTGTAGCTCCAGATTGGACGTCGTCTGCTTGCTGATACCAACGATGCCGGAGAGACCATCCAGCCGAATACCGGAGGCTTTGCGCATGGCTCGGACGGCATGGCCAAGGTCTGACGAAGACTTGATGTCGAGCTTCATAGTTCCTGGTTGACTAGGAATTATGGAAAGGCATTGATAACGTTTGCAAAAATGCCTAGCAAAATAGGATCTTTATTCTTCTTCAGTGTTTATAAAAAATCCTAGTGCATTAGGATTTATGGCTGGATAGTAGTTCGGGTTTGATGGAAATCCCAGTCTGTCAGTCGCAGGCAGATTGCGAGAGCAGGCATGAATCGCGAGCGCGCCAGCACACGCAAAAACAGCCGCTTTCGCGGCTGTTTTATGGAGGTTTCTGACTAGTCCGAAGTATCCGTCAAAAGAGGGAGGCTCTAAAACAGCGCCGCCACCTTTGACCGCTGACACCCATCACACATCAATATTCCCCGCCCGCAATGCATTGGTCTCGATAAAGTCGCGGCGGGGCTCGACCTCGTCGCCCATCAGCATCGTGAAGACGCGGTCGGCTTCGATGGCGTCGCCGACTTTGACCTGCAGCAGGCTGCGGACTTGGGGGTCCATCGTGGTTTCCCACAGCTGCTCGGGGTTCATTTCGCCCAGGCCCTTGTAGCGCTGGCGGGCGGTGGTGCGTTCGGCTTCGCTGATGAGCCACTGCATGGCCTGGCGGAAGTCGGTCACTTTTTCCATCTTGGCTTTTTCGCCTTCGCCACGGGTGACCCTGGCGCCTTCGGCGAGCAGACCGTGGAAGTTCTGGGCTTCGGCGGCCAGCGCCGCGTAGTCCTGGCCTTCGACAAACTCCTGCGTCAGGATGGAGCTCTTGATGTTGCCGTGGTGGTGGCGGCTGATGCGCAGGATCGGCTTTTCGGTGTGCGGGTCCAGCTCGCCCGTGACCTCGGCGGGCACGCCGGTGGTGGTCAACTCGCGCAGCTTGGCTTCGAGCACCGGGGCACAGACCATGGCGTCGTCCAGCGTGTCGAGGCGGATCTGCACGCCGTCGGCGATGGCGCGCAGCGCTTCGGCGTCCAGGTAGGATGAGAGGCGGTCGATGACGGTTTCGGCGGCCAGGTGCATGCCGGCCAGGCGGCCCAGCTCTTCACCATCGATGGTGCGCGGGTTGGCGCCGCCGGTGCTGACGCTGGCGCCTTGCAGGGCCACGCGCAGCAGGAACTGGTTGAGGGCAGGGCCGTCCTTGAGGTACAGCTCTTCCTTGCCGTTCTTGACCTTGTACAGTGGCGGCTGCGCAATGTAGATGTGGCCGGCTTCGACCAGATCGGGCATCTGGCGGTAGAAGAAGGTCAGCAGCAAGGTGCGGATGTGGGCGCCGTCGACGTCCGCATCGGTCATGATGATGATGCGGTGGTAGCGCAGCTTGGCGAGGTTGTAGTCGTCGGTGCTGCTCTTGCCCGAGTCTTCGCTCACCTTGCCGATGCCGGTGCCCAGCGCGGTGATCAAGGTCACGATTTCGCTGCTGGAGAGCAGCTTTTCGTAGCGGGCTTTTTCCACGTTCAGGATCTTGCCGCGCAGCGGCAGGATGGCCTGGAACTTGCGGTCACGCCCTTGCTTGGCCGAGCCGCCTGCGGAGTCACCCTCGACGATGTAGATTTCAGACAGCGCTGGGTCTTTTTCCTGGCAGTCGGCCAGCTTGCCGGGCAGGCCCATGCCGTCGAGCACGCCTTTGCGGCGCGTCATTTCGCGGGCCTTGCGGGCCGCTTCACGGGCGCGGGCCGCTTCAACGATCTTGTTGCAGATGATCTTGGCGTCGTTGGGCTTTTCTTCGAGGTACTCGGTCAGCAGCTTGCCGACGATGTCCTCGACGGGCGCGCGCACTTCGCTGGAGACCAGCTTGTCCTTGGTCTGGCTGCTGAACTTGGGCTCGGGCACCTTGACGCTGAGCACCGCGCACAGGCCTTCGCGCATGTCGTCGCCGGTGACTTCGACCTTGGCTTTCTTGGCCAGGTCATGGTCGGCGATGTACTTGCCGATGACACGGGTCATCGCCGCGCGCAGGCCGGTCAAATGGGTGCCGCCGTCACGCTGGGGGATGTTGTTGGTAAAGCACAGCACCTGCTCGTTGTAGCCGTCGTTCCACTGCATGGCCACTTCGACACCGATCTCGGTGCCGGGGATGCCGCCATAGGTCTCGGCCGGGCGGCTGCCTTCGGCGTGGAACACGGTGGGGTGCAGCACTTTCTTGGTGCCGTTGATGAACTCGACAAAGCCCTGCACGCCGCCGGCGCCGGAGAAGTCGTCCTCCTTGCCATCGCGCTCGTCCTTGAGGCGGATGCGCACGCCGTTGTTCAGGAAGGACAGCTCGCGCAGGCGCTTGGCCAGGATCTCGTAGCGGAACTCGTAGTTTTCCTTGAAGATTTCCTGGTCGGGCAGGAAGTGCACTTCGGTGCCGCGCTTCTCGGTGGCGCCCACAATGCGCATCGGCGAGACTTCCACGCCGTCGACCACTTCGACCAGGCGGTTTTGCACAAAGCCGCGCGAGAAATCGATCTGGTGCACCTGGCCTTCGCGGCGCACGATGAGCTTGAGCTTGATGGACAGCGCGTTCACGCAGGACACGCCCACGCCGTGCAGACCGCCCGAGACCTTGTAGCTGTTCTGGTTGAACTTGCCGCCGGCGTGCAGCTCGGTCAGCGCGATTTCAGCGGCCGAGCGCTTGGGCTCGTGCTTGTCATCCATCTTCACGCCGGTGGGAATGCCCCGGCCGTTGTCCACCACCGATAGCGAGCCGTCGGCGTGGATGGTCACCAGGATGTCGTCGCAATAGCCGGCCAGGGCCTCGTCGATGGAGTTGTCCACCACTTCAAACACCAGGTGGTGCAGGCCGGTGCCGTCCGAGGTATCGCCGATGTACATGCCCGGGCGTTTGCGCACAGCCTCCAGCCCTTCCAGGATCTGGATGGCGCCTTCGCCATAGCCGCTGGCATCGGGGCCTGGCGTGCTGGGGGATTGTTCCGGCTGGTTTTCTGCGGTCATGAAGCTGCCTTGGTACTGCACTGGCGGGCGCGGCGCCCTGCCATGTCTTTGAATCAAATAAATCTCGGTGCTGCGCCGGCCTGCTGCTGCAAACCGGCGCGCGGGTCGCCTGCGTGGCTTACATGCGCATCGGCATGACCACGTACTTGAAGGTGTCGTTTTCCGGGTTGGTGATCAGCGCCGAGTTGTTGTTGTCGGCAAAGTCGATGCGTACCATGTCCTGGCCCATGTTGGAGAGCACATCGATCAGGTAGGTGACGTTGAAGCCGACTTCAACGGCCGGGCCGCCGTAGTCGATGTCGAGCTCATCCACCGCCTCTTCCTGCTCGGCGTTGTTGGCTGCAATGCGCAGGGTGCCGGGCTCGATGGTCAGGCGCACGCCCTTGAACTTGTCGCTGGTCATGATGGCCGTGCGCTGCATGCTGGCCAGCAGTGGCGCGCGGCCCAGCGTGATGCTGTTGGGGTGGTTGCGCGGGATGACGCGGTTGTAGTCGGGGAACTTGCCCTCGACCAGCTTGGTGACGAACTCCATGCCGGCAAAGGTAAAGCGCGCCTGGTTGCTGGCGAACTGCATCTCGATGACGGGCTGGTTGTCGCCGCTGGCGTCCGACAGCAGGCGCTGGAGCTCCAGCACGGTCTTGCGCGGCAGAATCACTTCCTGCTTGGGCACTTCCACATCCAGGGTGGCGCTGGCAAAGGCCAGGCGGTGGCCGTCGGTGGCCACCAGGCTCAGCGTGTTGCCCTCGGCCACGAACAGGATGCCGTTCAGGTAGTAACGGATATCCTGCACAGCCATCGCGAACGAGACCTGGCCCATCAGGTCCTTGAGCACCTTTTGCGGCACGCTGAACACGGGGCCGAACGAGGGTGCTTCCTGCACCAGCGGGAAGTCTTCTGCCGGCAGGGTCTGCAAGGTGAAGCGGCTCTTGCCGCCCTTGAGGATCATCTTGGACTGCTGCGTCTCCAGGCTCACGGTCTGGTCGCTGGGCATGGTCTTCAGGATGTCGATCAGCTTGCGCGCGCCCACGGTGGTGGTGAAGTCACCCATGTCACCGCCCAGCTCGGCCGTGGTGCGGATCTGGATTTCCAGGTCGCTGGTGGTCAGCTGCAGCGCATTGCCGGTCTTGCGGATCAGCACGTTGGCCAGAATCGGCAAAGTGTGGCGCCGCTCGACAATACCGGCGACCGACTGCAGTACTGCGATGACTTTGTCTTGTGTGGCCTTCAGAACAATCATTTCAACCTCTTGTCAAATTGCGGTGTTGTTGTGGACGGCAGTTGTGCACGGAGCCCCCTCTGCACCTGTCCCATTTGCCATTGTGCCTGCGGCGCGCAGGCAATTGGCGAAATCAAAAAATTCCATCGGCTAGCCCTTGAGGGTCTGCTCCAGCACGTGCAATTGCTGGTTCAGCTCGGTCAATTGCTGGCGCTCGCCACCGATCTTGCGCACCGCGTGCAGCACGGTGGTGTGGTCGCGGCCGCCAAAAAGCTCGCCGATTTCCGGCAGGCTTTTCTGGGTCAGCTCCTTGGCCAGGTACATGGCAATCTGGCGCGGACGGGCAATGCTGGCCGGGCGCTTTTTGCTGTACATGTCGGCGACCTTGATCTTGTAGTAGTCCGCCACGGTCTTTTGGATGTTTTCCACGCTGATCTGGCGGTTCTGGATCGAGAGCAGATCGCGCAGCGCCTCGCGCGCCAGCTGGATGGAGATTTCCTTCTGGTTGAAGCGCGAGTAGGCGAGGATCTTGCGCAGCGCGCCTTCGAGCTCGCGCACATTGGAGCGCACGTTCTTGGCCACGAAGAAGGCCACTTCCTCGGGCATCTCGGTGCCTTCGACGCGCGACTTGTTGATCAGAATGGCAACGCGCATCTCCAGCTCGGGCGGCTCGATAGCCACCGTCAGGCCCGAGTCAAAGCGCGAGACCAGGCGCTCGTGGATGTTGGCCAGACCCTTGGGATAGGTGTCGGACGTCATCACGATGTGGCTCTTCTTGGCCAGCAGCGCTTCAAAGGCGTTGAAGAACTCTTCCTGCGTGCGGTCCTTGTTGGCGAAAAACTGCACATCGTCGATCAGCAGCAGATCGAGCGAGTGGTAGCGCTCCTTGAACTCGTCAAAGGTGCGGCGCTGGTAGGACTTGACCACATCCGAAACGAACTGCTCGGCATGGATGTAGAGAACTTTGGCGTCCGGGTTGTCGGCCAGCAGCTTGTTGCCCACGGCATGCACCAGGTGGGTCTTACCCAGACCAACGCCGCCGTAGATGAACAAGGGGTTGTACAGATGTCCGGGAGACGCCGCCACATGCATGGCCGCCGAGCGCGCCATGCGGTTGGCAGTACCTTCGACCAGCGTGTCAAACGTGAGCACCGGGTTCAGGCGGTTGCGGAAGTTGCCACTGGCATTGCCGGTATCACCCTCGGCGCTGCTGGCCTGGCCCGTATGGGGCGCGGGGCTGGCGTCGCTGATCTGGATGCTGTTGCGGTACTGCTCGGCCGCGTTGGCGGCAGCCTGGCCGGGGTTGCGGCTAGCTGGCCCGTAGGACGGCCCCAGGCCCATGCCTGACGAGGTGCCACTGCCCTGAGCCGACGCTGCAAGCGCACCACCGCTGCGCACCGGTGGGCGCACGACGGTGCGCACGGCCGCATCTCGCTGGGCAATGGCCAACTCGATGGCCACCGGTTGTCCGTAGGTTTCCTCCAGCATGGCGGCCAGGCGGCCGGTGTATTGGGCGCGAATCCAGTCGAGCTTGAAACGGTTGGCCACATAGAGCGTGACCTTGGACAAGTCGTCCGACACGACAGCGGTCAGCGGCTTGATCCAGGTGTTGAACTGTTGCTCGGGCATTTCTTGGGCGAGTTGCTCTACAACTGCACGCCACAAACCTTGGCCCAGGCTGGCTTCATCCATTGTTATCCCACGGAAAGATTCATCCCCCACGCTGTTGTTGTTGTGGATAAGGGGGAAGGTTGATCGGCTGCCTATTGTAGCTTGTGCAAAAGTTATCCACACAACGGACTGGTCTGCACAAACCCCATGCTCGGGTTTCCTCGATGGGCTGGCCGCAGACTCGGCAAAAGTCTGCGCATATTACAGAAAAAACCGAGGACAAAGCCAAGTAATTGCCAAGGACAGTAAACACTGCGATAATTTGCGGTTTCCCTGCATGTCAGGGCGAATTTTACGCGCGTGTCCCCTCGCGCTGGCAACAGACCTTGTGTCCTTGCCATGGGGGTGGACCGCACTATTTCACCGGTGTTGCGCTTGAGCAGGGCTTGAGCTTGGTTGCTTTTGTGTTCATTTTTGGATGCAAGCGGCCAACAAACCGGAACCAAGCCTCTCTAGGAATTGCATCATGAAACGTACTTACCAACCTTCCAAAGTTCGCCGCGCCCGTACCCACGGTTTCCTCGTCCGTATGAAGACCAAGGGTGGCCGCGCTGTTATCAACGCACGCCGCGCCAAGGGCCGCAAGCGTCTGGGCCTGTAAGGCTGACAGGGTGACGGGCACCTCTCGGGTGCCAGGTAGTGCACCAGTGGGTGACACTTATGCATCGCCTTAAGACTCGCCCTCAATTCCAAGCCGCCATGGCAGGCGGCACCATCGCCCGTACAGCGCACTTTGCGCTGCACAGGCTGGTGTTGTCTGCCGACGCCTCGGGCAGCGCTGCTGCCCCATCAGGGCCTGGTGATCCAGCTGTCAAGGCTGGGTCGCAGGCTCTTTTTGCGTTGGAGGCGACCTGGCTGGGTGCCATGGTGCCCAAGCGCTGGGCGCGCCGCGCGGTCACCCGCAACGCCATCAAGCGGCAGATCTATGCCGTCGCTGCCTTGCATGAGGCGCAGCTGCCAGCCGCCGCCCACGTGGTGCGCTTGCGCAGCACGTTCGACCGCAAGCAGTTCATCAGCCCCAGCTCCGACGTGCTCAAGCAGGCGGTGCGTGCCGAGCTGATGCAGCTGTTTGCCCGGGCGCACAAGAACAGCCAGCCGGCCAAAGCCGAGCGCAGCGAAGGCGCCAAGGTGCTTAGCGTATGATGCAACGCTTGCTCATGGGTTTGGTGCGCGGCTACAGGCTGCTGCTGAGCCCTTGGCTAGGTTCTGCCTGCCGGTTCGAGCCCACGTGCTCTGCCTATTCATTGCAGGCGCTGGAACAGCACGGTGCTGCCATGGGCAGCTATTTGACGGTGCGCCGCCTGGTGCGCTGCCATCCCTGGTGCGAGGGCGGCCACGATCCGGTCCCCGCGCATCCGCGCTGGTTCAGTCGTCTGGTGACTCCCGCCGATTCATCCTCTTCCCCCTCTGAGAAGTCTTCATGAACGATATTCGCCGCACCATCTTGTGGGTGATATTTGGTTTCTCCCTGGTCCTGCTCTGGGACAAGTGGCAAATCCACAATGGTCGCAAACCCACATTCTTCCCCACACCTGAGGTGACGGCCCAGGCGCCTGCAGATGCAGTCAGCACCGACAACGGTCTGCCCGCTGCCAGCGCCAGCCCTGCGGCGCCTGCGAACGCCAGCAACGTGCCCGGCACGGCTGCTGCGGATGCGGCAGCCCCTGCTGCTGCACGCGAGAAGCTGACCGTGGCGTCCGACCTGCTGCGCCTGACCTTTGACAGCGAAGGCGCATCCTTGGTGGGTGCCGAGTTGCTCAAGTACGCCGACCAGGACGACAAGACCAAGCCCGTGAAGCTGCTCGACGAGAGCGCCAACCGCGTCTACGTGGCCCAGACGGGTCTGATCGGTGGCAACTTCCCGACCCACAAGACCGCGATGACCCTCAAGCCCGGCCCGCGCGAGCTGGCCGAGGGCCAGAACGAGTTGAACGTGGTGTTCGAGTCGCCTGACCTGGGCGGCGTCAAGCTGGTCAAGACCTGGACGCTCAAGCGCGGCGACTACGCCATTGGCTTGAAGCAGGAAGTCGTCAACACCGGCTCGGCCGCGGTCAACCCCCAGCTGTACCTGCAGCTGACGCGCGACGGCAACAAGCCCGCTGGCGAATCCTCGTTCTACTCGACCTTTACCGGCCCGGCCGTCTACACCGAGGCCAAGAAGTACCACAAGGTCGACTTCAAGGACATCGAAAACGGCAAGACCGACAGCGTGGACAAGGCAGCGGACAACGGCTATGTGGCCATGGTGCAGCACTACTTTGCCAGCGCCTGGCTGCTGCCCCAGGGCACGCAGCGCGACATCTATGTGCGCAAGGCCGGCACCAACCTGTACTCGGTCGGCGAGATCACCCACCTGGGCGAGATCGCTCCCGGCCAGAGCAAGGCCATCGATGCGCGCCTCTTTGTGGGCCCGCAGATCGAAAAGACGCTCGAAGCCATCGCCCCTGGCCTGGAACTGGTCAAGGACTACGGCTGGGTGACGATTCTGGCCAAGCCGCTGTACTGGCTGCTCGACAAGCTGCACGGCTTCATCGGCAACTGGGGCTGGTCGATTGTGGCGCTGGTGCTGCTGCTCAAGATTGCGTTCTACTGGCTCAATGCCAAGGCTTACGCGTCGATGGCCAAGATGAAGGCGATCAACCCCCGCATCATGGAGATGCGTGAGCGCCTCAAGGACAAGCCCCAGCAGATGCAGCAGGAGATGATGCGCATCTACCGTGAAGAGAAGGTCAACCCCATGGGCGGTTGCTTCCCGATCGTGATCCAGATTCCCGTGTTCATCGCGCTGTACTGGGTGCTGCTGTCGTCGGTGGAAATCCGCAATGCGCCCTGGATCGGCTGGATCCATGACCTGTCGGTGCCCGATCCGTTCTTCATCCTTCCCGTGCTGATGACCCTGTCGTCGCTGCTGCAGACGGCGCTGAACCCCGCACCACCGGATCCGATGCAAGCCAAGATGATGTGGATCATGCCGCTGATGTTCAGCGTGATGTTCTTCTTCTTCCCGGCCGGTCTGGTGCTGTACTGGCTGACCAACAACGTGCTGTCGATTGCCCAGCAGTGGATCATCAATACCCGCATGGGTGTGCCACCGCAGTTCAATCTGCCAAAGTTCAAGTAGCCAGCATTTGTCAATGCAGGGATTGCCTAGGCGGGCATTCCCGGATACACCTCCCAAACGGTCGCATTAGCGACCGTTTTTTCGTTAGCATGAGTTGTTTGAAAATGTGTTCAACAAAATAGGGGTTCAGGTATGGCGAAAGTATCGGTTTTTCGACCTAGCGCGCTGGCGCTGGCGGTGTTGCTCTGTGCGGGCGCGGCCCAGGCAGCCACCTTGCGCTGGGCAGGTGCCAATGACATCCTGACCCTGGACCCCCACGCACAGAACCACCAGACCACCCATGCTTTCCTGCAGCAGGTCTATGAGCCGCTGGTGCGCTACGGCAAGGATTTCCAGCTGGAGCCCGCACTGGCGACCAAGTGGACCGAGGTGAGCCCCACCCAGTGGCGCTTTGAGCTGCGCAAGGGCGTCAAATTCCACGACGGCGCGCCCTTCACCGCCGATGACGTGGTGTTCTCGCTGACCCGCATCATGACCCCGCCATCGAACATGATGAGCGCCACCCAGAGCATCAAGGAAGTCAAGAAGGTCGATGACTTCACCGTCGATCTGATCCTCAAGGGCCCCAACCCCATCTTGCTGCGCGAGCTGACCGAGGCGCGCATCATGAACAAGGCCTGGGCCGAGAAGAACAACGCCGTCAAGACCCAGGACTACGCCGGCAAGGAAGAAAGCTACTCCAGCCGCAACACCAATGGCACCGGCTCCTTTGTGGCCGTCAGCTGGCAGCCCGATGTCAAGCTGACCCTGAAGAAGAACGCCGCCTGGTGGGACAAGCCCACCGGCAACGTCGACGAGATCGTCTTCACCCCCATCAAGTCGGCCGCCACCCGCACCGCTGCACTGATCTCCAACCAGGTCGACTTCATGGTCGACCCGCCGCCCCAGGACCAGGAGCGCATCAAGAAGACCGCTGAGTTGAAGCTGCTCGAGGGCACCGAGAACCGCACCATCTACCTGGGCCTGGACGTGTTCCGCGACGAGCTGCCAGGCGCTGGCACGCCGGGCAAGAACCCGATGAAGGATGTGCGCGTGCGCAAGGCCATGTACATGGCCATCGACACCGACGGCCTGCACAAGCGCACGATGCGCGGCATGTCGATCACCGCCGGCACGATGGTGGCGCCGATGGTGCATGGCTGGAGCAAGGAGCTCGAAGAGCGTGCTGCCAAGTACGACGTCGAAGGCGCCAAGAAGCTGCTGGCCGAAGCGGGTTACCCCAATGGCTTCAACCTCAAGCTCGAATGCCCGAACGACCGCTATGTGAACGACGAGGCGATCTGCCAGGCCGTCACCGCAATGTGGACCCGCATCGGCATCAAGACCAGCCTGCAGGCGACGCCGATGGCGCAGTTCGTGACCCGCGTAATGAACTCCGACCCGAACGCCTACCTGTTCGGCTGGGGCGTGGCGACCTTTGATGCGCTTTACTCGCTTGACGCGCTGATCCACAGCAAGGGCGCCGCGGGCGGCGGCGTCTACAACGGCGGCCGCATTGCCGACAAGGAGCTGGACGCCAAGATCGACGCGATGAAGACCGAGACCGACACGGCCAAGCGCGACGCCTTGATCAACGATGCCTTGAAGATGACCAAGGACAACTTCTACACGATCCCCGTGCACCACCAGATCTTCCCCTGGGCGATGCGCAAGGGCATCGAGACCGTCTACCGCGCCGATGCGCGCCCCATCCCCGCCTGGACCACGGTCAAGTAAGCGTCTCGCTGCACACTCCAACCACCCCAAAGCCTGCGCCAGCAGGCTTTTTTCATGGGGCGGGGCCAAGCGCGGTGAACGAGGCCAATAGCCTGGAGTACATGGCGCCGGCCCGGTCGCCACGATAATGTGGGGCTTGCCCCACTCGCGCCAAAGACCTGCCCATGCTTGCCCGCCACCACGATCCGATTGTTGCCATTGCCACTGCCCCCGGGCGCGGAGCGGTGGGCATTGTGCGCGTATCGGGCAAGGCGATTGCGCCGCTGGTTGAGCGCCTCTGCGGCAAGGCTTTGAAGCCGCGCGAAGCCACCTACCTGCCCTTTAAAGCAGCAGATGGCCAGGCCATCGACCAGGGGCTGGCGCTGTACTTTCCCGCGCCGCACAGCTACACCGGTGAGGACGTGCTGGAGCTGCAGGCCCACGGCGGCCCGGTGGTGCTGCAGCTGCTGCTGGCCCGCTGCCTGGAAGCCGCGCAGGCGGAGGCTGACAGTGGCACGCCGCTGCTGCCCGGCCTGCGCCTGGCCGAGCCGGGGGAGTTCACCGAGCGCGCGTTTCTGAACGACAAGATCGACCTGGCCCAGGCCGAGGCGATTGCCGATTTGATCGACGCCAGCACCGAGGCGGCCGCGCGCAGTGCCAGCCGCTCGCTGACCGGCGCCTTCTCGCAAGAGGTGCACCGCCTGCGCGATGCGCTGGTGCACCTGCGCATGCTGGTCGAGGCCACCCTGGATTTCCCCGAGGAGGAGATCGATTTTTTACAAAAAGCCGATGCCTATGGCCAGCTGGACCAGCTGCGCGCCACCGTGCAGGCTGTCATGCAGCGAACCCGCCAGGGCGCCTTGCTGCGCGAGGGCATCAAAGTGGTGATTGCCGGCCAGCCCAATGCCGGCAAAAGCTCCTTGCTCAATGCGCTCGCTGGCGCCGAGCTGGCCATCGTCACCCCCATTGCCGGCACTACGCGCGACAAGGTCACGCAAACCATCCAGATCGAAGGCGTGCCCCTGCATGTGATCGACACCGCCGGCCTGCGCGAGAGCAGTGACGAGGTCGAGCGCATCGGCATTGCCCGCGCATGGGAAGAAATCGCCGCCGCCGACGCGGTACTCTTCTTGCACGACCTGACCCGCATGGCCCAGGCCGACTATGCCCAGGCCGACCGCGAGATTGCCGCCACCTTGCAGCAGCAACTGCCTGCCACGGTGCCCGTGCTGCAGGTCTGGAACAAGGCCGACGCACTGACCCCCGATGAGGCGCACCGCCAAAGCGCCGAGGCCGCCGCCCAGTTCAGCACCCTGGCTGCTGCTGCCGCTGCAGGCGACCAGGCCCCGCTGGTGCTGTCGGCCAAAACCGGCGCGGGCCTGGACACCCTGCGCCAGCAGCTGCTGGCCATGGCCGGCTGGCAGCCTGCCGCCGAAGGCACCTACATCGCCCGCGCCCGCCATGTGCAGGCGCTGCAGCAGGTCGAAGAGCACCTGGACATCGCCCATGCCCAGCTGCATGTCGACAGCCCCGCCCTCGACCTGCTGGCCGAAGAGCTGCGCCTGGCCCAGCAATCACTCAATGCGATCACCGGCGAGTTCACATCGGATGATTTGCTGGGGGTGATTTTTTCGAGTTTTTGTATTGGCAAATAAGCCTTGCCGCGCGTTTAGCTTGCAGCGCTAGCGGCGCTGTCTGCAGCCACCCGAGGCAGCACCAGCACCGCCTCCAACCCACCCCCATGGGCCTGCGCCACCGTCTGCGCGATCGACAGCCCCAGCCCCACGCCGCCGGATGCGGCATTGCGGGAGTGCTCCATGCGGTAGTAGGGCTTCAGCACCCGTTCGCGCTGTGCGGCAAGCTGGTGGTTGTCGACTCAGCGGACCAGCCTGCCGCCCAGGCTTAGCTGGGCATGCGGTAGGCCAGCACCTTGAGCGCCCGGTCAGGCGAGACATCGGCAAAGATGGCTGGGTTGGCCACCTGCTCGATGAACTCCAGCTCCGGCGCCAGCGCGGCCATCTGGTCTTGCAAAAAGGCCAGCGGCAGCTCGGGGGCGTTCAGGCAGAGCAGCGCAAAGCCGCCCGGCGCCAGCAGGTCGGGCAGGCGCTTGATCAGGCGCGCGTAATCCTTGGTGGCGACAAAGCTGCCCTTTTGGTAGCTGGGCGGGTCCATGATCACCAGCTGGTAAGGGCCGGTGCGGGTGATCTTGCCCCAGCTGCTGAAAATGTCATGGCCCCAGAACTGGCCACCGGCGAGCTGGTTGAGGCGGTGGTTCTGCTGGCCGCTGGCCAAGGCCGCCTTGCTCATGTCGATATTGACCACCTGGCCGGCGCCGGCCTGCAGCGCCGCCACCGAAAAGGCGCAGGTGTAGGCAAACAGGTTGAGCACGGTGCAGCGCTCGGGATCGGGCTGGCGCGCGATGAACTGGCGCACCCAGCGCCGGCCTTCGGCCATGTCCAGAAACAGGCCATGGTTTTGGCCGCGCAGCACATGCACCAGGTAGCGGGCATCGTCTTCCTGCACCGTATGGGGCTCGGGCAGGCTACCCTGGACCAGGCGGGTTTCGGCCGCGCCCAGCGCCCGGCATTGGTACACCCAGGTCAGCGGCTCGCCCGGGTAGAGCTGCTGCCAGCGCTGCTGCAGCGCATCGCCCACGCTTTGCAGCGCCTCGTCGGCCAGCGGTGCAAAGCTGGTCAGCACCACCGCCGGTGGGTACAGGTCCAGCGACAGGTGTTCGCAACCGGGAAACAGGCCGCCTCGCCCGTGGAAGAGGCGTTGGGCCTGCTGGCTCGCGGGCAGGGTGGCGATGGCCTCTAGTAATGCATGCATGGAATCTGAAAAACGTCTAGGAGAGAAGGTGGGAGGCGGCGTGCTTGGTCAGGAATTGTGGACTGGACGATACTTCTTACAAATTTTTGCCCAGCCGCCCAGCCATTGTGCAGCCACTCGGTTAGATTTATTGGATTAGGAATTTCGATAAATCACTGGTGGGCCCACCGCCAGGATTGCGGAGGAGGATTTCATGTTCAGTAGCGCCAATGACATCAAGCCCCTGGTGGCGGCCATCAACAACTGCCAGGACGAGGAAAGCATGATCAACCCGCTGACGGCTGCGCAGTGGGAGATTCTCGCGCCGTACCTGACGCAGACCCAGCTGGCCGCATCGCAGGTGCTGTTTCAGCAAGGCACGCAGGAGCGCACCTTGTTTTTCGTCGAAAGCGGCAGCCTCAGCGTGCATTTCGAGGACGAAAAGCAGCGCATTCGCCTGGCGATCGTCGGCGCGGGCTCCATTGTCGGCGAAGGCGCGTTCTTCTCGCACCAACCGCGCAATGCCACCGTGCAGGCCGTGGCTGGCTGCCGCCTCTGGGGGCTGTCTAGCATCCGCTTTACCGAGCTGTGCAACCGCCAGCCCACGGTGGCCGTCGCGCTGGCCATGGCGGCCGGATCGGTGCTGGCCAAGCGCCTGGGCAACCGCAAACGCCGCGTAGCCGCAACATAAAAGCTTGGCATTGGTCAAATCGCACGCGCTTTTCTGACAAGTGTATGCAATACTCCTTCCTACAATTACAAACGCCTGTTGCGCGATGAAACGGGTGACCATGTGAGCGTCGCGGACACCGCCCAGCACACCGCAGGTATACGGTGGGCACCAAGTCTGGCCGTCAAGGCTTGATGCTGACGGCGGAGCAACCACGTTGCAAGGCTTGTGTCTGGGGCACAAATTCTGATCAGGGTAGGGAGTGGCATGTCTATATTTGCCAAATGGTTCAGTCGACCAGAAAAAAAATCGGCCTTTGCGCCCCTGGGGCCGCAAACCATGTTTGCCGAGCCAATGGGTATGGGCCAGCACGATATGCTGGCCGTCCAGAGCCCCTTGGTGGCCGCCAGGCCCATGGCTGCGGCACCGCAGCACGACAGCGCCGCGCCGCGTCCCGGTGAGCGTTCGGCCCGCCGGGAGATGGTGTATTCGGCCGTGCGCGAATCGATGGTGCGCTCGGGCATTCTGTCGGCAGGTTACAAATTCAAGGTGCTGGCGCTGGACAAGCGCGCCACGCAGTTCATCGTGATGGTGGATCTGGCCCAGCAGTACTGCGCCTCGCCCGACAAGCTCACCCAGATCGAGGCCTTGATCGCCTACTCGGCCAAAACCCGTTTCGAGATTGTGATCACCTCGGTTTACTGGCGTCTCAATGCCCAGCTGGGTGTCGCCAGCACCAAGGCCCCCAGTGCGGTCACCGCGCCCCAGCCGGCCGTGGTGCCGGTGCCGCTGGGCATGGACCCGGTCGATGAAGCGGAGATTGCCGCCTTCAAGAAAGCCTTGCTCGAGGCGGCGCTGAACCCGGTGCCTGCGCTCGACGGCGCATCGCCCGCAAGCCGCGCTGCCTCCAGTGCGGCGCCCCGGCCCGCGCCGATTGTTCCGCCCGCGCGCAGCGCCGCGCACAATGCCCAGATCGCTCGGGAGGCCGCGCAACGCGGCGGTGCGCCTGCGCCCACGGCAGACACCAGCTTTGGCGGCCTGAGCAATACCCAGTACGGTGACCTGCACTGAGCGCCTGCACCGCAGCGGCGGTGACTGGGGCTCAGTGCCCTGCGAAATCCACCAGCGTGAACAGCGGCAGACCCGCATCGGTCAGCCGCTTGGAGCCGCCGAGCTCCGGCAGGTCGACAATCGCAGCGCCCTCCATCACCTGGGCGCCCAGCTTCTCCAGCAGCTTCTTGCCGGCCATCATCGTGCCGCCAGTGGCAATCAGGTCATCGACCAGCAGCACCTTGTCGCCGGGCTTGACCGCATCGGCATGCAACTCGACCGTGGCACTGCCGTATTCGAGCTCATAGGTTTCCTCCACCGTGGTGAAGGGCAGCTTGCCCTTTTTGCGGATGGGCACAAAGCCCACCTTGAGCTGGTAGGCGATGACGGCACCGAGGATAAAGCCGCGCGCATCGAGCCCGGCCACCACATCGGGGCGCATGTCGCGCGACATGTAGCGGTGCACAAAGGCATCGATCAGCACATGGAAGACCTGCGGGTTCTGCAGCAGCGGGGTGATGTCCCGGAACTGCACGCCCGGCGCTGGCCAATCGGGAACGGTGCGGATGTGGTGACGCAAAAAGGCGTTGACGTCGGGAGCGTGCATGGTGGGCGGGCAGAAAAGGGGAGGAGCCGCCATGGTAGTCCAACTGCGGCAGCTGCAACCGGCACCCGCCGCAGGTTAAGCATGTTTGGCAATGACCCGCACCGGCCGGGGCGCGGGCGCTCCGATAAAATCAGCCTCCATGAGCACCCTACAGCCCAAGCGCCCCGTGGAAGCGGCGCAGATTCTGCGCCTGGCGGCGTCTACCTTTGCGATCGAGGCCGAGGCCATTGCGGCACTGACGCAGCGCCTGGACGACAACTTTGTCCAGGTCGTGCAGCGCATGCTGGACATTCCCGGGCGTGTGGTGGTCACTGGCATGGGCAAGAGCGGCCATGTGGGGCGCAAGATTGCGGCCACCCTGGCATCGACCGGCACGCCGGCATTCTTTGTGCACCCGGGCGAGGCCAGCCATGGCGATCTGGGCATGGTCACGGGCCAGGATCTGGTGCTGGCCATCTCCAACAGCGGCGAGAGTGGCGAGATTTCCGTGCTGCTGCCGGTGCTCAAGCGCCTGGGCGTGCCCGTGGTGGCGATGACGGGCAACCTGCAGTCCTCGATGGCGCGCCATGCCGACTGGGTGCTCAACACCCAGGTCGACAAGGAGGCCTGCCCGCTGAACCTGGCCCCCACGGCCAGCACCACCGCGCAAATGGCGATGGGCGATGCGCTGGCCGTGGCGCTGCTGGATGCGCGCGGCTTCAAGGCCGAGGATTTTGCCCGCTCCCACCCCGGTGGCGCGCTGGGCCGCCGCCTGCTCACCCATGTGTCTGATGTGATGCGCAGCGGCGATGCGCTGCCCACGGTGCTGCCCAGCGCCAGCTTCAGCGACCTGATGCGTGAGATGAGTGCCAAGGGCATGGGCGCGGCTGCCATCGTCGATGCGCATGGCCTGCTGCAGGGCGTGTTTACCGATGGCGATCTGCGCCGCCGTATTGAGGCTGGTGCCGACTTGCGCGGCCTGACCGCTGCCGAGGTGATGCATGCCACGCCGCGCCAGATCTCGGCCGACGCATTGGCGGCCGACGCCGCTGCGTTGATGGAGGCCCACCGCATCACCAGCGTGCTGGTGACCGATGCGGACCAGCGCCTGGTGGGCATCGTGCATGTGGGTGATCTGATGCGGGCCAAGGTGATCTGATGGCCAGCACATTAACCTTGCCCGCCATCACCCCCGCCCAGCAGTGGCCCGCTGAGCTGCTGCTGCGCGCCCAGGGTATCAAGATTGTGTTCTTCGATGTGGATGGCGTGCTCACCGACGGGGGCCTGTACATCAGCGAGCAGGGCGAGACGCTCAAGCGTTTCCACACGCTCGACGGCCATGGTCTCAAGATGCTGCGCGAGGCCGGCATTGTGCCGGCCGTCATCACCGGGCGCGATTCGGCACCGCTGCGCCACCGCCTGGCGGCGCTGGGCATCGAGCAGGTTCGCTACGGCACCGAGGACAAGCTGCCTGCCGCCCAGGCCATGCTCGAGGCGCTGGGCCTGGACTGGCACCAGGCCGCAGCCATTGGCGATGACTGGCCGGATCTGCCGGTGCTGCGCCGCTGCCAGCTGGCCTGCGCGCCCGCCAATGCCCACCCTGAAGTGCTGGGCGTGGCACACTGGGTAACCACCCGCCACGGCGGCGCAGGTGCTGCGCGCGAGCTGTGCGACGCGGTGCTGGCCGCCTGCGGTGCCTATGTCAACCTGCTCGATCGGTACGGACAATGAAATCTCGCCTGCGACGCCTCATGGACCTGTCGTCCATCTACCTGCCGGTGATCCTGATGGGCCTGCTGGCGCTGGGCACCTGGTGGCTGGTGCGCAATGCCCCCAAGCCCCAGAGCGTGCGCGAACAAGCGGTGGCCGGCCACGAAGTGGATTACTACATGAACGATTTTTCGGTGCGCAGCTTTGACGGCACCGGCGTGCTGACCAGCGAGATCCAGGGCAACAAGATGCGCCACTACATGGACACCGACACGCTGGAGATCGACACGGCCACGATGCGTTCCATCCGCCAGGATGGCTCGACGACAGTGGCCACCGCCAACCGCGCCTTGTCCAATGCCGATGGCTCCGAAGTGCAGCTGTTTGGCAATGCCAAGGTGGTGCGCAGCAGCAACAAGCCGGGCGCGCCGCAGATGGAGTTCCGGGGCGAGTTTCTGCACGCCTTTGTCAACGAAGAGCGGGTGAGCTCGAACAAGCCCGTCGAGATCATCCGGGGCCAGGACCGGTTCACGGCCGACTCGATGGTCTTCAACAACATCACCCAGGTCGCAGAGCTCAAGGGCCGGGTCAAGGGCGTGCTGCAACCCGCACGCTGAGCGCCGCATGTCCACCCCCCTGAGCGATGCACCGCTGGTGCTGATCACCGGCGCCTCCAGCGGCATCGGCCAGGCGCTGGCCTGGCGCTACTACCAGGCCGGCTACCGCCTCGCGCTGGTGGCCCGCCGTACCGCGCTGATTGCGGACTGGGCCCAGGCGCAGGCGATGGATGCCAGCCGCTACGCGGTCTATGGCGCCGACGTGGCTGACCAGGACCAGACCATTGCTGCCTGCACGCAATGCCTGCAGCAGCAGGGCCTGCCCGATGTGGTGGTGGCCAATGCCGGGGTGAGCTACGGCATCGACACGGCCGAGCGCGAGGACCTGGAGGTCATGGCCCAGACCTATGCGACCAATGTGATCGGCATGGCCGCGACCTTCCATGCCTTTGTGCGCCCCATGCAGGCGCGCGGCAGCGGCAAGCTGGTGGGCATTGCCAGCGTGGCCGGCATACGCGGCCTGCCCGGCCACGGCGCCTACTGCGCCAGCAAGGCCGCCGTCATCAGCTACTGCGAGAGCCTGCGGGTGGAGCTTAAGCGTAGCGGCGTGCAGGTGGTCACCATCTGCCCGGGCTTTGTGGCCACGCCGCTCACCCGCCACAACCGCTACGGCATGCCCTTCTTGATGCAGCCAGAGGCCTTTGCCGACAAGGCCTTTGCAGTGATTGCCAAGGCGCGCAGCTATGCCGTGATCCCCTGGCAGATGGGCTGGGTGGCGCGGCTGTTGCGCTGCCTGCCCAATGCCCTCTATGACCGCGCGCTGGCCAACCGCCCGCGCAAGCACCGCCACCGCGAGCGGGTGCAAGAGGCGCCACCGGGTCAAGACTGAAAGCAGGTCCTAAGCCAGGCATGAAAAAAGCCCCTGGCGGGGCTTTGTCGTTGCGGTGCGGCACAGCGCTGGGCGGTGCCTGCAGGCATCAATAATCGTCGTTGTTGTCGTAGCCTTGGTTGCCGCCGCGGTTGCGCGAACCATTGCCGTAGGGGCTGCGGAAGCCGCCATCGCGCTCACCGCCACGATCGCCACCACCAAAGCCGCGGTCATTGCCGCCACGGCCGCCATAGCCACCGCCGCCGCCACCACCGTAGCCGCCACGGTCTCCGCCGCCGCCGTATCCACCACCACCACCGCCGCCGTAGCCGCCGCCACCACCGCCGCCGTAGCCACCACCACCGCCGCCGCCGCCGCCAAAGCCGCCACGGTTACCGCCTCCGCCGCCAAAGCCACCACCACGGGGGCCGCCAAAACCACCACCGCCGCTGCGGGGAGGACGGGGCTCCATGGGACGTGCTTCGTTCACGACCAGATTGCGACCGCCCAGGGGCTGACCGTTCAGACCGTTGACCGAAGCTTGGGCTTCTTCATCGCTGCCCATTTCTACAAAACCAAAACCTTTGGAGCGACCGGTGTCGCGTTCCATCATCACCTTGGCGCTGGTTACGCTGCCAAACTGACCAAAGGCCTGTTCCAGATCGTTGTCGCGAACCTGGTATGGCAAATTACCGACGTAAAGCTTGTTGCCCATTTGAGGGACTCCTGATAACTCTTAAATAATGCGATCGCGCCCTGTAGAACACCGGTCATCTATCGCAGTAGCCCAATGGAGGAATGCTCCATCCTTTATTTTCTGGCATAAAAACCGGGAATGGGATAGTTGTGCCCCTCTGTTGTGGCGCAGAAGCTGCAACCAGATGCAAAAAAGGCCTCAAAGAGGCCTTTTTTCCGGGAAAACCCGTCATCTCACTGTCAAAACCTCTAAGAGGTTTTGGATGTGATGTGCTTAGTAGCTGCCGCCACCGTAGCCGCCACGGCCACCGCCGCCGAAGCCACCGCGATCGCCGCCGCCGAAGCCGCCACGGTCACCACCGCCGAAACCACGGCCACCACCACCACCGCCGCCGAAGCCGCCGCTGCGTGGAGGACGGGCTTCCATTGGACGTGCTTCGTTCACGACCAGGTTACGACCGCCAAAGCCTTGGCCGTTCACGCCTTCGATAGCAGCTTGTGCTTCAGCGTCCGAACCCATTTCCACAAAGCCGAAGCCCTTGGAACGGCCGGTGTCACGTTCCATCATGACCTTGGCGCTGGAGACGGTACCGAATTGGCTGAAAGTGCTTTCCAGATCGCTGTCACGGAAAGAGTAAGGCAGGTTGCCCACGTAAAGTTTGTTGCCCATTTGAGGACTCCGAAAAAAGTAAAAAAAGCGATGGAGCCTGATGCAATCAACAAACCTGTGACAACTTCCAAGACGGATCACCGCGCGCTCTAGTGTACCCGGGGGCACATTGAGCTTCACCATTATGGGTGAATCGCCTTACGCTGTGTTGACAGTTGCTGCAACCAGCCCTTGGTATTTTCCCTGGAGGGCGTGGGTGTTGCGGCGCAACATCGCTTTTGGGCGTATGATGCGCCAGTCTTTGGGGAGTAGCCTGCTGGGCGCGCAATGCGCCGCAGAGTGTGCGTCAACAAACTTGGGCCTTCGCGGCCTATGGCGTACACGGCATCTGGTGATGAGGATGCTGGGCGAGACCATTGACCACGTTGCGATCCCATGCCGGAGTCGCGATGCGGTCAATGCTGTCTTGCGATATCCGGCTGCAATAACGATCCCCACTCCATGGAAGCCTTTCTCCTCTCGACCGCCGTCGTCGCCCTTGCCGAAATGGGCGACAAGACGCAGTTGCTGTCCCTCGTCCTCGCTGCCAAATACCGCAAACCCTGGCCCATTGCGCTGGGCATCTTCGTCTCGACCCTGGTCAACCATGCGCTGGCCGGTGCCGTTGGCGCCTGGATCACCACGATGCTGGGCCCCGATGTGCTGCGCTGGATTCTGGGCGTGTCCTTTATCCTGATGGCCGGCTGGATGCTGATCCCCGACAAGATCGACGAGGACGAAGCGGGCAAGAGCAGCGGCCGCTGGGGTGTGTTCGGCACCACCGTGCTGCTGTTCTTCCTGGCCGAGATGGGCGACAAGACCCAGCTGGCCACCGTGGGCCTGGCCGCCAAGTACCCCGCTTCTTATTACTGGGTGGTCGCAGGCACCACGATCGGCATGATGCTGGCCAATGCGCCGGTGGTCTGGTTTGGCGACAAGATCACCAAGAGGCTGCCGATCCGCTGGATCCACCGCGTCTGCGCGGTGATCTTCCTGGTGCTGGGTGTGGCCGCGCTGTTCACGACGATGGACTGATAGCGCTGGCTGCGCTAGCAACACTAGCAACGCACCAACTCAAAGGGCTGGGATCTTGCGATCTCCAGCCCTTTTTCCATGGGGCGCCCCCCCCCAAGCCTCAGCGTTAGTCCAAGGTCATCAGGCTGGCATTGCCGCCAGCCGCAGCCGTGTTGATGCTGATGGCATGCTCGGCCAGCAGGCGGAACAGCGGCACGCTGCCGTCGGCAGCCTGGGCGGTGATCGGCACGATGGCGCCGGCGCGGCCCGCCAAGGTGCTGGCCGTGGGCAGCCAGCCGCTGGCGGCATCAACGATCAGCGCATCAAAGGCTTCGGACTGCACAAAGGCCTGCTCGCTGTGCGCAGACAGTTGCACCGAGGCACGCACCGAGGCGGGCAATTGGGCCAGCAGGCTGGCTTGGCTGCTGCCTGCGGGCCACACGGCGGTGGAGCCCGCGGCGAGCACGGCGGCGAGCTGGGCCAGCAGCAGGCTGCTGGTGCTGGCCACGCAGGCTACGCGCGCACGGCCACTCAGCACATACAGATTGCGCTCACCGGTGGGGCCGGGCAGCTCGGCCGCAAAGCCGTTGCCGGTATGGGCGGCATAGCGCTGGCACAGCGCTGCCAGATCGCCCTGGCCTTGCTGGCTGGCCCAGCTTTGCAGCGCCTCCAGCCCA
Organism: Comamonas sp. JNW; assembly: GCF_003105075.1. Taxonomy (NCBI): domain Bacteria; kingdom Pseudomonadati; phylum Pseudomonadota; class Betaproteobacteria; order Burkholderiales; family Comamonadaceae; genus Comamonas; species Comamonas sp. JNW. The sequence continues at coordinate 301,100 of NZ_QETI01000004.1, forward strand.
GCGGCGGGGGCGGCATCGGCCTGTTCCAGGCCATGGGCATTACCGCGCTGGCCGGTGCTGGCGGCCGGGGCCTCGCTACCGGCCATGCGCGGTAGGTGGGCGAGCGCATCCACGGTGGCCGTGGCCGGCATGCGGCTGAGCAGGCGCAGCATGTACAGCGGGCCGCCGGCCTTGGGGCCCGTGCCCGACAGGCCTTCGCCGCCAAAAGGCTGCACACCGACGACGGCGCCGACGATATTGCGGTTCACATAGATATTGCCGGCATGCGCGGCGTTGACCACCTGGGCAATGGTCTCGTCAATGCGGGTGTGCAGGCCCAGGGTGAGGGCGTAGCCGGTGGCATTGATGTCGGCCAGCAGCTGGGGCAGGTTCTCGCGGCGGTAGCGCAGCACATGCAGCACCGGGCCGAAGACTTCGCGCTTGAGCTCGGAGAGCTGGCCGATGGCGATCACCGTGGGCGGCACAAAGGTGCCTTGCGCGCTGGCGCCGCTGTTTTGCCAGACCTGGTGGCCAGCGGCCTGCATGCGGGCAATGTGCTGGTCGATGACGCCCTTGGCCTCGGCATCGATGACGGGGCCGACATCGGTCTTGAGCTGGCAGGGGTTGCCCAGCTGGAGCTCCTGCATCGCGCCGCGCAGCATGTGCAGCAGGCGGTCGGCCGCTTCTTCCTGCACGCACAGCACGCGCAGCGCCGAGCAGCGCTGGCCGGCCGAGTCAAAGGCCGAGGACAGCACATCGACCACGACCTGCTCGGCCAGCGCGGACGAGTCCACGATCATCGCGTTCTGGCCGCCGGTCTCGGCCACCAGGGTGACGGGCTGGCCTTGGGCGTCGAGGCGCTGGGCCAGCGTCTTTTGCAGAATGCGGGCCACTTCGGTCGAGCCGGTGAACATGACGGCCTGCACGCGGTGGTCGGCCACCAGGCGGGCGCCCACGGTCTCGCCGGTGCCCGGCAGCAGCTGCAGCACATCGCGCGGCACGCCGGCCTGCCACAGCGCCTGCACGGCGGCAGCCGCGATCAGCGGGGTCTGCTCGGCCGGCTTGGCCAGCACGGTGTTGCCGGCAGCCAGCGCGGCGGCAATCTGGCCGCTGAAGATGGCCAGCGGGAAGTTCCAGGGGCTGATGCAGACCACCGGGCCCAGCGCCTGGTAATCCGCCTGGCCCCAGCTGCGCACCTGGGCGGCGTAAAAGCGCAGAAAGTCCACGGCCTCACGCACTTCGGCAATCGCGTTGGAGCAGGTCTTGCCGGCCTCGCGCACCAGCACGCCCATCAAGGTGGGCATATGCGCTTCGAGCAGGTCACCGGCCTGGGCCAGGCAGTCGGCGCGCTGGGCGGGCGGGGTGGCCTTCCAGCGGGCAGCGGCGGCCTGGGCGGCGGCCAGCGCAAATTCCACCTGCTCGGTCGACGCCTGCGTGACGCTGCCGACCTGGTCGCCGTGGTCAGCCGGGTTCAGCACCGGCTCGCTGGCCTGGGTGGATGCGGGCGCGCCATCGGCCAGCATCGGCTGGGCATGCCAGGCCATCTGGGCGCTGGCCTGCAGCTCGTTCTGCAGCGCGCGCAGGCGGTCGTCGTTGGACAGGTCGAGCCCTGCCGAATTGCTGCGGCTTGCGCCATACAGCGCGCGCGGCTGGGCAATGTGCGGGTTGGGCAGGCCCAGTTGGCCTTCGCTCTGCGCCCACTGCTGGGCGGTGGTCACGGGGTTTTCCACCAGCTTGGCCAGGGGGATGTCCTGGTCGGCGATGCGGTTCACAAAGCTGGTGTTGGCGCCGTTCTCCAGCAGGCGGCGCACCAGGTAGGCCAGCAGGGTTTCATGCGTGCCCACGGGTGCATAGATGCGGCAGGGGCGGCCCAGGTTCTCGCTGGCGTTGCGGCCCACGACCTGCTCGTACAGCGGCTCGCCCATGCCGTGCAGGCACTGGAACTCGTACTGCCCGGGCTGGTAGCGGGCCGGGTCGGCCAGGTGGTAGATGGTGGCCAAGGTGTGGGCGTTGTGCGTGGCGAACTGGGGGTAGACCGCATCGGGTGCGGCCAGCAGCTGGCGCGCGCAGGCCAGGTAGGACACATCGGTATAGGCCTTGCGGGTGTAGACCGGGTAGCCTTCCAGGCCGTCGATCTGGGCGCGCTTGATCTCGCTGTCCCAGTAGGCGCCCTTGACCAGGCGCACCATCAGCCGGTGCTGGCTGCGGCGGGCCAGGTCGATGATGAAGTCCAGCACATAGGGGCAGCGCTTTTGGTAGGCCTGCACGACAAAGCCGATGCCGGCAAAGCCGGCCAGCTCGGGCGCAAAGCAGAGCTTTTCCAGCAGGTCCAGCGACAGCTCCAGGCGGTCGGCTTCTTCGGCATCGATATTGAGGCCGATGTTGTAGCCCTTGGCCAGCACGGCCAGCTGCAGCACCACCGGGTAGAGCTCGGTCATCACGCGGTCGTACTGGGCGCGGCTGTAGCGCGGGTGCAGCGCCGACAGCTTGATCGAGATGCCCGGGCCTTCGTAGACGCCCCGGCCATGGCTGGCCTTGCCGATCGCATGGATGGCGTTTTCATAGTCGCGCAGGTAGCGCTTGGCGTCATCGCTGGTCATCGCCGCTTCGCCCAGCATGTCGTAGGAGTAGCGGAAGCCCTTGGCCTCCAGGCGCTCGGCGTTCTTCAGCGCCTCGCCAATCGTCTCGCCGGTGACGAACTGCTCGCCCATCATGCGCATGGCCATGTCCACACCCTTGCGGATCAGCGGCTCGCCGCCCCGGCCAATGAGGCGGGTGAGCGACTGGCCCAGCGAGCCTTCGCTGTGCGTGGCGACCAGCTTGCCGGTCAGCACCAGGCCCCAGGCGGCGGCGTTGACGAACATCGACGGGCTCTTGCCCACATGGGCCTTCCACTGGCCGTGGGCGATCTTGTCGCGGATCAGCACATCGCGGGTGGCCGTGTCCGGGATGCGCAGCAGCGCCTCGGCCAGGCACATCAGCGCAATGCCTTCTTGCGACGACAGCGCAAACTCCTGCAGCAGGCCTTGCACCAGGCCGGAGCGGCCGCTGTCGGCCTTGCGCTCGCGCAGGCTGCGGGCCAGCTGCAGCGCCAGCGCGTCGCCCGCCTGGGCGATGGCGGCGGGCGGTGTAGCCTGGGGCAGCAGCGCTTGCAGGGCCTCGGGCTCGGGCTTGCGGTAGGCGGCGGTGATGGCCGCGCGCAGCGCCGAGGCGGGCTGCAGTGCCGACACCAGCTCATTAAAAACAGGAGCGCTTGCGCCAGATGGGCTGCTGTCTGCGGCCGAAAGGGACGAGGTGGTGGTGGGCTGGTTGTCAACAACGGCGTTGGCAGTCATGGCGGGCTCGGTTAGCAAGTAGATAGTGAATGCCGCCAGTGTGATCGTTTATGGTTTGAATTTCTCTCCATAATGTGGCCCATTCTTAGTGAAAAATTCAGCCCATGACCGCCATCATCGACCCACCGGAGGACCTGGACCGCATCGATCTGCGTATTCTGGCTGTGCTGCAGCGCGACGGCCGCATCTCCAACCTGAAGCTGGCCGAGGCGGTGTCGCTGTCGGCCACGGCGGTGCTGGCCCGCGTGCAGCGCCTGACCAAGGAAGGCTATATCACCGGCTACGAGGCGCGCTTGAACCCGCAAAAGCTGGGCGCGGCGATGCTGGTCTTCATCGAGGTGCTGCTCGACCGCACGACCCCCAATGTGTTTGACGAGTTCAAGGCGGCGGTGCAGGTGCGGCCCGAGATCATGGAGTGCCATATGGTGGCTGGCGGCTTTGACTACCTGGTCAAGATCCGCGTGGCCGACATGAACCACTACCGCCACTTTGCCGGCGAGGTTTTGTGGCAGCTGCCCGGCGTGCGCGAGACCCGCACCTACGCGGTGATGGAAGAGGTCAAAAGCTCCAACCGGCTCTACCTGGGCGGCAGTTGATGCAGCCCATGCGCGGCCGATTTGCAGTACACTGAGATTTCACGGCGCCGATTTGCTTCAGCTTGCGGGCGCTTTATAAATCCAGCTAAAGACTCGGTAGGCGACTGCATTCCATCGACCCGGCCTCGTTTTTAGCGTTGCCGGGTTTTTTATGTCATTCGTTGCGACACCCCAATCAATGCATTTCCCGGAGGCGCTCCCGCTCCAAAGTGGCGCCTCCATCCGCGACTACCACCTGGCCTACGAGACCTACGGCCAGCTCAATGCCGACCGCTCCAACGCCATCCTGGTGTGCCATGCGCTCAACGCCTCGCACCATGTGGCCGGCTACTACGAGGGCCAGCCCAAGAGCGAGGGCTGGTGGGACAACATGATCGGCCCGGGCAAGCCGGTCGATACCAACCAGTTCTTTGTCATCGGCGTCAACAACCTGGGCTCCTGCTTTGGCTCCACTGGGCCCATGCACCGCAATCCGGATGCAGACAAGGACATGGACCAGGTCTATGGCGCCGATTTCCCGGTGGTGACGGTGGAGGACTGGGTCAATGCCCAGGCGCTGCTTCTCGACCGCCTGGGCATAACGCAACTGGCCGCCGTGCTGGGCGGCAGCCTGGGCGGCATGCAGGCACTGTCCTGGACCTTGCAGTACCCCGACCGCATGCGCCATGCGGTGGTGGTGGCCAGCGCGCCCTGTCTGTCGGCCGAGAACATTGCGTTCAACGAGGTGGCCCGCCGCGCCATCGTGACCGACCCGGACTTCCACGGCGGCCACTTCTACCGCCACGGCGTGATCCCCAAGCGCGGCCTGCGCATTGCCCGCATGATCGGCCACATCACCTACCTGAGTGACGATGTGATGAACCAGAAGTTCGGCCGCCAGCTGCGCGAAGGCATGGATCTCAAATACAGCACCCAGGATGTGGAGTTCCAGATCGAGAGCTATCTGCGCTACCAGGGCGACAAGTTCAGCGACTACTTCGACGCCAATACCTATTTGCTGATCACCCGTGCGCTCGACTACTTTGACCCGGCCAAGCCTTTTGGCGGCGACCTGACCCAGGCGCTGGCCGGCGCCAAGGCCCGCTTCATGCTGGTGAGCTTCAGCACCGATTGGCGCTTTTCGCCGGCGCGCAGCCGCGAGATCGTCAAGGCCTTGCTCGACAACCGCCGCACCGTCAGCTACGCCGAGATTGACGCGCCCCATGGGCATGACGCCTTTTTACTGGACGACGCGCGCTACATGGGCGTGATGCGCTCCTATTTCGAGAACATGGCCCGCGAACTGACGGCTGGCCAGCCCAGCGCCCAGGAGGCCGCATGACCGAAGCTTCTTCCACCTTTCAAGCCATTGCCAACCTGGTGCCGCTGGGCGCACGCGTGCTGGACCTGGGCTGCGGCGATGGCAGCTTGCTGGCCTACCTGCAGCGCGAGCGCCAGTGCAGCGGCTATGGCATCGAGTTTGACGATGCCAATGTGCTCGCCTGCGTGCGCCGGGGCGTGAATGTGCTGCAGCTGAACCTGGAAGACGGCCTGGCTATCTTCGAGGACAACAGCTTTGATATGGTGCTGCAAATCGACACCTTGCAGCATCTGCGCAATGCCGAGGTGATGCTGCGCGAGACCGCGCGCATCGGCAAGCAGGGCGTCGTCGCCTTTCCCAACTTTGCGCACTGGCCCAATCGCTTGTCCATCCTGCAAGGCCGCATGCCGGTGACCAAGCGCCTGCCTTACCAGTGGTACGACACGCCCAATATCCGTGTGGGCACCTTCAAGGATTTCGAGGTGCTGGCGCTCAAGAACAAGCTGCGTATTCTGGACAGCTTTGGCCTGCAAAATGGTGAGGTGCGGCGCTGGCTGCCCAATGCCCGCGCGGGCACGGCGGTGTTCCACTTCGAGCACGCCTGAGCCGCACTGCGGGCCTTGCCCGGCCGGGCCCTGCGCTGGATGGCGGCAGCAGGGCTTTGCCCGAGGCGATAGCCGGGCGGCGCTGGCGCTGGTACGCTTATGCCTGCGGCTGCCCTTGTCGTGGCAGCACCTCCAGGAGATTCACCCATGAACGCCCGCCTAGACGCCGCCCATCTGCAAGCCGATGCGGCCTTGAGCCACATCAGCCAGCAGTGGGACCGCGATATCCTTCGCCAGCTGACCGACTACATCGCCATCCCCGCCAAGTCGCCGGGCTTTGATGGCAACTGGGAGCAGCATGGTTTCATCGACACGGTGGTGCGCAATGCCGCCACCTGGATCGAGGCGCAGAAGGTCGAGGGGCTGACCCTGGAAGTGGTGCGCGTGCCGGGCCGCACGCCGGTGCTGTTCTTTGAAGTGCCTGCCACCCAGGCCCAGAGCACGCAGACCGTGCTGATGTATGGCCACCTGGACAAGCAGCCCGAGTTCTCCGGCTGGCGCAATGACCTGGGCCCCTGGACCCCCAAATACGAAGACGGAAAGCTCTATGGCCGGGGCGGCGCCGATGACGGCTATGCCACCTACGCCAGCGTGGCCGCCATCCAGGAGCTCAAGCGCCAGAATGTGCCGCACCCGCGCATTGTCGGCCTGATCGAGACCTGCGAGGAAAGTGGCTCGGGCGACCTGCCGGTCTATATCGACATGCTCAAGCCCCGCCTGGGCGATGTGGGCCTGGTCATCTGCCTCGATAGCGGCGCGGGCAACTACGACCAGCTGTGGCTGACCACCAGCCTGCGCGGCATGGTGGCGGGCACCTTGAAGGTGGAGATCCTCACCGAAGGCGTGCACTCGGGCGATGCCTCGGGCGTTGTGCCCTCGTCTTTCCGCATCATGCGCCAGGTGCTCGACCGCCTCGAAGACAGCAAGACCGGCCGCCTGCTGCCAGACAGCTTTCACTGCGCGGTACCGGCTGAGCGCCTGGCCCAGGCGCAGGCCACGGCCGGCATTCTGGGTGACGAGCTGTACAAGCGTTTCCCCTGGGCGCATTTTGACTGCAATGGCTCGAGCCTGTTTGCGCTGCCCACCACCACCGACCCCACGCAGGCGCTGCTCAAGCGCACCTGGGAGCCGACCTTGTCCGTCACCGGCGCCGAAGGGCTGCCTGCGCTGCAGGATGCCGGCAATGTGCTGCGCCCCTATACCGCGTTCAAGCTGAGCTTGCGTCTGCCCCCGCTGGTCGATGCCACGCAGTGCATGCAAGAGCTCAAGACCTTGCTCGAAGACAATGCACCCTACCAAGCCAAGGTCACCTGGGAAGGGGCCAGCGGCGCCAATGGCTGGAATGCGCCCAACACCAGCGACTGGTTCCTGAACGCGCTCAACCAATCGAGCCGCGCGCACTTTGGCGCCGACTGCGGCTTTATCGGTCAGGGCGGCTCGATCCCGCTGATGGGTATGCTCAGCGCCGGCTTCCCCAAGGCGCAGATGATGGTCTGCGGCGTGCTGGGCCCCAAGAGCAATGCACACGGACCCAATGAGTTCCTGCATGTGCCTTATGCCAAGAAGCTGACCGCCGCTGTGGCGCAGGTGATTGCCTGCATGCCCACCACGGCTGCCAGCGCATAAATACAGCCAGCCCCCGGGCAGCCGCCGCGTGCCGATGCGCACGGGGCGGCTGCCTTTTGTTTTTGACCATAAAGACTACGCGCCCGCCATGACCGAGCCCACCGCCCCCACGCCCACGATCTTGTTTGACGGCACCGAACCCCTGGGTGCCAGCGCCGACCTGCAGGACAACGGCAAGCCCTTTTTCTTTCAGCTGCCCAACGGCCAGAAGGCCTTTGTGATCCGCTGGCAGGGCCAGCTGCACGGCTGGATCAACGAGTGCCAGCACGCCAGCGTGCCCATGGACTTTGATGGCGACATTCTGGAGAGCGGCCGCCAGTTCATCCTCTGCCCCTACCACGGCGCCATCTACCAGCCCGATACCGGCAAATGCGTGGGCGGCCCCTGCCGGGGCGCCAGCCTGGATGCGGTGGCGGTCGAAGAGCGCGATGGCGCGGTGTGGCTCAAGCACGGTTGAACCTCTGCCCGGCTCGCCAAGCCCCAGTGCGCTCCCACGGCATCCTTTTGGCGCGATACTGGCGCCCTTCAAAATAAGCGGCCACTCCTGCCAGGCCGCTTGCGCAGCGCCCCGCCATGAAATCCCCGATCCGAATTGTTGATGTTGACCGCCTGGAGACCTGGACCAAGTACAAGGCCGGTCTGTGCGACAGCTGCGCGGCCAACTGCTGCACGATGCCGCTGGAGGTGCAACTGCCCGATCTGGTGCGCCTGGGCCTGGTGGACGCCTTTGAAGTGGACAACATCGCGCACAAGCTGATCGCCAAGCGCCTGCTCAAGGCCCGGCTGATCGACCACTACAACCCCAAGCACAATATCTTCACGATGGCGCGCCGCGCCAGTGGCGACTGCCAGTTTCTCGACCCGGTGGCGCGGCGCTGCACCGTGTATGACAAGCGGCCCGAAACCTGCCGCCTACACCCCAAAAAAGGGCCCAAGCCAGGGTTTTGTGCCTATGGGCACAAAGATTTGCAATAAATCCTGGGCCGATTATCGGGGGCCGCTCTGGCCGACCTGTTGGCTCAGCGCCCCGAGCGCTTTATACAGAGGGTAAATAGTCCTCTAGAATGGCTCGCGCACCTGCTGCAGGTGTGGTCCGGGCCCTGAAAACGCAGGGCGAGGGCATTTTCTCAAGCCAACTAGCCGATGCAAAAATCAAAAATTTTCTGGTCGTTGGGCGTGCTGGCGCTCCTGGCCGCCGTCCTCACGATTTATGGCCTGGGCCTGCACAACGGCCTGGTGTTCGACGATGGCCGGCTGTCGGACGGCACCATTTTTGGCCGTTATGGCAGCTTGCTCGAGCCCAAGGTGCGCATGCTGTCCTATGGCAGCTTTGTCTGGGTGCAGTCGCTCTTTGGCGAGAGTATGGCCGTGCAGCGGGTCGTCAATATCGTGCTGCACCTGGCCACTTGCTATGCAATATGGCTGCTGGTGTCGGCACTGTTCAAACACACCCAGTTTTCGGACGAGGCGCGGGCAGAGCCGGGTTTTGACACCAATATCCGGATGGCGATATTTGCCGCAGTGGCGCTGTTTGCCGTGCACCCGGTGGGCGTATATGCCGTCGGTTATCTGATCCAGCGCAGCATGGTGATGATGACCCTGTTTTCCGCGCTGGCCTGCTGGGCGTATATCCGCGCCTTGGCGGGTGCGGGGCTGCAATGGGCGGCGCTGGCCGTGGTTTTCCTGCTCTGCGCGTTGATGAGCAAAGAGCATGCGGTGGTGCTGCCGGCACTCGCCTTGCCGCTGTATGTGTTTGTCAAACGGCCGTCGTGGAAGAAGCTGCTGGCGATCGCCGTGGCGATTGCCGTGCTGATCGGCCTGTTCACCGCGCTGCTGTGGACGCAGCTGGGCGCCTTTGTCGGCGCTGTCGCCACCGATGACACCTCCTGGGCCTATGTGCGCCAGCTCGAGCAACTGCAGCCAGGCATCACCTCGTCGATCTACCCGCTCAGCCTGCTCAACCAGGGCAAGCTGTTTTTCCAGTACGGCCTGCTGTGGCTGCTGCCCAATGTGCAGTGGATGGCGCTGGACCTGCGCCCGGTCTTCCCGCTGAGCTTTGTCAGCCTGCCCCATCTGCTGGGTGGCCTGGGCTATGTGGCACTGGTGATTGGCAGCGCGGTCCTGCTGCTGCGCAAACGTGATGCCTGGGGCCTGGTGGGCCTGGTGCTGCTTTGCACGGCGCTGCTGTTCAGCACCGAGTTTGTCACCAGCTGGTTGCAAGACCCCTTTGTGCTCTACCGCAGCTATATCTGGGCGATGCTGCTGCCGGCCTTGCTCGCGCTGGTGCTGCTGCTGTTTCCGCGCAAGCTGATGGTGGCCATCGCCTGCGCCGCTGGCCTGGTGCTGACGGCCCTGGCCACGGAGCGCAGCCTGAGCCTCAAGTCTGAGTACAGCGCCTGGAGCGATGCCGCCCAGAAGGTGGACGAGCAGGCCCCCTTCAACGCCTTTGGCCGCTGGCGCCCCTTTATCAACCGGGGTGCGTCGCTGCTGGAAAACCTGATCTACGAGCAGGCGCTGCAGGACTTTGACAAAGCGGTTGCGCTGCAAGAACCCCTGGGCTCGGCACAGTTCAACCGCGGCATGACCCTGGAGCTGCTCAAGCGCTACCCCGAGGCGCTGGCCGCGTTTGACAGCGCCCAAAAGCAAGGCTTTGACAATGCGGCGCTGGCCTACCACCAGGCCACGGCCTACAAGATGACGCAGCAGATGGAGCCGGCGTTCCAAAGCTATGCCAAGGCCCTGGCGATGAAGCCCGAAGACGTCCTGCTGCCCAAGATCTTGCTGGAGCAGGCCGAGGTTGCCATCCCCTCGGGCCACTACGACGTGGCCATTGCGAACTACCAGCGCCTGCTGCAGATGTCGCCGGGCAACACCCGCCTGGAGGTGGGCCTGGGCATTGCGTTCATTGGCAAGCGCGATTTTGCGCAGGCCTTGCAGATCTTTGATGCATCGCTCTCGCGCCAGCCCAACCCCCCCGCCTACTACGGCAAGGCCCTGGCCTACCGCGAGCAGGGCGACCGGGCCCAGGCCATTGCCAACCTGCAACGCGCCAGCGCCATGGACCCGGCCAACCCGGTCTACCAGCGCCTGCTGCAGCAATTGCACGGCGGCCAATAACATGCTGCGCCATTGGCTGGGCCGGCCCCAGGCTGCGCCCTTGCATGCACAGGCGGGCCATACGCCGCAGCGCGTGCTGCATGTGGGCAAGTTCTACCCGCCGTACCGGGGCGGCATGGAATCGTTTCTGGCCGATCTGATCGAGCAGCAACGCGCCAACGGCATCGACGCCCGCGCGGTCGTGCATGGCGATCCGCTGCCCGAGGACCCGCCCTGGCTCATCCGCGTGCCGGTGCAGATCACCCTGGTGTTCGCGCCGATTGCGCTGGGCTTTCCGCTGGCGCTGCACCGGGCCATTCGCGGCTTCCAACCCGATGTGCTGCATCTGCACATGCCCAACAATGCGGCGTTCTGGGCGCTCATCATGCCCGCCGCGCGCCGGGTGGCCTGGGTCACGCACTGGCACTCGGATGTGCTGATCTCCAAATGGGATAGCCTGCTGCAGCTGTGCTACCAGGTCTACCGGCCCTTCGAGACCAAGCTGCTGCGGCAAAGCGCGGCCATCCTCGCCACCTCGCCGCCTTACATGGCCGCCAGCGTTCCGCTGCAGCGCTGGCTGTTCAAGACCTTGGCGATCCCGCTGGGCCTGAAGCCGCTGGGCCAGGGGGTGCTGGAGCAGGCGCAGGCCGAGGCCCCACACCTGCAGCTCTGGGGCGATGCCCGGCTGCGCGTGCTGTCGGTCGGCCGGCTGACCTACTACAAGGGCTTTGACACCCTCATCTCGGCCGTGGCCGGCTTTGCCGATGTGCAGCTGATCATTGCCGGTGAAGGTGAGCAGCGCAAGGAACTCGAAGCGCTGATTGCGCGCGAGCGCGCCCAGCAAGGCTGCGCCAACGTCCAGCTGCTCGGCCAGGTCAGTGAGGCGCAAAAGCATGCGCTGTTCAACAGCTGCGATATCTTTGCGCTGGCCTCGCGTGAGCGCACCGAGGCCTTTGGCCTGGTACTGATCGAAGCCATGCAGCATGGCAAGCCCTGCATTGCCTCCGACTTGGATGGCTCGGGCATGTCCTGGGTGGTGGGGCAGTCGGGCAGCGGCCAGTGCTATGCCCCCGACCAGGTGCAGGCCTGGAAAGAGGCCATGCGCCAGGCGCTGGCCGCCAAGGCACAGCTGGCCGGGCGTGGTCTGGCGGCGCAGCAGGCGGCTGACGCCTATTTCACCATTGGCCAGTGCGAGCGGCGCATTGCCGAGGTCTACGACAGCATTCTGCCCGCCAGTGAGCGGGCACCTGCCCAGCCCCAGGCGGCCGCAGCGGCCAGGCCCTTACAGGTTGCGGTGGTGCAGCAGGCCGCGCAATGGCCGCTGCTGCAGCAGTGGCAGGCCGCCCACCCCGAGAGCCTGCTGCTCTGCGTCGATGCCAGCGGCCAGCGCAGTCCCGATCTGCAGGCTCTGGGCGGCTTGGCGCAGGTGTCGCTGGCCGACCTGGGCTGGTCCGAGGTGATCGCGCTGGTCCAGCGGCTCGCCGCTGAGCAGGCGCTTAGCGCCCTGTCCATCCGCTCTGCCGCCGATCTGCTGAGCGAGACGGGTGCCGAGCCACTGCCAGCGCCGCCTGCGGGCTGGTGGCAACGCTGGCTGGCGCGGCGTGGTGTCCGCCATCTGCAGCTGGGCCGCCATGCCTTGCTCTTGCGGGGCGATGAGATGGCTGCCTGGGCCGGTGCACGCCACGCCCTGGTAGGGGGGCATTTGTTCATGCGTAGCGCCTAGCCAGCATTTGGCCAGCGCTTGTCTAGCGCATAGGTTCTTGCCAGGGCGGCTGGCTCAGCAGCCCAGCAGCATGGGCGGGCGCACCACTGCCAGCACACTGGCGGCCATGCCCGCGCCCAGCAGCAAGCCCCGGCGCCAGCGCGGCCAGTGGCGGGTGACATGCTCCATGCCCAGTGCCGCAGGTGCGGCGGCAAAGAAGATGCCGTAGTTCAGCACGCGCAGCATCCAGTTGGTGTCCAGCAGCCACCACGACGCGGCAACGGCCAGCAGGCCCAGCAGCGCAACGCCCCCCAGCACACAGACCAGAAAACGGGCCATGCCCGGATCGATCCGCTGGTGGTGAAAGCCCCCCAGCCAGCGCCCGGCACCGACCAGCAAAAAACCCGCGAGCAGCAGGTTGCCGGACTGGAACACGATAAACCGGATCCAGGAGCCGCCATAGGGCGCCCATGCCGCCGGTGGCAGCAGATAGGCCTGCATCGTGAGCACCAGCAGCGCTGCGATGCACAGCGACCATCCGGCAGCACGCTGGTGGCGCAGCAAGCCGGTCAGGGCTGCAGCGGGCCAGCGGATGTCGCCATGCCACCAGCGGCGGCTGGCCCAGGCCATGGCGGCCACGGCCACCAGCAGGGCCAAGGAGGCTGGCAGGCTCAGCGGCCAGTGCTGGAAATGGGCCTGGCGCAGGTCGCGCAGCATATCGGTGTAAGGACCGCCGGGCCAGGCATAGACCGCAAAGCTGGCGATGCACAGCAGAGCGATGGCCAGGTGGCGCAGGCTCCAGCGGCGCTGGGCAATGCCATGGGTGGCCACCAGCACCAGGCACAGAAAGACCAGCACCGCGTGACTCAGGATATGGGTAAAGGCGACGGCAGGCAGCGCGACAAAAAAGGCCAGGCCGCCCCGGTGCTGTAGCCAGCGCCAGGCCGAGATGGTGCCCAGAAATACCGCCAGCTGCCCCCATTGCTGCGGGCGAGCCTCAAGCAAGGGCGCCCAGAAATAGCTCGACAGCGCCAGCGTTGCAAACACCGGCACCAAGGTCTTGAGCCCCAGGCGGTAGTAGCCCCAGCTCAGACCCCCAACAACGATAAATACGCCGCAGACCCCCATCCAGGGCATCACCTCGGCGTGGCTGGAGCCGGTCACCCAGGCCGCCTGGCGCAGCGTGTTGACAAAGGCAGGCCCCGAGACCGGCCAGGCCACGCCCTGGTCGAGCTGCTGGGCGATGCCGATCCAGTTCTTCTCGTCGTTGACGCACAGGGGGTAGTTCAGCAGCATGCGCATGGCGCAGGCCAGCAGCGCAAACAGCGCAGCCCATGCCAACAGCGACACGACCCGCGTGCGCAGCGCCAGGTAGGGCAGCGGCATCGCGGGTGCAGGCGGTGCGAACGGGGGCATCGTAGGCAAGGACATCAGCGCTGGAGTGTAGAGGGCCTCAAGCAATATGGGAGAAATCTGGGCGTTTTTGTTGCATTAATTGGTACAGTGCCTGGGCCGCCACCGACAGCTGCGGCTCGCGCCTGCGCACCAGGTAGATCTGGCGGTCCATGCCGGGCAGATGCAGCGGCCGGGTGACCAGGCCAGGCTGCGCAAAGTGAAACAAGGCCAGGGCCGGCACCACGCTGATGCCCAGACCGGCCTTGACCAGGCCCATCACGGTGGCCAGCTGCTCGACCTCCACCAGGGTCTGCATGGTCTGCGGGAAAAAGGCGGCATCGAGGTACTGGCGCACGCTGCTGTGCCGGGCCAGGTGCACAAAGGGCCAGGCCGCCAGATCGGGCAGCTGCACCTCGTCCAGCGCGGCCAGCGGGTGGTTGGCCGGGCAGACCAGGTGAAAGCGGTCGCTGCAAAAGGGCTCGGCGCGCAGATCGGGCGTGTCGGCGCGGATGGCGGCCAGTGCGAAGTCGGCATCGCCATTGGCCACCGCGGCAATGCAGGGCTCGGACAGCACATCGAAGACCTGCAGCTGCACACCGGGGTGCTGGCCGGCAAAGCTGCGCAGCACCGGCGGCAGCCAGCCAGCGGCCAGCGACGGGAGCAGCGCGACGGCGACCCGGCCCTGGACAAGCTGGGCGGTAGCGCGCATCGCTTTTTCACAGGCGGCAAATTCGGCTGCGATGCGCTGGGCCGATAACAGAAACTGCTCGCCCTCGGGCGTCAGCAGCACATGCCGCGTGCTGCGCTCGAACAGGCGCAGGCCCACGGTGGTCTCCAGCGCGCGGATGAGGGCGCTGAAAGCCGGCTGGGACAGGTGGCACAGGCTGGCGGCTCGGGTGAAGTTCTTCTGGCTGGCCAGCGCCAAAAAGGCCTGGATGTCGCGCTGGGATAGATTCATTTGTATTACAGATTAATCGATCTCAATTATCGATTTCACAACATAGAGCCTCTTTTCTATAGTGGGCTGCAGGAGATGCTATGCAGACAGACAAGACACCGCCCGCAGCCATGCTGATTGGCTGCGCGGCTGGCTTTTCAGGCGACCGGGTGGATGCGGCAGCGCCGGTGGTGCAGGCGCTGGTGGCCTTGCAGCAGCCCGCGTTTCTGATTTTTGAAACACTGGCCGAGCGCACCCTGGCGCTGGCCCAGCTGGCCCGGCGCGACGACCCCGAGGCCGGCTACGAGCCCTTGCTGGTGGAGCTGCTGCGCCCGGTGCTGGCTGATTGCCTGGCGCACCGCATCCGCATCGTCAGCAATTTTGGCGCGGCCAACCCGCAAGGCGCCGCCCGCGCCATTGCCGCGCTGGCGCGCAGCCTGGGCCTGCGCGCGCCCCGTATCGCCGTGGTGCAGGGCGATGACCTGAGCGGCCCGGCCCACCGGCCCATGCTGGCCCAGGCGCTGGGTGCGCAGATGCCCGAGCAGCCGCTGGTCAGCGCCAATGCCTATATCGGCGCGCGGCCGATTGCCGAGGCGCTGCAGGCGGGCGCCGATATCGTGGTCTGCGGCCGGGTGGCTGATCCATCATTGGTGCTGGGCCCGGCGATGGCGCATTTTGGCTGGGCCTGGGATGACTGGGACCGCCTTGCCCGCGCGACGATGGCCGGCCACCTGCTCGAATGCGGCACCCAGGTGAGCGGCGGCTATTTTGCCGACCCGGGCTACAAAGAGGTGCCAGGCATGGACCGGCTGGGCTACCCGATCGCGGAGATCGACGACAGCGGCAACTGCAGCATCTTCAAACCCGAGGGCACGGGCGGCTGCATCACGACCGCCACCGTCAAGGAACAGTTGCTCTACGAGATCCACGACCCCTGCTGCTACCTGACCCCCGATGTGGTGGCCGACATCAGCCAGGCCCAGGTGCGGGCCGAGGGCGAGAACCGCGTGCGCCTGGAGGGCGTCATCGGCCACCCGCGCCCCGAGGCGCTCAAGGTCAACACCTGCTATGCCTCGGGCTGGTTTGCCGAGGCCGAGATTTCCTATGCCGGCCCCCGTGCGGCCGAGCGTGCGCGCCTGGCGGCGCAGACCGTTGCCCAGCGCCTTGAGGGCATTGCGCCACTGCGCAGCGACCTGATCGGTGTCACCAGCGTCTGGGGCAACGATGCCAGCGATTGGCTGGCCGGTGCCGACCTGTCAGCCGCATCGCAGGATGTGCGCCTGCGCATGGCCTGGCAGCATGCCGACAAGGCCACTGCAGCGCGCCTGCCGCGCGAGATCAATGCGCTGTACTGCTGCGGGCCCGCCGGTGGCGGTGGCGTGCGCAGCCATATGCGCCAGCGCCTGGGCATGGTGTCCTGCCTGGTGCCCCAGGCACTGATTACCACGGGCTTTACCTGGGCTGCGCAAGAGGAGGCCGCCGCATGACCGACAGCATTACCACCCCGCTGTACCGCCTGGCCCATGGGCGCACCGGCGACAAGGGCAACCGCTCCAACATCAGCGTGATTGCCTGGCATCCCGCGCTGTGGGAGGTTATCTGTGAGCAGGTCAGCGAAGCGGCCGTGGCCGCGCTGTTTGCCGACCGCCAGCCCAGCCGTGTGCAGCGCTACCTGCTGCCCCAGCTGCAGGCGATGAACCTGGTGCTGGACGAGGTGCTGGACGGCGGCGTCAACGACGCGCTGAACCTCGACAGCCATGGCAAGACCCTGTGCTTTCGCGTGCTGCAGATGCCGATCGCGCTGCCGCTGCATTTGCAGGCCCATCTGGTGGGTCCGGCCGATGCGGAACCCCCATCCACCCCTGAATAAAAAACCAACCGGAGACAAGAGATGACATTTTCCACCCGCCGCCACCTGCTGGCCTGTGCCACGGCGCTGGCCATCAGCCCCCTGGCCTTTGCGCAGGGCGACTACCCGTCCAAGCCCATCACCTTTGTCGTGCCCTTTGCCGCAGGCAGTGCCACCGACCAGCTGGCGCGCGCGCTGGGCCAGGCGGTGACCGAGCAGACGCGCCAGCCGGTGATCGTCGAGAACAAGGCCGGTGCCAGCGGCATGATCGCCGCGCAGGCGGTGGCCAAGGCCCCGGCCGATGGCTACACGGTGCTGATCACCACCAACACCACGCATGCGGCCAATATCCACCTCTACCGCAAGCTGTCCTATGACCCGGTCAAGGACTTCACGCCGATCACCGGTCTGGGCAAGGGCGGCCAGGTGCTGGTGGTGCCGGCCAATGCGCCCCACCAGTCGGTGGGCGATCTGCTCGCCTACGCCAAGGCCAACCCGGGCAAGCTCAGCTTTGGCAGCGGCAGCTCGTCGAGCCGCGTCGCCGGCGAGATGCTCAAGCAGCTGGCCCATGTGGACATCCTGCATGTGCCCTACAAGAGCAACCCCTTGGCCATCACCGACCTGCTGGGCGGCCAGATCAATCTGATGATCACCGACGTCTCCACCGGCGTGCCGCAAATCAAGGCGGGCAAGCTGCGCGCACTGGGCTATTCCACACAAAAGCGCAGCGCCCAGCTGCCCGATGTGCCCACCATTGCCGAGGCCGGTGTGAAGGGCTATGACATGGGCTACTGGTTTGCCGCCTATGCCCCAGCGAATGTGCCCGCTGCCGTCAGCGCCAAGCTCAACCAGCTGCTGGGCCAGGCGGTGGGCAGTGCGGCTGCCAAGTCCTTCTTCGAGATGTCGGGATCCGAGCCCTGGACGACGAGCCAGGCCGAGCTGGCGCAGTTCCAGGCGGCCGAGACCACCAAATGGGGGCAGGTGATCAAGGCAGCGGGCATTACGCCGGAGTGAAGCGCCGCTTTGAACAGGTTCTTATAGGATCCAGCGTTTGGGCAGCATGCGCTTGATCTCTGCCTTAGCCAGGTCGATGAAGGGCTTGAGCACCAGGGTGGAGGCATGGCGGTTGGAGACCACCATCGAGTACTCGCAAGGGACGGCGGGCTCGAACAGCACAAACTTCACATCCGGGCCGTGGTAGCTGCAGGCCGTCAGCGGGTCGATGATCGCCAGGCCGGCGCCGGCCTCGACCAGCTTGATGGCGGCGTACGAGATCTGGGTCTCGATGTTCACGCGGCGCTGCACCCGGTTGACGAGGAACAGGCTGTCGAGCTTGGTGCGGGTCTCCATCATCGTGGGCAGCGACACCAAGGGCTCGTCGACAAAGTCGATCGGTGACAGGCTGGTCTTGCGCGCCAGCTTGTGGCCGGCAGGCACGGCGACGACCAATTTGCCGATCACCAAGGTCTCCAGCCCCTTGAAGCGGGTGTGGTCGGGCGAGAGCATCACAAAGCCGATATCGCAGCGCTCGGCCTGCACCATGTCCAGCGCGGCCGGCGAAGCCTGCATGTGCAAGGTGACCAGGGTCTCGGGGAACTGGGCGCTGAACTTGGCAATGGCGCTGGGCAGGAACGAGGTCGCCATCGCCGGCGCGGCCGTCACCTCCAGCCGCTGCAGGCGCCGAAAGCGTACGTTCTCCGAGATGTTGCGGATGCGCTCGATGCCCATCAGCGCCTGGTGCACGTCTTCGAGCAGCAAGGTCGCCGCCGAGGTCGGCTGCAGCCGGCTTTTGACGCGCTCGAACAGCGGCATGCCGATGCGCGCCTCGAACTCGGCAATCAGCCGTGTCACCACGGGCTGGGTCACCTCCAGCGACTGGGCCGCTGCGGTGACCGAGCGGCGCAGCATCAGCGCCCGAAAGGCCTCCAGATGCCGCAGTGTGATTTTCTTATCCATGTTGTAAAGACATGAGTTAATGGCCTAATGCAATCGAATAGTCTACAAAATTACTAATTTTGTAAATATTTCAATGGCTTATTGATTAAGAAATTTCCATCTCATAAAGGCATTGAAGCAGGAATTCACCGATTCAATTTTGCCTGCAGATGCCTATCATTGGTGACCAGACAGATTGAATTCCACTTGGTTTCACGCTACTTTCTGGAGGTAATTTCGATGACCGCATCCCGTCTGGCTCTCTCCCTGGCTGCTGCCTTTGCTGCCACCACTGGCATCGCCCATGCTGAAGACATCTATGTCGGTGGCTATGGCGGCTCGACCGAGACCGCCTTCAAGCAAAAGATCATTCCCGCCTATGAGAAGCTGACCGGCAACAAGGTCATCTATGTGCCTGGCAACTCCACCGACACCCTGGCCAAGCTGCAGGCCGAAAAGAACAACCCGCAGTACGACGTGGCGCTGATGGATGACGGCCCGATGGAGCAGGCGGTGCAGTTCGGTTTCTGCGGCGACATCGAATCCGCACCGGTCTACAACGACCTCTACCCGATGGCCAAGACCGCGGGCAACAAGTCGCTGAACCTGGGCGTCATCGCCACCGGCCTGTTCTACAACGAAGAGGCCTTCAAGAAGGCCGGCTGGGCCGCACCCACGTCGTGGAACGACCTCAAGGACAAGAAGTTCAAGAGCAAGACCGTGATCCCGCCGATCAACAACGGCTACGGTCTGCAGACCTTGCTGATGTTTGCCGAGATGAACGGCGGCAGCGCGAGCAATATCGACCCCGGTTTCCAGGCGCTGATCAAGGAAGTGGGCCCCAATGTGCTGGCCTGGGAGCCGTCGCCGGGCAAGATGACCGAGCTGTTTCAGAACGGCGATGCCGTCATCGGCGTCTGGGGCAGCGGCCGCGTCAAGGCGCTGGCCGATACCGGCTTTCCCGTGAAGTTCGTCTACCCCAAGGAAGGCGCGTTTGCGCTGTTCACCTCCGTCTGCCCCGTTGCCAAGAAGCAGCCCAAGGCCGGTGCGCAGAAGTTCGTGCAGTTCCTCTACACGCCTGAATCGCAAACGGCGCTCGCCGAGACCCAGGCCTGGGGCCCCATGAACAGCAAGGTCAAGTTGGACGACAAGGTCGCCAAGCAAGTGCCTTATGGCCCCGAGCAGATCGCCCAGCTGAAGACCGTGGACTACAAGATCGTCAACGTCAAGCGTTCCGAATGGACCAATCGCTGGAACCGCACTGTCGAACGCTAAGGGTGCCTCGACATCTTCGCTATGGATAGGTGCTAAGCCGCCAGCCGCCCTACACAGGCCTGCCGCGCCGCCCCACGCGGGCCGCAGGCCCCGGAGTTTCACATGAGTTTTCTACGTATCGAGGGCCTTGCCAAGAGGTTCGGGGATTTTGTTGCCGTCAAGGACTTCCACCTGGACGTCGAGCGCGGTGAGTTTGTGTCGCTGCTGGGCCCTTCGGGCTGCGGCAAGACAACCACCTTGCAGATGATCGCCGGCTTTCTGGACCCCAGCCAGGGCCGCATTGTGCTGGACGGCAAGGACATCACCCAGCTGCGCCCCGAGCAGCGCGGCATGGGCGTGGTGTTCCAGAGCTATGCGCTCTTTCCCCACATGACGGTCGAGCAGAACATCTCCTTTGGCCTGGAGATGCGCAAGCTCAGCCGCGATGTCGTGCAGCAGCGGATTCAGGATGCGCTGGCGCTGGTGCGCCTGCATGGGCTCGGCGCCCGTTACCCGCGTGAACTCTCCGGTGGCCAGCGCCAGCGCGTGGCCATTGCCCGCGCCTTGGCGATCCAGCCCGAGGTGCTGCTGCTCGATGAACCCATGTCCAACCTGGACGCCAAGCTGCGCCAGGAAATGCACGTCGAGATGCGCGCCATCCAGCGCCAGCTGGGCATCACCACCATCTTGGTGACGCACGACCAGGTCGAGGCGATGACGATGAGCGACCGCATCGCGGTGATGCACAACGGCCAGATCGCCCAGGTCGATTCGCCCCAGCAGATCTATGACAAGCCCAGCTGTGACTTTGCCTCGGTGTTCCTGGGCAAGACCAACCGCTTCGAAGGCCAGGCCCACAGCCGCGAGACCGTGAAGATTGGCGACATGGTGCTGGGCGCGCCCAGCCCGGTGGACAGTGGCCCGGTCGTGGTCTACCTGCGGCCCGAGCGCATCGTGGTGGCCCCGGCCGGCCAGGGCGGCCTGCCCGGCACCATCAAGACCTTGCTGTTTTTGGGCAGCCAGTGGGTGGTCAATGTCGGCACCGCGCTGGGCGACATCCATATCAGCCTGCCCAATGCGCGGCGTGCCGCGCTGCATGAGGGCGACGAGGTCACGCTGAACTGGGCCCCCGACGATGTGCGCGTGCTGACCCAGCAGGAGGCCAGCCGTGGATAGCAAGAACCGCTGGAAACCCTGGGCCATGTCCGGCCCCGGCCTGCTGGTCTTTGTGACCATGCTGCTGGCGCCGCTGGCCTTGACCGCCATCCTGTCGCTCAATGTCTTCAATGGCATGGAAGGCATCCAGAGCGTCTACTCGCTCAAGAACTACCTGGAGATCTTCAGCGACAGCTACTACCTGGAGATCTTTGGCCGCACTGCGCTGATGTCGGCCATCGTTACCGTGCTGTGCGTGGTGCTGGGCGTGCCCGAGACCCTCATCATCTCGCGCATGCGGGGCCGCTGGCGTGGTGTGTTTCTGCTGATCATCCTCGCGCCCCTGCTGATCTCGGTGGTGGTGCGCACCCTGGGCTGGTCCATCCTGATGGGCAACAACGGCCTGATCAACAAGGGCCTGATGCTGTTCAACATCATCGACGAACCACTGCGCCTGGCCTTCACGATGACGGGCGTGACGATTGCCATGGTGCATGTGATGGTGCCGTTCATGGTGATCTCCGTCTGGGCCTCGCTGCAAAAGCTCGACCCCCAGGTCGAGAACGCCGGCCTGTCACTGGGTGCCAGCCAGCGCACCGTGTTCCGCCGTGTCGTGCTGCCCCAGCTGCTGCCCGGCATCCTCTCGGGCAGCATCATCGTCTTCGCGCTGTCGGCATCGGCCTTTGCCACACCTGCACTGCTGGGCGGGCGGCGCCTGAAGGTGGTGGCCACGGCCGCCTATGACGAGTTCCTCAACACCCTGAACTGGCCGCTGGGCGCTGCCATTGCCGTGGTACTGCTGGTCGCCAACATCATCATCATCGTGGGCTGCAATCGCTGGATCGAGCGCCGCTTCAAAGCTGTTTTCGAGGGTTGAGCCATGCAAAAAAACAGTCCTCTGGCGCTGGTCTACCACGCGCTTTTCATCACCTTCATCCTGGCGCCGCTGGCCGTGGTGGTGGCGGTGGCCTTTACCGACAAGGGCTTCATCTCCTTCCCCACCGATGGCCTGTCGCTGCGCTGGTTCCGTGCCATCCTCGATGCCACCGAGATCAAGTCGGCCTTCTGGTTCTCGGCCAAGCTGGGCCTGGCTGCCGCCTCGATCGCGATCGCGCTGGCGGTACCGGCGGCGCTGGCCATCACCCGCTACCGCTTTGCCGGCCGCGAGGTGCTGATGGCCTTTTTCATGTCGCCGCTGATGATTCCCCACGTCGTGCTGGGCGCGGCCTTCCTGCGCTTTTTCAACATCGCGGGGCTCTCGGGTTCGTTCTTCTGGCTCATGTTTACCCACGTGATCTGCATCATGCCCTATGCGCTGCGCATGGTGCTGTCGGCTGCCACCGGCATGAACCGCGAGATCGAGCATGCCGGCCTGTCGCTGGGCGCATCGCGCAGCACCGTCTTTCTGCGCATCACCGTGCCGATGCTGATGGCCGGTATCGCCGGCGGCTGGATGCTGTCCTTCATCCAGAGTTTTGACGAACTGACGATGACGGTGTTCGTGGCCACGCCCGGCACGATGACCCTTCCCGTGGCCATGTACAACCACATCGCCCAGACCATTGATCCGCTGGTGACCTCGGTCTCCACTGTGCTGATCGTCGGCACGCTGGTGCTGATGGTCATCCTGGACAAGCTCGTCGGCCTGGAGAAGGTACTGATTGGCAAAGGTTGAGAGAGCAAAAAATGAACAACAACACACATAGCAGCGATGTCATTGTGATTGGAGGAGGCTTGGTTGGCAGTTCCGTGGCTTACGGGTTGCTGCGCCAGGGCCTGTCGGTCACGATCCTCGATGGTGCGGACGACACGATTCGTCCCTCACGCGGCAACTTCGGCCTGGTCTGGGTGCAGGGCAAGGGCTTCGGCATGGCCGACTACGCCCGCTGGAGCTTTGGCTCGGCCCGCCAGTGGCCTGCGCTGCGCGATGAACTGCAGGCGCAGACCGGCATCGACGTCGAGCTGATGCAGCCCGGAGGCCTGCACATCTGCCTGAGCGAGGAAGAGATGGCCCAGCGCGTGGACAAACTGCGCTGGCTCGAGTCTGAGGTGGGCGACCCCGCCTACCGCAGCACGGTGCTCAGCCGCGACGAGGCGGCCGAGCACCTGCCGGGGCTGGGCCCCGAGGTCGCGGGCGCCACCTATTCGGCGATGGACGGCCACTGCAACCCCTTGAAGCTGCTGCGCGCGCTCTACAGCGCCAATATCGCCAAGGGCGCGCGTATCCACAACCGCATGCAGGTCGATGCGATCCGCAAAGACGGTGGCATCTTCCACGTCAGCGCCGGCGAGCGTGCCTGGCAGGCGCCGCGCATCGTGATTGCCGCCGGCCACGCGACGCAACAGCTGTCGGCCATGGTGGGCATGTTTGTGCCGGTGCGGCCCAACAAGGGCCAGGTCTTCATCACCGAACGGGTTCAGCCCTTCTTGACGCACCCCACCAACTATGTGCGCCAGACCGATGAGGGCACGGTGCAGATTGGCGACTCGATGGAGGAGCTGGGCTTTGACGACATGGTGCGCGTGCCGGTGAACGCCAGGATTGCCGCGCGTGCGGTCAAGTGCTTCCCGGTGCTGGCCAACGCCCGCGTGGTGCGCACCTGGGCGGCGCTGCGGGTGATGTCGCCCGATGGCTTTCCGATGTACCAGGAGTCGGACAGCCACCCTGGCGCCTTTGCGGTGACCTGCCACAGCGGCGTCACGCTGGCGGCCCAGCACGTCTTTTGCATCGCCCCCTGGGTGGCCACGGGCCTGCGGCCGGCCGCCATCGAGGCATTCCCCGCGACACGATTTACGCCGGAAACGGAAGTGAAACCCTATGGCATCTAAAGCCCTTTTCAAATACCTCCCTGGCCACCAGGCCGGGGCCGCTGGCACGGTGTCGGTGCTGGTCAACGGCGCGGTGGTACGCATGTCGCCCGCCAGCAGCCTGGCCGCTGGCCTGCTGGCAGCCGGCATCACCGCGGTGCGCGTCTCGCCCGTGGGCCAGGGCGCCCGCGCGCCTTACTGCATGATGGGCGTGTGCTTTGAGTGCATGGTCGACGTCAACGGCCGGCCCAACCAGCAGGCCTGCCTGATCACCCCCGAAGACGGCATGGAGGTGACCACCATGCAGGCGGCGCCCAGCGTGCTGGATGCGCAGGAGGCCAAGCATGTCTAATCCCGCTATCCCTTTGAACGATGCGCCCAGCCAGCTGCGTGACCTGGTCGTGATTGGCGCCGGCCCGGCCGGCATGGCAGCGGCCCTGGCGGCCCAGCGGCGCGGCCTGGATGTGCTGCTGCTGGACGAACAACCCCAGGTGGGCGGCCAGATCTACCGCAGCATCACCCAGACCGATGCCCAGCGCGAGCGCATCCTGGGCGCGGACTATGTCTACGGCAAATCGCTGGCCGAACAGGTCCGCGCCAGTGGCCTGACCCACTGGGCCGGCGCTTCGGTCTGGCAGATCGACCCTGAGAAGACCGTGCATGTGCTGCGCAATGACCGCACCACACGCATCGAGACCAAGTCGCTGGTGATCGCCACTGGCGCGATGGAGCGGCCCTTCCCCGTGCCGGGCTGGACCCTGCCCGGGGTGATGACCGCCGGTGCCGGCCAGATTTTGCTCAAGAACGCCGCCGTCGTGCCCCAGGTACCGGTGGTGCTGGCCGGCTGCGGCCCCTTGCTCTACCTGCTGGCGGCGCAGTACCTGCGCGCGGGCGTCGAGATCCGTGCGGTGCTCGATACGTCTGCGGGCACCGACTGGCGCCTGGCGATCCGCCATGCCTCGTCGCTGCTGGCCGGCTGGGGCTATGTGCGCAAGGGCCTGGGGCTGCTGCGCGAGATCAAGTCGGCCGGCATTCCGTTCTTCAAGGATGTGGGCGGCTTGCGCATCGAGGGCGAAGACGCGGTGCGCCAGGTGCGCTTTACCAGCGCGGGCCACTCCCAGCAGATCGACTGCGAGCTGGTGCTGCTGCACCAGGGCGTGGTGCCCAACACCCAGGTGTCCTGGTCCTTGCGCGCCGAGCACCATTGGGACGATGAGCAGCTGTGCTGGCTGCCGGTGCTCGACAGCTGGGGCCAGACCAGCCTGCCGGGCATCTATATCGCCGGTGACGGCGCCGGCATTGGCGGCGCGCTGGTGGCCGAGATGCAGGGCGCGCTCGCCGGTATTGGCGTGGCCAACAGCCTGGGCTTTGGCACCAGCGAAGACGGTGCCCAGCAGCGCGCCCAGATCGCCCAGCATCTGCGCATCCGCCCCTTCCTGAACCAGCAGTACCGGCCCAAGGACGAGTTCCGCATTCCGGCCGACGAGGTCGTGGTCTGCCGCTGCGAAGAGGTAACCGCAGGCGCGATCCGCGAGCAGGTGCAGCTGGGCTGCGTGGGCCCGAACCAGACCAAGTCCTTCAGCCGCTGTGGCATGGGCCCCTGCCAGGGCCGCCAATGCGGTTTGACGGTGACCGAGATCATCGCCAAGGAAGCCAATTTGCCGCCGCAGGAGGTGGGCTACTACCGCATCCGTCCGCCACTCAAATCGCTGTCGCTGGCCCAGCTGGCCGCAGGCGTGTGACATGGTTGCCCTGGTAAACCCGGCATCGGGCAGCAGCGATGTGCTGGTGATCGGGGGCGGCCTGCAGGGCCTGTCCAGCGCCTTCCAGTTGGCCAAGGCAGGCCTGCGTGTGCGCCTGATCGAGGCCGAGTACTGCGGCCGCCATGCCTCGGGCGTCAATGCCGGCGGCGTGCGCACCTTGGGCCGCCATGTGGCCGAGATCCCGCTGGCGCTGGCGGCACGCGAGCAGCTCTGGCATCGCCTGGCCGACATCATCGGCAGCGATGGCGGCTTTGTGCCCTCGGGCCAGCTGCAGGTCGCCGAGAACGAGGCCGACGAGATCAAGGCCAAGGCGCGCGTGGCCATGCTCAACGGCCTGGGCTTTTTCCATGAGCAATGGGTGGACCAGCAGCAGGTGCGCGAGTTGGTGCCCAGCATCTCGCCCCATGTGGTGGGCGGCATCTGGGCCGACCGCGATGGCTATGCGCTGCCCTACAAGGTGGCGACGGCCTACCGCCTGGCGGCAGAGAAGCTGGGCGTGCAGATCGTCGAGCAGGCCCCAGTGTTGCAGGTGGACCACCAGGCCGGAATGTGGCAGGCGAGCACCGCGCAGGGCGCGTTCCATGCGCCCTGGCTGGTCAACACCGCGGGTGCCTGGGCGGCAGATTTTGCCGCGCAGGTGGGCGACCCGGTGCCGATGGTGGCGGGCGGTCTGATGCTGATGGTGACCCAGCGCGTGGCGCCCTTTGTCAAACCGGTGCTGGGCGCCATGGGCCGGCCGCTGTCGTTCAAGCAGTTCGACAATGGCACGGTGTTGATTGGCGGCGGCCTGCGCTGCGAGGCCGATGCCAGCCAACGCCATGCGATGGTCGACCTCAACCGCATGCCCAAGAGCGCGCAGACGGTGATCGACCTGTTCCCGCATCTGCGCGATGTGAGCATTGCACGGGCCTGGACCGGTATCGAGGGCTTTATGCCCGACGAGATTCCGGTCATCAGCCCCAGTGCCAGTGCTGATAACCTGGTGCATGCCTTTGGCTTCTCTGCCCATGGCTTTGAGCTCAGTCCGATGACCGGCTGCATTGTGGCCGAGCTGGTGACTAAGGGCACCAGCAGCTTGCCGATTTCGGCGTTTCGTGTGGACCGTTTTGCCGCTGCCTAGCAGCGCGGCGGTCGTATTTTTATCTCAGGGAGTAAATGATGAGCAACGACATCCAACGTATCGACAGCAATGAACGCCTCAGCCGCATCGTTGTACACGGCGGCGTGGTCTATGTGGCCGGCGTCACCGCTGGCGACATCTCGGGCGACATTGGCGCCCAGACCCGCGACGTGCTGGCCAAGATCGACGGCTACTTGAAAACAGCCGGCACCAGCAAGTCGCGCCTGCTCACCGTGCAGATCTGGCTCAAGGACATCGACAAGGATTTTGCCGGCATGAACCAGGTCTGGGGCGAATGGGCCGACAAGGCCAATATGCCCACCCGCGCGACCTGCGAAGCCAAGCTGGCGCGCCCAGAGTTGCTGGTCGAAATCATCGTCAGCGCCGCCCTCTAAGCATCGGCCACCCAGCAAAATGCCAGCCCTCGGGCTGGCATTTTTTGCTTAAAGATTCAGCCGATCAGGGGATCAGCAAACCGCGCTGCACGGCCGGGCGCTGCAGCCAGTGGCTGAGCACGCGGCTGACTTCGGGGTACTGGCCCCAGCCGATCAGGGCCTCGGCGTTGTAGCGCACGATCATGTTTCGAATCCAGGGGAAGATGGCGATATCGGCAATCGTGTAGGTGTCACCGGCCACCCATTCCTTGCCGGCCAGGTGCTTGTTCAGCACGGTCAGCAGGCGCTTGGATTCGTCCACATAGCGGGTCAGGGGGCGCTTGTCCTCAAAATCCTTGCCGGCAAAGATGTTGAAGAAACCGACCTGGCCAAACATCGGGCCGATGCCGCCCATCTGGAACATCAGCCACTGCAGGGTCTCGTAGCGCTTGACGGGGTCCTGCGGCAGGAACATGCCGGTCTTCTCGGCCAGGTAGACCATGATGGCGCCGGACTCGAACAGTGCAATCGCCTGGCCGCCGGGACCATTGGGGTCGATGATGGCCGGGATCTTGTTGTTCGGGAAGGTGCCGACAAATTCCGGCGAGGTCTGGTCGTTGCTCTCGAAGCTGATCTTGTGCACTTCATAGGGCATGCCCAGCTCTTCGAGCAGGATGGAGACCTTGACGCCATTGGGCGTGGGCAGCGAATACAGCTGCAGCAGATCAGGCCGGGTGGCCGGCCATTTGCGGGTAATACTGAAATCGGCGAGGGTGCTCATGGGAATCTCCAGACGATATGCAGGCGGCTTGCAGGTATGCGCCTTGCCAGCAGCATAAAGCAGATTGGGCGCGGGCCTGTCGGCCTACTTCGCGTCCTGGGGCTTCACAAATTCGATGCGCAGGCCCTCGGCCGTCACCTGGAAGGTGGCAGGCAGCTCGGCGGCATTGTCCAGGCGCTCCAGGTCCTCCTGGCGCAAGGTGTGCACCACCACATCCTCCATCGCATGCTCGGCCGCGCGCGGCGCGTAGGCCTGCAGCATCACCTCCATCGCCTCGGGCAGGCCGGTCATCTGCAGCGACTGCACCTGCACCTGGGTGGCACGCAGGCTGTGGTCGGCCGGCGAGTAGCGCAGTGCAAAGTCCAGCACCATGGTGCCGTCCAGGCGGTGGGGCAGCACCTTGCCCGACATCTCGGCGCGCATCGTCGCCTGGATGCGGTTGGTCTCGGGCAGCAGCTGCAGGCTGGGCGCCTGCACATCGAGCTGCAAGAGGCCGAGCAGCGGATAGGAGCGGGGGAAGGACTTGGCCACGATGGTCTGCAGCTCAGCGGCAGACAGGGTGTAGCTGGGTGGGGCAAGCAAGGAGCAGGCGGCCAGCAGGCTGGCGGCAAACAGGCTGGAGGCCAAAAAAAGGCGGCGGCGCATAGGGGTTGGAAAGCGTATTGGCAGGGGGCGGGTGGATGCGCATCGTACCGATCAGAGGGCAGTGCGCGTGCTGGATTTTCCCACCCGCAGGGATCGCATTGTTGCGCAGCTTGCATAACATTGTGTGCTGCACGAACAATGTCAGCAAAAGATCGCCCATCTCCTTGTTTTATTGGGGTAAATGCCCACTTTTCACGGGCTGCGTGAGCGTGAGCAGATGTCATTTCGTGTGAGAATTCGCAGGCTTTCCGGCTGCGGACGATGGCGCGCGCTGGTGCGCGATGGTCTTGCTTCCCGGTTCGAAAGCGCTGCCTGCTGGCAGCGCTAGCCAAGATCCCAAGGACAGACATGAATTTCGCATTGAACAAGCGCGCCCTGGCGCTGGTGGGTGCCTCGCTCATTGGCGCAGCCCACGCCCAACACCTGACCATTGCGCTGGCCTCCGAGCCCACAGCGGCCGATCCCCACTACCACAAGATGACGACGAACGACTCGTTCTCGGC
The DNA here is from genome assembly GCF_003105075.1 of Comamonas sp. JNW. Classification (NCBI taxonomy): domain Bacteria; kingdom Pseudomonadati; phylum Pseudomonadota; class Betaproteobacteria; order Burkholderiales; family Comamonadaceae; genus Comamonas; species Comamonas sp. JNW. Next base: position 329,858 of record NZ_QETI01000004.1, read on the forward strand.
GCATGTCTATGACTCGCTGGTGGGCCGTACCGCCAGCATGGAGCTGGTGCCCTCGCTGGCCACCTCGTGGAAGAACCTGGACGACCTGACCTGGGAGTTCAAGCTGCGCAAGGATGTGAAGTTCTCCAACGGTGCGCCCTTCACCTCGCAGGACGTGCTGTTCACCATCTGCCGCACGTTGAACAACGAGACCAATGTCTCGCAGTCGTACATGGATACGACCAAGCTGATCACCGATGTGCAGACCCCCGATGACCTGACCGTGATCGTCAAGACCGCCGAGCCCGTGCCACTGATTCCGGCCGAGTTTGCGCGCAACCTGCCCATCATCTCCAGCAGCATCATCAAGCACGACAAGCTCAAGTTCGCCCCCAAGGAAGGCTGCGGCTACAAAGGCCCATGGCCCACGGTGGCCGACTTCAACAGCGGCAAGATGGCGATTGGCACGGGCCCCTTCAAGCTCAAGTCCTATGTGAAGGGCAATGCCATCACCTTGGAGCGCAATGACGGCTACTGGGGTCCCAAGCCTGCCTGGCAGACCGTCAAGATGGTGGCCGTGCCCAACGCCGGCCCGCGCCTGACCGGCCTGATGTCCGGTGACTACGACCTGATCGAGAACCCGGCCGCCCGCGACCTGGCCCGCATCAAGGAAGACAAGAAGCTGGCCTTTGTGGCCACGCCGTCCACCCGCCTGGTGTTCTTCCAGCCCGATATCGGCCGCGACAAGTCGCCGTTCGTGACCGCCCCCGACGGCAAGAATCCGCTGCAGGACCTGCGCGTGCGCAAGGCCATCAACATGGCGATCGACCGCAAGGCCATCGTGCAGCGCTTGATGGACGGCATGGCCACCCCCGCCTACCAGTACATGCCCGATGGCATGTTTGGCGGCCTGGCCAAGGCCCCCGAGATCAAGTTCGACCCCGAAGGCGCCAAGAAGCTGCTGGCCGAAGCCGGCTACCCCAATGGCTTCGAGATGACCTTGTCGTCGACGAACGACCGCTACATGAACGATGCGCAGATCTCGCAGGCCGTCGCGCAGTACCTGACCCGCATCGGCATCAAGACCAAGGTCGATGCGATGACCGCCTCGATCTACTTCCCCAAGCGCGCCAAGCGTGAGTTCAGCTTCCCGATGGGTGGCTGGCCGTCGGAAAACGGCGAAGCCTCGGGCCTGTTCCAGCTGTGGGTGACCAGCACCGATTCGCCCAAGGGCCTGGGCACCAGCAACTACGGCGCTTTCAGCAACACCGATTTCGACAAGGTCTACATCCCGGCTGCGAAGACGGTGGACCCGGTCAAGCGCAAGGCCATGCTGGAGCAGGCCACGCAGATCGCGCTGGACAACGTGCCGCTGATCCCGCTGCACTTCGAGAGCAGCATCTGGGCCTTCAAGAAAGAGCTGAGCTACGAAGGCCGCCGCGACCAGTACACGCTGGCCACATCGGTCAAGCCCGCCAAGTAAGCAAAGTGCTTGCGGCAGCCGGGGTCCTGCACCCCGGCGTGGGCGATGAGAAATACGTAGTGGCACGGCACTTGCATTGCCCTACGAGGCTTTTAACCAAGGAGGAACGACCTGTGTCTACCAAGAAGATCTCGCGCCGCACACCCTTGTCGCTGGCCAGTCTGGCTGCGCTCGCTCTGCCTGCGGGCATGGCGGCCGCCCAGTCGCTGACCATCGGCCTCGCCTCCGAGCCCACCGCCGCTGACCCGCATTACCACAAGGTCACCACCAACGACGCGTTCTCGGCCCATATCTTCGAGTCGCTGATCAACCGCAATGCGCAGATGGAGCTGATCCCGGGCCTGGCCCAGTCCTGGCGCGCCGTCGATGACAACACCTGGGAGCTCAAACTGCGCCAGGGCGTGAAGTTCTCCAATGGCGAGCCCTTCACCTCCAAGGACGTGCTGTTCACCCTGTGCCGCGTGCTGAACAACGAGACCAATGTCTCGCGCTCCTACATGGAGCCGGCCCAGAGCTTCAGCGATGTGCAGACGCCCGATGACTACACCGTCATCATCAAGAGCGAGCGGCCCATCCCGACGATGCCCAATGAGCTGGCGCGTTCGCTGCCCATCATCTGGAGCGGCATCGCCAAGTTCGACAAGCTGCGCTTTGCCCCCAAGGAGGGCTGCGGCGTCACTTCGCCCTGGCCCACGGTGGCCGATTTCAACACCGGCAAGCTGTCCATCGGCACGGGCCCGTACAAGCTCAAGTCCTATGTCAAGGGAACCGGTATCGAGATGGAGCGCAACGAAGCCTACTGGGGCAGCAAGCCGCACTGGAAGAGCGTCAAGATGGTGCCGGTGCCCAATGCCGGCCCGCGCCTGACCGGGCTGATGTCCGGGGACTACGATGTCATCGAAAGCCCGGCTGCGCGCGACCTGCCACGCATCAAGGACAACAGCAAGCTCGACTTTGTCGCGACGCCGTCCACCCGCCTGATCTTCTTCCAGCCGGACGCCGGCCGCGCACAAAGCCCGTTTGCCAAGGCCGCCGATGGCAAGAACCCGCTGCAGGATTTGCGCGTGCGCCAGGCCATCAACATGGCCATTGACCGCAAGGCCATCGTGCAGCGGCTGATGGATGGCATGGCCACCGTGGCCAACCAGTACATGCCAACGGGCATGTTCGGCAGCCTCGACAAGCCCGCCGAGATCAAGTTCGATCCCGAAGGCGCCAAGAAGCTGCTGGCCGAGGCCGGTTACCCGCAAGGCTTTGAGCTGACCTTGACCACCACCAACGACCGCTACATCAACGACGGCCAGATCGCGCAGGCGGTGGCCCAGTACCTGACGCGCATTGGCATCAAGACCACGGTGGATGCGCAAGCCGCTGCCATCTATTTCCCCAAGCGGGCCAAGCGCGAGTTCAGCTTTGCGATGGGCGGCTGGCCGTCGGAGAACGGCGAGGCCTCGGGCCTGTTCCAGTACTGGGTGGCCACCACCGACAAGGACAAGGGCCTGGGCACCAGCAACTACGGCGGCTTTAGCCTGCCCGCGTTTGACCAGGTGTTTGTGCCCGCAATGGCGCAGATGGATGCGAGCGCGCGCAAGGCCGCCTACCAGCAGGCCACGCAGATTGCGCTGGCCAACGTACCGCTGATTCCGCTGCACTTCGAGAGCAGCATCTGGGCATTCAAGAAAGGGTTGAGCTACGAAGGCCGACGCGACCAGTACACGCTGGCGATGTCGGTCAAACCGAAATAGACAGCTGGTGCCACACCGGGCGCCAAACAGGCCCGGTCCCTGGCAGGGCCCGCATCCAGCTCCAGTGGTGGGGCCATGCGGGCTTTGTGATTTTGTACGCCCCACGATGAAAAGACTCCACAGAGGGCGGCAACCATGCAGGTGACAGCGCATGGCATTCTAATTTTGAGGACGTAATGTGATCGTCTATATCCTGCGCCGCATGGTGCAAAGTTTTCTGGTGCTGCTGGCGGTCTCGCTGGTGGTGTTCATGGCGGTCTACGCGGTGGGCGACCCCATCGAGCTGCTGGTGAGCGCCGAGGCCAGCGATGCAGACCGCCAGGCGATGATCAAGCGCCTGGGGCTGGACCTGCCGGTCTGGCTGCAGTACTGGAGTTTTCTCACCCGCGCCTTCCAGGGTGACCTGGGCACCTCCTTTGTGCATGGCATCCCCGCGATCGAGCTGATCGTGCAGCGCTTTCCGGCCACCTTCGAGCTGGTCGTGGTCGCCATCGGCCTGACCTGCCTGCTCGGCATTCCGCTGGGCCTGATTGCCGGCCTGTTCAACGACAGGCCGCTGGGCCGGGGCCTGATGGGCGGCTCGGTGCTGGGCTTTTCGCTGCCCAACTTCTGGCAGGGCATGATGCTGATACTGATGTTCGCCGTCTGGCTGCAGTGGCTGCCCTCTTCGGGCCGGGGTGACACGGTCAATGTGCTGGGCGTGCCGCTGTCGCTGTTCACCGCCGATGGCTGGAGCCATGTGATGCTGCCGGCCATCAACCTGGCGCTGGGCAATATCGCGCTGGTGCTGCGGCTCACCGCCACCGGCGTGATGGAGGCCAAGACCCAGGAGTATGTGAAGTTCGCGCGCGCCAAGGGCATCAGCGAGCGCCGCATCCTGACCCGCCACATCCTGCGCAACATCCTGATCCCCGTGGTCACCGTGATCGGCATGGAGTTCGGCACCCTGATCGCCTACTCGACCATCACCGAGACCGTGTTCGCCTGGCCCGGCATGGGCAAGCTTTTGATTGACAGCATCTACAAGCTCGACCGCCCGGTGGTGGTGGCCTATGTGATGCTGGTCACCTTCATCTTCGTGATGATCAACCTCCTGGTGGACCTGGCCTATGCGGTGCTCGATCCGCGCGTACAGCTGCAGGAGGCCCCATGATGCAGCCCGACAAACCCCTGATGACCATCGATCCCAGCAAGCGGGCTCAGCCCCTGCAAGACACGCCCCAGCGGCGTGCCATTTTGAAGAAACTGCGCAGCAAACCGTCCGTCAAAGGGGCTGTGATCGCCCTCGTGCTGCTGCTGGCCGTGGTGCTGCTGGCGCCGTTTCTGTCGCCACAAAACCCCTATGACCTGGGCGCGCTCGACCTGATGGACGGCCGCCTCAAGCCGATGTCCGAAGCTGCTTCGGGCATGACCTACTGGCTGGGCACCGACGACCAGGGCCGTGACATGCTCTCGGCCATCCTGCACGGCCTGCGCATCAGCCTGATGGTGGGCCTGAGCGCCGTGGTGCTCGCCACCATCATCGGCAGTCTCGTCGGCCTGGTCGCGGCCTATTTTGGCGGCTGGGTCGATACCGTGCTGATGCGCATCGTCGACTTCATCCTCGGCTTTCCCACCATCCTGGTGGCGCTGGTGCTGCTGGCCATTCTGGGCCGGGGCGTGGACAAGGTGGTGATCGCCATCGTGATGGTGCAGTGGGCGCATTACGCCCGCATCATGCGCGGCCGTGCCTTGCAGGAGCGCAAGAAGGAATACATCGAGGCGGCCAAGAACCTGGGCTTTCCCGGCTGGCGCATCATGACGCGCCACCTGCTGCCCAACTGCATGGGCCCGGTGATGGTGTTCGCCACCATCCAGATTGCCAATGCCATCGTGCTCGAAGCCACCCTGTCCTTCCTGGGAGTGGGGGTGCCGATTACCGAACCCTCCCTGGGCCTGCTGATTGCCAACGGCTTTCAGTACCTGATGTCGGGTGACTACTGGATCAGCATGTTCCCCGGCCTGGCGCTGCTGGCCCTGATCCTGTCGATCAACCTGATCGGCGACCGCCTGCGTGAAGCTCTGGACCCGAGGAAGTAATGACTATCCCTTTGCTTGAAGTACAAGATCTGCAGACGGTGTTCCACACCGAAGAGGGCGCCTGGCCCGCCGTCAGCGACATCGATATCCGCCTGGAGGCGGGTGAGATTCTGGGCCTGGTCGGTGAATCCGGCTCGGGCAAGTCGGTCACCGGTTTCTCCATCTTCGGCATGATCGATGCCCCCGGTGAAGTCACCCAAGGCCGGGTGCTGTTCAAGGGCCAGGACCTGCGCGAGTTGTCAGCCGAGTCCATGCGCAAGCTGCGCGGCGACCGCATCGCGATGATCTTCCAGGACCCGCTGATGACGCTCAACCCGGTGCTGCGCATCGAAGAGCAGATGCTCGAAGCCATCGACGCGCACCAGAAGCTGCCCAAGGCGCAGGCCTTGCAGCGCTGCGTGGAGGCGCTGGCGATGGTCGGCATCCCCGCGCCGGAGAAGCGCCTGCGCAGCTACCCGCATGAGTTCTCGGGCGGCATGCGCCAGCGCGTGGCGATTGCGATTGCGATGCTCAACCGCCCCGACCTGATCATCTGCGACGAGCCCACGACGGCGCTGGATGTCACCATCCAGGGCCAGATCCTCTACCGCATGCAGCAGATCTGCCAGGCCCAGGGCACGGCACTGATCTGGATCACCCACGACCTGGGCGTGATCGCCGAGCTGGCCGACCGGGTGGCCGTGATGTATGGCGGCCGCATTGTCGAGACCGGCACCGTCGCCGAGGTGCTCGATGCACCGCGCCACCCCTACACCCAGGGCCTGCTCAATTCGCTGCCGGCCCAGGCCACACCGGGCGAGCGGCTTACGCAGATCAATGGCATGGCGCCCAGCCTGTCGGGCCGCGTGCCCGGCTGCGCCTTTGCGCCGCGCTGCGGCCGCGCCACCCCGCGTTGCGTTGATGAGCAGCCCCCCGTCACTACCATTCCCGGCCGCGCATTCCGCTGCTTTGTACCGCTGGAGGCACCTGCCGCATGACCGCGATGACTACCCCTGTGATTGAACTGCGCGATGTGCACAAGCGCTTTGTCAGCGCGCCCGATCTGCTGCAGAAAATCGTCGGCGCCGTCGCCCGGCAGCCCGCGCAGACGCGCACTGTGCATGCCGTCAACGGCGTCAACCTGCAGATCGCCAAGGGCGAGGTGCTGGGCCTGGTGGGCGAATCCGGTTGCGGCAAATCCACGCTGGGCCGCGTGGTGGCCGGCCTGCACCCCGCCACCGAAGGCCAACTGCTCTACAAGGGCCAGGATGTGAGCGGCCTGGGCGGCCAGGACAAGCTCGCCTACACCCTGGGCGTGCAAATGGTGTTCCAGGACCCGCAGGCCTCGCTCAACCCGCGCCAGAAGCTGCACCAGATCCTGGGCGAGGCACTGCATGTGCACAAGCTAGCCCCTGCGGCCGAGGTGCCCGGCCGCGTCGATGCCGCGCTGGCCGAGGTGGGCCTGGCCAGTGAGTACCGCGCGCGCCTGCCGCACCAGATCTCGGGCGGCCAGCGCCAGCGCATCGGCATTGCCCGTGCGCTGATGGTGACGCCGGAGTTCCTGGTCTGCGATGAGCCGGTGGCCGCGCTCGATGTGTCCATCCAGGCCCAGGTAATCAACCTGTTCATGGACCTGCGCGCCCAGCGCGGCTTGACCTACCTCTTCATCAGCCATGACCTGGGCGTGGTGCGCCACATCTCCGACAAGGTGGCCATCATGTACCTGGGCAAGATTGTGGAGATGGCGCCCACGGCCGAGATCTTTGGCCAGGCCCAGCACCCCTACACCCAGGCGCTGCTGGCCGAGGTGCCCGATGTGGGCCGGCGCAAGCGCGTTTTCACGCCGATCAAGGGCGAGATCCCCTCACCGCTGAACCCGCCACCGGGCTGCACCTTTCACCCGCGCTGCCCGCATGCAATGGAGCGCTGCAAGCAGGAGGTGCCCCGCCTGCGCGAGACGTCAGCCGGCCATGTGACCGCCTGCCATTTGTTGGACTGACCCGTTGGACGCGCACAGAGGAAACCACCGCATGGACTGGCAACGCTTTACCCAGCAGCACGGCCGTTTTGCCATCGACTGGCAAGCCGGCGACGGCGCGCTCTACCTGCCGATCACCCTGAACTGCTACCGCCCCGAGGGCCTGGCCGCCGATGCACCGGTGGTGCTGGTGCAGCATGGCGTGCTGCGCAATGGCGACGACTACCGCGACTTCTGGATGCCTGCGGCCGACCGCTACGGCCTGCAGATCATTGCGCCGACCTTTGGCAACGAGCACTGGCCGGGCGTGGAGAGCTACAACAACGGCAGCGTCTGGAGCGAAGAGGGCGACCTGCAGCCGCGTGACTACTGGGCCTACCAGGCGGTGATGAACCTGGCCCAGCAGCTGCGCGATGCCGGGGTGGTGCAGCAGCAGCCGCTCTACCTGTTTGGCCATTCGGCCGGCGGCCAGTTTGTGCACCGGCTGGCCAGCACCTTGGGTGCTGCCGGCTTTGCCGGCGTGGCGGCGGGCAACCCGGGCTGGTACACCTTGCCCGATGCCCAGCAGGACTTTCCGCAAGGCCTGGCCGGCATTGGCCTGGCCGATGGGGCGCTGGCCCAGCTGCTGCGCATCCCACTGGTCATTTTGGCGGGCGACCGCGACACCGATACCCAGGACCCGAACCTGCCGGCCGAGCCCGCCGCACTGCGCCAGGGCCCGCACCGCTTTGCCCGCGCCCACCACTACTACGCAGCGGGCCAGCAGGCGGCAGACCGGCTGGGGCTGCCGCTGGCCTGGCAACTGCATGAGGTCGCCGGCATCGGCCATGACGGCGAGGCCATGAGCCATGTCTGCGCCCACCTATGGTTTGAAGGGCGCATGCCCGATGCGGACTGGCTGGCCCCCTGGGCCGGCCGGGTCACCGCCTGATCTCCTATCACTTTTCGACAAGACCCAAGGAACAACGATGCAAGCAACAACGCAACAACTGGTGGATGGCATCTCGGAATGGATGCGCTGCGAATCGCCATCGAACAACCCCGCCTCGATCGCCCGCATGGTCGAGATGATGCGTGCCCAGGCCGCCGCCGCTGGCCTGCGCGCCACGGTGATCGAGACCCAGGCCGAAGGCAAGCAAGGGCTGGGCCCGGTGCTGCCCGTGCTGCACATCACCAACCGCGCCGAGGGCGACACCCGTGAAGGCCTGCTGATCCTGGGCCACTCGGACACCGTGCACCCCATCGGCATGCTGGCCGACAACCCGATCCGCATCGAAGGCGACCGCCTCTATGGCCCCGGCGGCTACGACATGAAGGCTGGCATCTACCTGGCACTGACCGCGATGAGCGCCGTGGCCACGCCGGGCAGCACGCCGCTGCCGGTGGACCTGCTGGTCGTGCCCGACGAGGAAACCGGCAGCCACGCATCGCGCAAGCACATCGAGGCCTTTGCCCGCCATGCCCGCTACTGCCTGGTGGCCGAACCTGCCCGCGCCAACGGTGGCCGCTGCGTCACCGCCCGCAAGGGCACCGGCATGCTGCGCCTGGGCGTCAAGGGCCTGGCATCGCATGCGGGTGTGGCCCATGACAAGGGCCGCAGCGCGATCCGCGAGATGGCGCACCAGATCCTGGCGCTCGAAGCGATGACCGACTACCAGAGGGGTGTGACCGTGAGCGTGGGCACCATCGAAGGCGGCACCACCACCAACACCGTGCCGGCCTTCTGCAAATGCGTGGTCGATTTCCGCCTGCCCGATCTGCAGGCGGCCGATGAGCTGGTGGGCAAGATGCGTGCGCTGCGCCCCGTGGGCGAGGGCATGACGCTCGATATCGATGTCGAAGTGAACCGCCCCCCGATGGTCAAGGACGCCCGCGCCGAAGCGCTGCTGGCCAAGGCCCAGCAATCAGCCCGCGAAGCCGGCTTTGCGCTGGAAGAAGCGCCCCCTACCGGCGGCGGCAGCGATGCCAACTTCACCTCGGCCATGGGCGTGCCATCACTCGATGGCCTGGGAGCCGATGGCGACGGCGCGCACACGGTGTATGAGCACATCCTGGTGTCCACCCTGGAGATGCGGGCGCGCTTCTGGTTGCATCTGCTGACCCACCTGGACTAAGACCAGGGGCTGGCCCCAGATGCGGGTCAGCCTTGCTCGCGAGGTGATCCCTTGAACTGCACGGGCTGGGTGCGCCCACCCTTGCGGCGCACCACCACGGTGCCGGCGATCTTGTCGTGCCAGCCCTGCTTGCGCGGGTCAAAGGCCACCCAGATGAGGCCGAGGCACAGCGGCACGATGGACACAAAATAGCCGAGGTAGCGGACCACCGATTGGCCCAGGCCCATCGCCTCTCCCGTCTCGGCATCCACTATCTCGGCCCCTATCAGCATCTTGCCCGGCGTGGCCCGCAGCTTGTGCCACAGCCAGATGCAGGCCACTGCGGGCAGCACCCAGCTGATCAGCACATCGGCGGGGCCCTGCACCAGGCCTTCGGCCATGAAGTAGTCCCAGCCGTATATCGCCACCAGGGCCGGTGTGATGATGACGAGCAACACCACCGTGTCGATCAAAGCTGCCCCGACGCGCGCCCAAAAGCCGACATATTCCAGATCGCTGTTATCCATTTTTTGCTCCACTGAGTGGCGCCATCTTAGGCCTGTCCGGTAAAGCCGAGGTGACAAGACCTGGGCGCGCCATGGCAAGATGCAGGCTATCTTCACTGCCCGAGAGCGCACCATGGCACCACCGAATCCCGAGCTCCGCATGGCCCCCGATATGTGGGCCTTTGAGGCTCTCTACGCCCACCCCGCGATGCTGGATGGCGAAACCCTGCGCGCCGCGCTGGCCGAGCGCCTGGGGGCGGTGGACCTGGTCGCAGATGGCGACACCATCTTGCTGGCGCTGCGCGACTACTGTGTGGACTACAGCGACAAAAAGGGTGTGCCCAGCGAGGTCGCAATCATCCGCGCAGGCGAGCCGATGGCGCCCACCGACTACGCCAGCGCGCTGGAGCAGACCTGGGACTGGCCCGAAAAGGAAAGCGCGCTGGCCCAGTGCCAGCACTGCGTGCTGGTGAGCGAGTTCATGGGTAGAGGCCTTTCTGTGCCCGAGCGGCTGGAGATCCTGCAAGCGGTCATGCATGTGCTGATCGAGAACGGGGGCGTCACTGCCATCAGCCAGACCAATGCCGGCTGCCTGCTGAACCCGCAGCGCTATCTGCAGGCCCATGCCGAAGGCTTTGTCTACTACGGCGTCGTCAATGTGCGCTTTTTCAACATCAGCAACCGCCCCGGCGAGATGCTGATGGACAGCCTGGGCGGCGCCACCTTTGGCGTGCCCGATGTGCAGCTGCTGTTCTCCGAGATGGACCCCGCCGAAGTCTCACGCTTTGTGTTCAATACCAGCGTCTACCTGGTCGAGCACGGCAATGTGATTGCCGACGGCCACACGGTGGCCGGCATCGATGGCCACAGCAAATGGGCCTGCAAGCACCTCGATGCGCTGGTCGAGCCCGATCGGCTGGTGGTGGATATTGATCCACACCCCGCTGAGGGGGCCGGGCAGGGAGGCTAAGGCTTAGAGTCGCTTTTTTACAGGTCTCGAAAGGGCCCAGAGCCGCAATCAGCTTCTTCGTCGACTGATAGTGTTGGACCCAACCCACCGCGTGGTATGGATAGGAGCAGCGCGCAGCCGCAAGTTGTATTGATGCACATTGTTGAAATTACGCACCCGAACAAAGCCATTGTCTTCATCGGAGTAATTTTTGGAAATCTATCTTAGGGATCCTCTGCAAAACCGCTGAATTCAGACTGGCCAGTTAGCTCACAGCCGATTTGCCCGCTTATGCGCGGTTTTGCAGCCAAGCTTCTACCCGCA